>NZ_JBLWNV010000007.1:0-48939 GCF_048452805.1 Pantoea sp. K16 | reverse complement strand
CCTGTGACCCCAGCATTATGAGTGCTGTGCTCTAACCAGCTGAGCTACGTAGCCAAATTGTACTGCATTTCAATGATGGCTGGGATACCTGGATTCGAACCAGGGAATGCCGGTATCAAAAACCGGTGCCTTACCGCTTGGCGATATCCCATTCGTCCGTTCTCAGCCTCGAGAATCATCGAAATTGGCTGGGATACCTGGATTCGAACCAGGGAATGCCGGTATCAAAAACCGGTGCCTTACCGCTTGGCGATATCCCATCCACGCTGCCGAATAATGAAATGGTGCGGGAGGCGAGACTTGAACTCGCACACCTTGCGGCGCCAGAACCTAAATCTGGTGCGTCTACCAATTTCGCCACTCCCGCAAAAAAAGATGGTGGCTACGACGGGAATCGAACCTGTGACCCCAGCATTATGAGTGCTGTGCTCTAACCAGCTGAGCTACGTAGCCATCTTTTTTTCGCGTTACCTTCATCGGCGTTGCGGGGCGCATTATGCGGAGTTGACCAGACAGCGTCAACAATTTTTTTACCGTTTTTTGCCAGATAATCGCTGTTTGACTGGCTTATAACCAGCCTGGGTGTTTATTCGGCAATTTTTCAGTGAATACAACGCTAATCGTAAAAAAAATGGGCCGCAGCGGGCCCATTCTGGTTGCTTTCAGCCGGCTTATTTATAGGCTGACTGATGCACACCCACGGCACGACCAGAGGGATCGTCCATGTTTTTAAACGCTTCATCCCATTCAATCGCTTTGGCAGAAGAACAGGCGACCGATGGACCGCCAGGCACACACTCTGCCGCGCTCGCCAGCGGGAACAGCTCTTCAAAGATCTCACGATAGAGATAGGCTTCTTTCGAACCCGGCGTGTTGAACGGGAAGCGGAAGTGAGCGGTAGCCAGCTGCTGATCGCTGATTTGCTTCGCAGCCACTTCTTTCAGTGAGTCGATCCAGCTGTAACCCACGCCATCCGAGAACTGCTCTTTCTGACGCCACGCCACGCTCTCCGGCAGGTAAGAGGAGAAACATTCACGCAGAATGTGCTTCTCCATTTTACCGTTGCTGCCACACATTTTATCGGCCGGGTTGATTCGCATCGCCACATCCAGGAATTTTTTATCCAGGAACGGTACGCGGGCTTCAACGCCCCAGGCGGACATCGCTTTGTTGGCACGGGCGCAGTCGAACATATGCAGCGCCTGCAGTTTACGCACGTTTTCTTCGTGGAACTCTTTGGCGTTTGGCGCCTTGTGGAAATAGAGATAGCCGCCGAAGACTTCATCTGCGCCTTCGCCCGACAGCACCATCTTAATGCCCATCGCTTTAATTTTACGCGACATTAAGTACATTGGCGTAGAGGCACGAATGGTGGTGACGTCATAGGTTTCAATGTGATAAATCACATCGCGAATGGCATCCAGACCTTCCTGCACGGTGAAATGAATTTCATGGTGTACGGTGCCCAGATGCTCCGCCACCGATTTCGCCGCTTTTAAGTCGGGTGAACCTTCCAGCCCTACCGCGAAGGAGTGCAGCTGTGGCCACCACGCATCACTTTTATCCTGATCTTCAACCCGTTTCGCCGCGTAACGTTTGGTCACGGCTGAAATGATGGAAGAGTCCAGACCGCCTGACAGCAGCACGCCGTAAGGCACATCTGACATCAGGTGGCTTTTCACGGACTCTTCCAGCGCATGTTTCAGGCCAGCGGCGTCGGTGGTGTTGTGCTCAACGTTTTTATATTCCATCCAGTCGCGCTGCCAGTAACGGCGGATCTCGCCATCGGTGCTGTAGAGGTAGCTTCCCGGCGGGAACTCTTTGATTGAACGGCAGGCTGGCACCAGCGCTTTCATTTCTGAAGCAACAAACAGGTTGCCATGCTCATCGTTACCCATATATAGCGGGATGATGCCGATGTGGTCGCGACCAATCAGGTACGTTTTTTTAACGGTGTCATAGAGGATAAAGGCGAACATGCCTTCCAGCTCATCGAGGAAATCGACACCTTTCTCCTGATAGAGCGCCAGAATCACTTCACAGTCAGAACCGGTCTGAAACGCGTAGCGATCGCTGAGTTCAGCGCGCAGTGCCTGATGGTTATAAATTTCGCCGTTAACTGCCAGTACGTGGGTGTGATCGGCGTTGTACAGCGGCTGTGCGCCATTGTTAACGTCAACAATTGAGAGACGTTCATGCGCCAGAATAGCATGGTCATCGGCGTAGACGCCTGACCAGTCCGGGCCGCGATGACGCATTAAGCGTGAACATTCCAGCGCTTTTTTGCGCAGCTCAACAGGATCGGTTTTCAGATCCAGCACACCAAAAATTGAACACATAACTGACTCCTGAGCTCACCTTACGGCGATGTTATCTTTTGCGTTTGTCCGGCAGCCTGATGCTGCGTGATACATAAGAAAATGCGCTATTTGGTGCATTCAATGCAAGAGGAATCGTGATTTACTGATAAAAAGATTGCTTGCATGGCAATAAAATTGAATAAACGATAATTTTAATGCCGTTTCGTTGATGGATCAGCAATAAAATAGCTTTTGTGAGCAGAAATCAGGCAGTAAAAGTGGGATATATAGCGCAAAAAGAGGTGACGCATCACAGATTAGCCGGATGCGTCATAAGAGAAATGAATCAGAACAGGTCGATATCGGCCACAGAAGGGTAGATCCAGTCCGGACGGAACGGCATGGCATCGATATCACTCAGCGTCGAGACGCCGGAGAGCACCAGCACCGTCTCCAGACCCGCCTGAAAACCGGCCAGAATATCGGTTCGCAGATTGTCACCGACAATCACGGTCTCTTCCGAGTGGGCCTGCATTTTGTTCAGCGCGGCGCGCATGATGTAGGGGCTGGGCTTGCCGACCACAAACGGGCGACGGCCTGATATCTTCTCAATACCCGCACAGAGTGCGCCACAGGCAGGAATAAAACCGCGTGCATGGGTATCCGGATTGGTGGCAATAAAGCGAGCGCCATTAGCCACGAAGAAAGCCGCTTTATGCATCATGTCCCAGTTAAACGAGCGCGTCTCTCCGACAATGACAAAATCGGGATTCACATCGGTAATGGTAAAGCCCGCTTTGTAGAGTTCATGAATCAGTGCGCCCTCACCAATCACATACGCCTTTTTGCCCTCCTGACGGCGCAGGAAGTCGGCGGTTGCCATTGCGGAGGTATAGAAAACGGAGTCGGGCACCTCGACACCGGCCGAGGCAAAGCGGTTTGCCAGATCCTGCTCGGTTTGCGAGGGATAGTTCGTCAGCACCACCAGCGGCATCTCTTTGGCCAGAATGCGCTGTAAAAACTCCTGTGCGCCGGGAACGGCCGTGTTGTCGTGCATCAGCACGCCATCGATATCACAAATTACGCTTTTAATGGTCATAGTCAGATCCGATATGGCCCGCCACAGCAGCGGGTTAGCTTAGTCTTCCAGAAGATGTTGCAGCAGAATGCCGTTAAGCATGGCACGTTTAGCGAGCGCAAAGGCGCCAATAGCGGAACGATGATCCAGGGTGGAACGCACGACCGGCAGATTTTTACGGAAGGCCTCTAATGCCTGAGTATTAATGCAGCCCTCAATCGCGGGCAGCAGCACTTTTTCTGCTTCAGTGATCTCACCCGCCAGCACCACTTTTTGCGGATTAAACAGGTTGATCGCAATCGCGATAGCTTTGCCAAGATAACGGCCAACGTGCTCAACCACTTCGCAGGCCAGTGCATCACCCTGATTGGCCGCTTTGCAGATGTGAGATATCTGGCACGCCTCCAGCGTCAGTACGCTGGGATAGCCCTGATTCAGCAGATGGCGTACCCGATTTTCAATGGCGCCGTTGGCGGCAATAGTTTCAAGGCAGCCAAAGTTGCCGCAGTGACAGCGCTCGCCAAGCGGGTCGACCTGAATATGGCCGATCTCGCCAACGTTGCCGTTGCTGCCGAGAAAAATATGGCCGTTGGCAATAATGCCGGCGCCCGTGCCACGGTGTAAACGCACCAGAATCGAGTCAGCACTGTCGCGGCTTGCACCGAAATAGTGCTCGGCCAGCGCCAGGCTGCGAATATCATGACCCACAAAACTGGTAACGTTAAAACGTTTTTTCAGGCTGGCGACCAGCGGCCAGCGGCTGACAGAGATGTGTGGCATATAGCGGATCACGCCGTTAATCGGATCGACCAGCCCAGGCAGGATCACTGAAATCGCGATCAGCTCGCGAATTTTACGCTGGTGCTGCTCAATGAAGCTGCTGATGGCGTTAAACAGCGCATGTTCCAGCGTCTCCTGGGTGCGTTCCGGCAGCGCATAATCTTCCTGCGCCAGCGATTTACCGCTGAGGTCAAACAGAGTCAGGGTGGCGTCGTTGCGTCCGAGGCGGACGCCGATGGTATGGAAATGGCGGGTTTCAGTGATAATGGAGATGGCGCGGCGACCACCGGTAGACGCCTGCTGGTCTACCTCTTTGATCAGGCCGCGCTCAATCAACTGACGGGTAATTTTGGTGACGCTGGCGGGCGCGAGCTGGCTAAGTTCGGCAATCTGAATGCGCGATATCGGCCCCTGTTGATCAATCAGCCGGTAAACCGCTGCGCTATTGAGTTGCTTAACAAGATCGACATTTCCTATTTGTGACTGGCCGCCAGTGGTCATTCAGTGCTTACTCGCTCAGGACGTCGTCTCCGTTGACAAACGTCTTTATGATTTTAAAGTCGCGCGTAAACACAGTCAGGTTCGCGATTTTTCCTGCTTCGATCGAGCCTGACTGCCTTTCCACGCCCATCGCCCGTGCCGGGTAGAGTGTTGCCATGCGCAACGCTTCGTCCAGTGCGATCCCTGCATGCTCAACGCTGTTTTGTACCGCTTCAATCATCGTCAGGGCAGAACCACTTAATGTGCCGTTTTCGTCGACACAGAGCCCATCGCGATAATAGATTGTTTTGCCTGCAAAAATAAACTCGCTTATGTCCGCGCCAGCCGGTGCAGTGGCATCCGTGACCAGCACCAGTTTGTCGCCTTTGATGCGTTTTGCATTGCGCACGTTAGCGTAATGTACATGTAAACCGTCCGCAATAATGCCGCAGTATACATCAGGCGAATCAAACAGCGCACCGATAAGCCCGGGTTCACGTCCGGCAAAGGTGGGCATGGCGTTGTAGAGGTGCGTCGCGAAACTCACACCAGCAGAAAAGCCCGCTTTAGCCTCTTCATAGGTCGCATTCGAGTGACCGGCTGAGACAATAATCCCGGCATCAGTCAATTGACGAATCACATCGCTACCCGCATTTTCAGGGGCAAGCGTGACTTTGGTGATGACGTCCGCGTTGTCGCACAGGTACTGCACCATTGCCGCATCCGGCAGGCGAATCAGCGCCGGATCGTGGGTGCCTTTTTTCGCTTTGCTCAGCCAGGGCCCTTCCAGATGCAGACCCAGCGCCTGATTCTGATGTTTCTGCAGGTAGGCGCGCATGGTTTCAATCGCCCGCTTCATCAGGTCGTCGCTGCTGGTTATCAGAGTCGGTAAAAAGCTGGTGCAGCCAGACTTTTCATTGGCGCGCTGCATCGTTTCCAGCGTTTCAATGCTGAGCGCCTCAAGGCTGTCATTGAACTGCACGCCACCGCAGCCATTGAGCTGGAGATCGATAAAGCCTGGCGCAATATTTGCCCCTGCCATATCCCGCTGCTCCATATCCGCCGGGAGCGCTTCACGCGGACAGATGCGCGCAATACGCCCATCGGCAACCACCACCGCGTGATTATCCAGAACCTCATGGCCACTGTAGATTCGACCGTTAACTAATGCGTACATCTTTCTTCTCCCGTCCTGGCCTGCTGTCACTCAGCGTAACAGCAGGGCATGACAATGTTCTGTTACACGCCTTTCATATTTTCCGCTTCCATTTCGCGGAAATATTTCACGGTTTTCACTTTCAGTTCCATGGTGGCCGGCTCATCGCACACTACCACCGATTTCGCGTGCAGCTGCAGGCAACTGATGGTCCACATATGATTAACGTTGCCTTCAACCGCCGCCTGTAATGCCTGCGCTTTAACATGGCCGGTAACCAGAATCATCACTTCCTCTGCATCCAGCAGCGTACCGACGCCGACCGTCAGCGCATATTTAGGCACCTGATCAACGTCACCGTTAAAGAAGCGGGAGTTCGCCACGCGGGTGTCATGGGTCAGGGTTTTAATGCGGGTACGGGAAGCGAGAGAGGAAGCCGGTTCGTTAAAGGCGATATGACCGTCGTTGCCAACGCCGCCCATGAACAGGTGAATTTTACCCAGCGCGCGAATTTTCTCTTCGTACTGACGACATTCTGCGTCAATATCGGGGGCATTACCATTCAGCAGGTTGATATTTTCCGGTTGAATATCAACGTGATCGAAGAAATTGCGATACATGAAGCTGTGATAGCTCTCAGGATGCTCTTTTGGCAGGCCAACATATTCATCCATATTGAATGTCACGACGTTTTTAAAACTGACCTGGCCCGCTTTGTGCATATCAATCAGGTGTTTGTACGCTTCCAGTGGCGTACCGCCGGTTGGCAGCCCCAGGACAAAAGGTTTATCCGCCGTCGGGTTAAACGCATTGATACGATTAACAATATGTCGGGCGGCCCATTTTCCCACCTGGGTTGGCGTCGCTAAAGGAATCAGTCTCATGTTTCACCTCAATTGAAAATAGAAAGGGGATGGCTAAGCCGTTGCGTGAGTCACCAATCTGAACAGATGATTCATTGTCGCCATGGCCAGCGCATAATTCAATATTTCGGATCATAAAATAAGTTTACGGTCATAGCCAGATGTTGCCGTATGAAACGATGTTTTTTAGTGATAAAAATCACATTTACCAGGCTTTTAATTTGCGAGGCGAATTAATTTATCATTACACTTCGCTGCGTGATATGAAGTGTATTAACGATCTTTGCAGCTGACATAACAACATTAAGCAGCGCAAAGCGACAAGTCAGGCTCATAGGGGGAAGGGGATATGTTAGGTTACTTACAAAAGGTGGGGCGCGCACTGATGGTGCCGGTAGCAACCCTGCCAGCAGCAGCGATATTAATGGGCGTGGGCTACTGGATCGATCCAGACAGCTGGGGCGCAGGTAATGCGCTGGCGGCGTTACTGATCAAATCTGGTGCTGCCATCATCGAAAACATGTCAGTGCTGTTTGCGATTGGTGTCGCGTATGGCATGTCGAAAGATAAAGATGGTGCGGCAGCCCTGACCGGCTTTGTCGGATTCCTGGTAGTCACCACGCTCTGCTCACCGGCCGCGGTGGCGATGATACAGAAGATGCCGGTTGACCAGGTGCCTGTGGCGTTTGGTAAAATTAATAACCAGTTTGTCGGTATTCTGGTCGGTATCCTGTCGGCGGAGGTCTATAACCGCTTCAGCCACGTCGAGCTGCCGAAAGCACTCTCCTTCTTCAGCGGACGGCGACTGGTGCCGATTCTCGTTTCGTTCCTGATGATCCTGGTCGCCTTTATCCTGATGTATATCTGGCCGGTTATCTTTAACGGTCTGGTCGGCTTTGGTGAACATATCCAGAAGCTCGGCTCTGCCGGTGCCGGTATCTACGCCTTCTTTAACCGCCTGCTGATTCCGGTCGGTCTGCATCACGCCCTGAACTCGGTGTTCTGGTTCGATGTTGCGGGCATTAATGACATTCCTAAATTCCTTGGCGGTGCACAGTCACTGGCTGACGGATCGGCAACTGTCGGCATCACCGGTCGTTATCAGGCGGGCTTCTTCCCGATCATGATGTTTGGTCTGCCGGGTGCTGCGCTGGCTATCTACCACTGTGCACGTCCTGAGAACCGCGTCAAAGTGGGTAGTATCATGCTGGCCGCGGCGTTTGCTGCCTTCTTTACGGGTATTACCGAACCGCTGGAGTTCTCCTTCATGTTCGTGGCACCCGTGCTTTATCTGATCCACGCCGTCCTGACCGGTATTTCTGTCTTCATCGCTGCCAGCATGCACTGGATTGCCGGATTTGGTTTCAGCGCCGGGCTGGTGGATATGGTGCTGTCGACCCGTAATCCGCTGGCGACACACTGGTACATGCTGATCCCGCAGGGTCTGGTCTTCTTCGTTATCTATTATGTGGTGTTCCGCTTTACCATCAAAAAATTCAACCTGATGACGCCGGGCCGCGAGCTGGCGGTTGATGGTGATGAAACTGATGGTTATGACGTTAACGTTGATAAAACGGATAACGGTGAAAGTGCCACAGAGTCACTGGCGCGCCGTTACATTGGGGCGATTGGTGGTTCAGCTAACTTAACCAGCATCGATGCCTGTATCACCCGTCTGCGTCTTAACGTGAATGACTCGGCGCAGGTGAATGAGGCGGTTGCTAAGCGTCTTGGCGCGTCCGGTGTGATCCGTCTTAACAAACAGAGCGTGCAGATCATCGTAGGTACCCAGGCAGAAAGCATCGCCTCGGCCATGAAAAAAGTGCTGACCAAAGGTCCGGTCGCTGCAGCGGCTACCAGCAGTGCGCCGGCCGAGCCGGACGTTAAACCGCAGGCGGTGCTGAACAGTGAGAAGCAGGTCATCGCCACGCTGCTGGCGCCGGTCAGCGGTGAAGTCGTGGCGCTGGATGATGTGCCGGATGAAGCCTTTGCCAGCAAAGCGGTGGGCGACGGTCTGGCGATCAAGCCCAGCGACAAATGGGTAGTGGCACCGATTGCCGGTACGCTGGTGAAAATCTTTAACACCAATCATGCCTTCTGTCTGGAAACCGACAATGGCGTGGAGATTGTGGTGCACATGGGGCTGGATACCGTGGCGCTGGAAGGTAAAGGCTTTACCCGTCTGGTTGAAGAGGGGGCCAGCGTGGTCGCCGGTCAGCGAGTACTGGAGATGGACCTTGAATTCCTTAACGCCAATGCCCGCTCAATGGTGAGTCCGGTCGTGGTCAGCAACAGCGACGATTTCGCCGGTCTGACTTTACTGGCACAGGGTCAGGTAATAGCAGGGGAAACCCCGCTGTATGAAGTGAAAGGCTAATCCCCGCAACAGAACCCCACAGGCAGGAAGCGATTCCTGCCTTTTTTGTTTTAAAGGCTTAACAAACGGTTGTTTCCCTCAGACGCTTTGTGGATCATACTCCGTTACTTCGTGGTACAAATCACCCGTTATTCGTATTGAGGATTTTTGAGATGAGTGAGGCTGAAGCCCGCCCAACTAACTTTATTCGTCAGATCATTGACGAAGATTTGGCGAGCGGTAAGCACAGCAGCGTGCATACCCGTTTTCCGCCGGAGCCCAATGGCTATCTGCATATTGGTCATGCGAAATCGATCTGTCTGAATTTTGGCATCGCCCAGGATTATCAGGGGCAATGCAACCTGCGTTTCGACGATACCAATCCGGTTAAAGAGGATATGGAATTCGTTGAATCCATCAAGCGTGACGTTCAGTGGCTGGGTTTTGAGTGGAGCGGTGAGGTCTGTTACTCATCAAACTATTTCGATCAGCTCTACAACTATGCCATCGAGCTGATTTCCAAAGGACTGGCCTACGTTGATGAACTGAGTCCGGATGCGATTCGTGAATATCGCGGCACCCTGAAAGAGCCGGGTAAAAACAGCCCTTATCGCGATCGCAGCGTGGAAGAGAATCTGGCGCTGTTTGAGAAGATGCGAAACGGTGAGTTTGCCGAAGGCACCGCCTGTCTGCGCGCCAAAATCGACATGGCCTCTAATTTTATCGTGATGCGCGATCCGGTGCTTTACCGCATCAAGTTCGCGGAACACCACCAGACCGGCAATAAGTGGTGCATCTACCCGATGTATGACTTTACCCACTGCATCTCCGATGCGCTGGAAGGCATTACGCACTCGCTCTGTACGCTGGAGTTTCAGGACAACCGCCGTCTCTATGATTGGGTGCTGGACAACATCACTATTCCGGTTCATCCGCGTCAGTATGAATTCTCGCGCCTGAATCTGGAGTATGCGGTGATGTCGAAACGTAAACTCACTCAGTTGGTGACCGAGAAGCACGTAGAAGGGTGGGACGATCCGCGCATGCTGACCGTTTCAGGTCTGCGTCGTCGTGGTTACACCGCCGCTTCTATCCGTGAGTTCTGTCGTCGTATTGGCGTGACCAAGCAGGATAACATCGTGGAGATGGCCTCGCTGGAGTCCTGTATCCGCGATGATCTCAACGAGAATGCGCCCCGCGCCATGGCGGTTTTAGATCCGCTTAAAGTGGTGATCGAAAACCTGCCAGCAGGCCATAGCGAAATCGTCACCATGCCAAATCATCCGGGTAAACCGGAGATGGGCACGCGTGAAGTGCCGTTCAGCCGCGAGATCTGGATCGATCGCGCGGATTTCCGTGAAGAGGCGAACAAACAATATAAGCGTCTGGTGCTGGGCAAAGAAGTCCGCCTGCGTAACGCCTATGTGATTCGTGCTGAGCGGGTCGCCAAAGATGAAGCGGGCAACATTACCTGCATCTACTGCACCAGCGATGTTGATACGCTGAGCAAAGATCCAGCCGATGGCCGCAAAGTCAAAGGCGTGATTCACTGGGTTTCTGCGGATCACGCGCAGCCAGCTGAGTTCCGTCTGTATGATCGTCTGTTCAGTGTGCCAAACCCGGCTGCTGCAGAGGATTTCCTGGCGGTCATTAATCCTGAGTCACTGACCATCAAAAACGGCTTTGTTGAACCCAGCCTGCGCGATGTGGAACCAACAACACCGTTTCAGTTTGAACGTGAAGGTTATTTCTGCGCCGACAGCGTTTACTCGAAACCCACGCAACTGGTGTTTAACCGCACCGTTGGTCTTCGTGATACCTGGACCAAAACGGGCGAATAAATTTTTTGGGGCTGACCTCATAAAATGACAAAAGGGCGATTTATCGCCCTTTTTTATTGCCCCGATTTTTACCATCGCCGACGTTTATTCTGCACTAACCACAACCGGTTCAATACCGCCTTGTGGGAGCAATCTGAGTTTAAAAAAATTAATCAATTTCAGGATGTGAATTGTCAGCTTTCAGGTAGGCTATCCGCTCTCAGAGGTTGCAAAGCGGGTTACAGAAGGAAAAAAAATGACAGTTCTCGCCCAGGAAGCCAAACACAGTGTCGTCGTTTTACATCAGCTCATTGAACGTATTTTTAATCAGCCAGCCGGATCTGATGACAGTTTCCAGCTGCTGATGTCCTATTTTCATCCTGAATTTCGCATGGTGACCCCAAAGGGCAAAGAGTACAATCTGAACGAGGTCGAGGATCTTTTCCAGCAGTTACAAGGGCAGCGGGAAGGGATGCGCATTGCCACCTGTGAACATGTCATTCTCTCTCATCATGAAAAAGAGATCGTCGTACAGTATCGCGAAATGCAGATGATGAACGGCAATAACCAGAGCCGCATTTCGCTGGCCATTCTGGATTGCAGCAGCTCTATTCCACGCTGGCGCTATCTGCAGGAGACGCTGGTCGCCTGAGGTGAGGGCAGAAAACAGACGAAAAAAAACCGGTGAATTCACCGGTTTTTTTATTTCAGGCCGCGCCAGCGTTACTGGTCGTGCAGCGTTTCGTCTTCACGGCAATCGCCCAGCGTACAGTGTCCATAGAGATAGAGGCTGTGGTTGGTCAGCTTGATGCCATGGCGGGTCGCGATTTCACGCTGACGCGTTTCAATCGATTCGTCGCTGAACTCGATAACCTTGCCGCAATCCAGGCAGATCAGGTGATCGTGGTGATGCTGCTGCGTCAGTTCGAAGACAGACTTGCCGCCTTCAAAGTTGTGACGAGTCACAATACCGGCATCATCAAACTGGTTCAGAACACGGTAAACGGTCGCCAGGCCAATCTCTTCGCCAATGTCGATCAGGCGTTTATACAAATCTTCCGCACTGACGTGATGGCACTCAGGTTCCTGAAGCACTTCCAGAATTTTCAGTCTGGGCAGCGTTACTTTCAGGCCAGCCTTCTTTAATGCGGTGTTGTTGTCAGTCATGCGGATTTTGTCCTGTTACTAATATTCACTTTTGTGGCTTATCGCCTTGAATGTCGATCTGTGCTCATTCTCATTTGCGTCTCATTATAGAACTGAAGCGATGAAATGAAAACCAGAGGGCGTGTCTGAATCATCATGGGCTATTGGGGATTCGTCACCGGGCCGGGGAAGATTCTGACAGAGGTCTGTTAGCACATCACTTAGTCTTGCCGCCTGAGAAAATAAGCGGAAGATCGATGCGGGTATTCTACAGATTAAACGGAGAAAGTTAAAAAAATGTGGCTATTATTTCTATAGGCATTTTCATTGCCTCAATGTGAGCTGGCGCTCACATTGAGTCGGGCAGGATCAGGCTTCGATGATCTCTTTCAGCTGCAGTTCATCAAAAATCTGCTTAACCCATTGGTCAACACGCTGGCTGGTCAGCTCAGGCTGGCGATCTTCGTCAATGGCCAGGCCCAGGAAGTGGGTGTCATCGGCCAGGCCTTTCGAAGCTTCGAAGTGGTAGCCTTCAGTTGGCCAGTGTCCGACAATCACGGCACCGTGCGGTTCGATAATGTCGCGAATCGTGCCCATGGCATCACAGAAATACTCTGCGTAATCTTCCTGGTCGCCACAGCCAAACAGCGCAACCAGCTTGCCGTTAAAATCGATCTCTTCCAGCGTCGGGAAAAAGTCATCCCAGTCGCACTGCGCTTCGCCGTAGTACCAGGTCGGAATACCCAGCAGCAGGATATCAAACGCTTCCAGATCTTCTTTTGTGCTTTTTGCGATGTCATGGACTTCTGCAACATCTGTACCCAGCTGTTTCTGGATCATTTTTGCAATGTTTTCGGTATTGCCGGTATCGCTGCCGAAGAAGATGCCTACGAGTGCCATGAGTAAAATAACCTCTTAAATCCTGATGATGAGATGTGTGCCGCAGCACATTTCAGCGAATAATAGCAGACGAGAGAAAACCGGTGAACGGTTAAAGCCCCGACATTTGCTCCTGCGTGCGATTTGCCCGCATTAATCCAGTTTGAGCTGTGCCAGTAGCATCTGTTCAATCAGTTCGCTACGGCTGAGATTGCGCTGTTCTGCCAGCGTATTGAGTGCATCGACGGCGTCACTGTTCATTTTCAGTTCGACACGACGAAGCCCGCGTCCTTTGTCACGTTTCAGTTGATTGCGCTTGTTAATGCGCAGCTGTTCATCACGCGAAAGCGGACTGGTTTTGGGTCGACCAGGGCGGCGCTCATCAGCAAAGAGATCGAGCGTCGTGCGGTCAGTCTGTTCTTTTGCCATGGCTTAGTAAAACTGAATGGGGGCGGGCGCCAGACACTCACCGCGCAGATTATAAATTATTGGCCATTGCCGCAGCAAAACTGACCCGCGGCAAAATTTTAGCGCGCCATCATACTTCACGCTTACGCCGGACGCCAATCCTAAACTTTTACCGCCATCTATTTGCTTTTAAAGCGCAAAAAAGCGACGGACACTGCGCAAAACGGCATCGGGTTTCTCTGCATGAACCCAGTGTCCTGCGCCACCGATCACATGCGCCTGAGCGGCCGGGAACTGCTGCAGCAACGCATCGCGATAGCTGTTATCCAGGTAGCTGGAGTCGCCGCCGCGAATAAACAGCGCCGGGTGATTCCAGGCGGGAACCGGCTGCCAGCCAGATATCGTGGTGTAGTTATCCCACAGCACCGGGACATTGAAGCGCCACTCCCCCTCCTGGAAGGATTTCAGCAGGAACTGGATCACCCCTTCTTCCTCGATCAGCGTTCGCATGACCTTCGCCGCCTCGCTGCGGGATGAGACGCCCGCATCGGTGACGGCACGAATGCCGGCAAATATCTGGTCATGACGGCGCGTCTGGTAATCCACCGGGGCGATATCGATCATCACCAGGCGCTCAATGCGTTCCGGCACCAGCGCGCTCATGGTCATGGCGATTTTACCGCCCATCGAGTGTCCGATCACCGCGACGCGATCAATGCCATGTGCATCCAGTGTTTCGACCATATCCTGCGCCATTACAGCGTAGTTCATCTCGTCAGATCGTGGTGAAAGTCCGTGGTTGCGGACATCTACCTGCAGCAACGGACCGGCATCTTTCAGCCCGCGCGCCAGCACGCCAAGGTTATCGAGACTGCCAAACAGACCGTGAATAAGCAGGATGGGCAGAGAATCAGCAGGGGATTGTTCAGTTTGCAGACGGGCGTTCAAAATCATAGCAAAGTTCTTAAGTTTGAGACCTGAGCTTAGGTTATCATGGTTTCACCTTTTCAGGCGCGCCGGTTCCGGCGGCATTAGGACATATTCTGACTTTTGCCCGTAAACCGTTTGATTGCTAACAACCCGCCTGACTTTAACTTTATAATCCTGATGTTAGAACCCACACACCCTTTGAATTGCCTGACTATACTCAGAGCTTTTCAGGAAACAGGTGGTTCTGTCATGAGAAAGAACCGTACGGAATAAGATGAAAACGATCGAAGTTGACGAAGAGCTCTACCGTTATATTGCCAGCCACACGCAACACATTGGTGAAAGCGCATCCGACATTCTGCGTCGTATGCTGAAGTTCACGGCCGGTCAGACTGCACCCGCTTCGCCTGCACAGCCAGCCTCAAAAGATGCAGCGAAAGAGTCCCAGCCTGCGTCTGTGGGTTCGCGCCCGCAGGATCGTGTCCGCGCGGTGCGCGAGCTGCTGCTTTCCGATGAATATGCGGAGCAGAAGCGGGCGGTGAATCGCTTTATGCTTATCTTGTCAACGCTCTATCGTCTTGATACCGCAGCCTTTGCTGAAGCTACTGCATCTCTGCAGGGCCGCACCCGCGTCTATTTTGCAGGTGATGAGCATACGCTGTTGCAGAATGGCACCCATACTAAGCCGAAGCATGTGCCCGGCACGCCGTACTGGGTGATCACCAACACCAATACTGGTCGTAAATGCAGCATGATCGAACACATCATGCTCTCGATGCAGTTCCCTGCGGAACTGACCGAGAAAGTTTGCGGCACCATTTAAAACTTAAGCGTCAGGGAGCAGCGCCAATGGCCAATCACCCACGTGCCGGGCAACCCGCCCAGCAGAGCGATTTGATTAACGTTGCACAATTAACGTCACAATATTATGTCCTGCAGCCCGATGTGGCGAACCCGGAACATGCGGTGAAATTTGGCACTTCCGGCCATCGCGGCAGTGCAGGGCGTCAAAGCTTCAACGAGATGCACATTCTGGCGATCGCTCAGGCGATTGCCGAAGAGCGTAAAAAGAATGGTATCACCGGGCCTTGCTACGTCGGTAAAGACACCCATGCGCTGTCAGAACCCGCCATCCTGTCTGTTCTGGAAGTGCTGGCGGCGAACGGCGTTGATGTGATTGTGCAGCAGGATAATGGCTATACGCCGACCCCTGCGATCTCGAATGCGATTCTTGAGCACAACAAAGCGGGTGGCGCGCTGGCTGACGGCATCGTGATTACGCCGTCGCATAACCCACCGGAAGATGGCGGCATCAAGTACAACCCACCTAACGGCGGACCTGCTGATACCAACGTCACCAAAGTGGTTGAAGATCGTGCCAATCAGCTGATCAAAGATGGCCTGAAAGAGGTGAAACGTCTGCCGCTGGAGCAGGCGATGGCCAGCGGTCATGTGGTCGAAAAAGATCTGATCCAGCCTTATGTTGAAGGTCTGGCAGAGATTATCGACTTCCCGGCGATTCAGAAAGCGGGCCTGAAGCTGGGTGTGGATCCACTGGGTGGTTCCGGTATTGCTTACTGGCAGCGTATTGCTGAGCACTACAAGCTGGATCTGACGCTGGTGAATGACGCGGTCGATCAGACCTTCCGCTTTATGCATCTGGATAAAGATGGCGTGGTCCGCATGGACTGCTCGTCTGAAAGCGCAATGGCAGGCCTGCTGGCTTACCGTGACAAGTTCGATCTGGCGTTCGGCAACGATCCCGATTATGACCGTCACGGCATTGTGACCCCGGCGGGTCTGATGAATCCAAACCACTATCTGGCGGTGGCGATCAACTATCTGTTCCAGCACCGCCCACAGTGGGGTCAGGATGTTGCCGTGGGTAAAACCCTGGTCTCCAGCGCCATGATTGACCGTGTGGTCAACGACATTGGTCGCAAGCTGGTGGAAGTGCCGGTGGGTTTCAAATGGTTTGTTGATGGTCTGTATGACGGCAGCCTCGGTTTCGGTGGCGAAGAGAGCGCAGGCGCTTCATTCCTGCGTTTCGACGGTACGCCGTGGTCTACGGACAAAGATGGCATCATCATGTGTCTGCTGGCCGCTGAAATTACTGCCGTAACCGGTAAAAATCCGCAGCAGCACTATGACGAACTGGCAGCACGCTTTGGCGCACCAAGCTACAACCGTCTGCAGGCATCAGCCACCTCAGCGCAGAAAGCCGCGCTGTCGAAGCTGTCACCGGAGATGGTCAGCGCTGATACGCTGGCAGGTGATCCTATCACCGCTCGTCTGACTGCCGCGCCAGGTAATGGTGCATCTATCGGCGGTCTGAAAGTGATGACGGAGAATGGCTGGTTTGCTGCCCGTCCTTCAGGCACCGAAGACGCTTACAAAATCTACTGTGAAAGCTTCCTGGGCGCTGAACACCGCGCGCAGATTGAGAAAGAAGCCGTTGAGATTGTCAGCGAAGTGCTGAAAAACGCCTGATTAGTCGGGCAGATAAAGAGGCGCATCGCGCGCCTCAGACTGCTGGTAAACTCACATCAGAGTAAATCTGACCGCAACGGATTTATTTAACGCGCAGGGAACAGGGTCAGAAGAGGAAAGCGTCCCACGCCATGGATGGCGTGGGCCGAGCGTGTCATGGATGACGGCTTTTGCGTCTTTCCGATCTGACCCTGTTTCCTGAGCAAGCTCGGTCTCACAGCGAACCGGGCCAGAATTTGTTGACAGTCTCAGGCGCCTCTGGCGCCTTTTTTTATGGCATAAAGCGATAGCCGATCCCGGTTTCCGTCAGCAGATGAGCCGGTTGTGTCGGATTGGCTTCCAGTTTCTGGCGCAGATGTCCCATATAGATGCGCAAGTAATGGCTGTGCTCCACCGCATTGGGTCCCCAGACCTGGCTCAGCAACTGCCGCTGCGTCAGCACCTTACCGGCATTGTTCAGCAGAATACTCAACAGACGAAATTCAATCGGGGTAAGGTGAATCTCGCTGCTGCCGCGCTGTACCCGTCGTGCGGCGAAATCGACGCTGACGTCGGCGAACGTCACCCTGGCATCCGGCTGCTGGCCACTATGACGACGCAGCGCAACCCGGACGCGCGCCAGCAGTTCGCCAATGCCAAAGGGTTTAGTCAGATAGTCATCTGCCCCCGCATCCAGTGCGGCGATCTTATCCTGCTCATCGCTGCGCGCTGACAGCACAATCACCGGTATGGCGCTCCACTGTCGCAGGTCACGAATGAAATCGGTGCCATCTCCATCCGGCAGACCCAGATCCAGGATCACTAAGTCCGGCTTGCGGGTCGCCGCTTCAATCAGTCCGCGTTGCAGTGTATCGGCATCAAACGCCTTAAGGGCTTCATTTTCCAGCGCCAGCCGGACAAAGCGCCGGATCTCTTTTTCATCTTCAACGATCAAAACCGTGGTCACGCAATACCTGCCTTGAGTGGGGACCGAAGCGCTACTTTATCAACATTTTATGCTGGCGTCCGCGACCATAATCTGTCGGCCCTTTCAACGCCAACGCAACCAGGCGGTAACCTTTTTGTAACTTAATTACAGGTTGATGCTTAAACAGTAAAAATAGCGGCAAATAAGTGGTCAGATGAGTAGTAAAATTACACAACCTGGCGTAAAGTTGAACACAGATCACATTCACACTTTTTCACTTACCAGGAGGAGAAACCATGTATCGGGCTTATCCACGTTATAAAATTATTGCGCGACGTACGCTGGTGGTTCTTCTCGGCGTACTGGCGCTTCCTGTTATGCTGTTTCGACAGGATCGGGCACGTTTCTACAGCTACCTGCACCGCGTCTGGTGTAAGACCAGCGCCAAGCCGGTCTGGCTGGCGCAGGCTGAAGCGGGTGGTGGCGCGTTCTGGTGATTTCCCCTGCCGCAAAACAGGCCTGGTCAACTGACCGGGCTTTTTTTTGCGTTTTTTCTGAGAATAAGCGATCCGGAATCCCGTTTTAACCCTTTATTCCTGACCATTTTACGCTACACTTAAACCTCTACAAGATTTCGGAGGTTGTACAAGTATGAGCAACAAAATCCCCGTTGGAATCAGTGCATGCCTGCTCGGCGACCGCGTCAGATTTGATGGTGGGCATAAGCGTCTTACTTTTGCGACCGACGATCTCACCCCATTTGTCCGTTTTGAGCCCATCTGCCCTGAGATGGCGATTGGTCTGCCAACGCCGCGCCCGGCATTGCGTCTGGTGAAGCAGGGCGATGATGAGCTGCATCTCTGCTTCAGCAAAGATGGCGGAGAAGAGGTTACGACGCAGATGCGTGACTGGTCTGCTGAGCGGGTAAAATCGCTGCATCACCTCTGTGGCTATATCCTCTGCGCCAAATCACCCAGTTGTGGCATGGAGCGGGTGCGGGTCTATGAGCCCGATAACAACAATAACCGCAAAGCAGGCACCGGTATTTTTACTGAATTCCTGCAGCGCGAGATGCCCTGGCTGCCGCTGGAAGAAGATGGTCGTCTGCACGATCCCGCGCTGCGTGAGAACTTTATCGGTCGTGTCTGCGCGCTGCATGAATTTAATCAGATGTGGGAAAGCGGTCTGACCCGGCAGGGACTGATCGCCTTCCACAGCCGTTACAAGCTGATGATGCTGGCGCATTCGCAGGAGAAATACCGCGAGCTGGGACCCTTTGTCGCCTCCATGAGCCAGTGGGAGTCGCTGGACGCGTTTGCCTTTGAGTACCGCAATCGCATGATGGAACTGATGTCACGTCCCGCCTCACGTCGCAATCACACCAATGTGCTGATGCATGTGCAGGGCTATTTCCGCACGCATCTGAGCTCACCGCAGCGCCAGGAGCTGGCAACGCTGATTGACCGCTATCGTCAGGGCACACAACCGCTGCTGGTGCCGATTACCATTCTCAAACACTACATGGCGGAGTACCCGCACCCGTGGCTGGCCCAGCAACGCTATTTCGATCCCTATCCCGAAGCCTTGTGCTTACGCTACGGACAGTAATACAGGAGGAGTATGACCACCCATCTGGTCTGGCTGCGTAACGATTTACGCGTCAACGACAATCTGGCGCTGCACGCCGCCTGCCGCGACAGCGATGCAAAAGTGATTGCGCTCTACCTTGCCACGCCAGCACAGTGGCAGCAGCATGACATGTCACCGAAGCAGGCGGCGTTTATCCACGCCAGTCTGTTGCAGGTGCAGCGTGCGCTGGCGGAGCGGGGCATTGAACTGCACTATCAGGCGTGTCACGCCTTCAGCGACAGTATTGATGCGCTGCTGCAGTTCTGCGCTAAGCAGCAGGTCGATCAGCTCTTCTATAATTACCAGTATGAAGTTAATGAACGCCAGCGCGATGCGGAGGCTGAAAAGCGTCTCGACGACGCGGGCGTGATTTGCCAGGGCTTTGATGACAGCCTGTTGCTGCCGCCCGGCAGTGTGCAGAGCGGCGATCGCTCGATGTATAAGGTATTTACCCCGTTCAGCAAAGCCTTTGTCCGCCGCTTGCAGCAGGGTCTGCCTGAGTGCGTGCCTGCGCCGAAAGCGCGCGAAGGCGCACCGCTGAAAGCCTCCCCGATTCCCGCCTTTGACTATCCGACCGAAGCCTTTGATCAGGATCTGTTTCCGCCAGGCGAAGCGGCGGCGCTGAAGCGGTTGCGCCATTTCGCCACACAACCGGTTATCGACTATCCCGCTAAGCGCGACCTTCCGGCGCTGGACGCCACCAGCCGTCTGTCGGTTTATCTGGCGACCGGCGTACTGTCGCCACGTCAGTGCCTGCATCGCGTGCTGCATGAACATCCCGATGCGCTGGAGAACAGCCGCGCGTTCACCTGGCTGAACGAGCTGATCTGGCGTGAATTCTACCGTCATCTGCTGGTTGCCTGGCCGGCGCTGTGCCGACACAAGCCGTTTATCGACTGGACGCGAAACGTTGAATGGCAGCGTAACGACGCACATTTCGACGCGTGGAAAGCGGGTAAAACCGGCTATCCGATTGTCGATGCCGCAATGCGTCAGATGAAGGCGCTGGGCTGGATGCACAACCGCTTACGAATGATCACCGCCAGTTTCCTGGTCAAAGATCTGCTGATCGACTGGCGTGAAGGTGAACGCTATTTCATGCAGCAGCTGATTGATGGTGACCTGGCCGCGAACAACGGCGGCTGGCAGTGGGCGGCCTCGACCGGCACGGACGCGGCGCCCTATTTCCGCATCTTTAACCCGACCACGCAGGGCGAGCGCTTCGATGAGAAGGGGGATTTTATCCGTCACTATCTGCCTGAACTGGCCGGGGTCCCCGACAGTGATATTCACCAGCCCCATGTCTGGGCGGAGAAGCATCATAAGAAACTCGATTATCCGGCACCAATCGTGGATCATAAGGTGGCACGTAAAAAGACATTAGACGCCTTTGAGCGCGCCAAGAGCGCAGCCTGAGGCCTCGAAGGAGCCTGAATGAACCATTACGAATTAGAGACGCTCATCAATCAGCAACTCGATAGCCACAGTTTCAGCGATTACGCCCCCAACGGTTTGCAGGTTGAGGGACGCAGCGAGATCAAAACGATTATCACCGGCGTCACTGCCTGTCAGGCCCTGCTGGATGAGGCGGTGGCGCGTCAGGCCGATGCGATTATTGTCCATCATGGCTATTTCTGGAAAAGTGAACCGGCCGCGATTAAAGGCATGAAGCGCCGTCGTCTGCGGACCCTGCTGGCCAACGATATCAATCTCTATGGCTGGCATCTGCCGCTCGACGCGCATCCTGAATTAGGCAACAACGCCCAGCTGGCGAAACTGCTGGATATCGAAGTGCGCGGCGAAGTGATGCCGCTGGTGTTCTGGGGTGAGCTGGCTGAGCCCCTGTCCGGCGAACAGCTGGCCCGCCGAATCGGTGAGCGGCTGGGACGTGAACCCCTGCATTGTGGTGACAACGCGCCAGCGCTGATCCGTCGTATTGCCTGGTGCAGCGGGGGCGGGCAGGGCTTTATCGACCAGGCCGCGGCGGCGGGCGTCGATGCCTTTATCACCGGTGAAGTCTCTGAACAGACTATTCACAGCGCGCGTGAGCAGGGGCTGCATTTCTTTGCCGCAGGCCATCACGCCACCGAGCGCGGCGGCGTAAAAGCGCTGGGCGACTGGCTGGCGCAACACCACGATCTTGATGTGACCTTCATCGATATCCCCAATCCTGCCTGACACTCTCCCTTGTCCTGCGCGCCTGCGCAGGACCTAAATCTGTTGACACATCCCTGTCACTTTCGCATAACTGTTTGCTTTACGTAGATAAGCAATGGGCTGCACCGGGCATCCGGTCAGGTCGGCCAGGCGCGATCTCAACTGAGCGGGAGGTAGCTGTTGCAACGAGCACGGTGTTATTTATTGGGTGAACGCGCTGTCGTGCTGGAGCTGGAACCGCCGGTCTCACTGGAGAGCCAGCAACGAATCTGGGGACTGAATCAGCGACTGCACGACTATGCCAGCGTGCTGGAGGTAATCCCCGGCATGAATAACATCACCCTGATCCTGCGTGATCCCCAGCAGAGCGCGCTGGACGCAATAGAGCGGCTTCAGCGCTGGTGGGAAGAGAGTGAAGCGCAGTTGCCGGAGTCGCGTCAGGTGGAGATCCCGGTGATCTATGGCGGCAAGTCTGGCCCCGATCTGACGGTGGTGGCGGAACACGCCGCGCTGACGCCCCGTCAGGTGGTTGAGCTGCACAGCAGCAGCGACTATGTGGTCTTTTTTATCGGCTTTCAGCCCGGTTTTCCCTATCTGGGCGGACTGGATCAGCGCCTGCACATCCCGCGGCGTGCTGAGCCCAGGGTTGCAGTGCCCGCCGGCTCGGTGGGCATCGGCGGCAGCCAGACCGGCGTCTATCCGCTGGCTTCGCCCGGCGGCTGGCAGTTGATTGGCCAGACGCGCACCGCGCTGTTTGATCCCCTGCAGCAACCGCCCACGCTGCTCCGTCCCGGTGACAGGGTTCGCTTTGTGCCGCAACAGGAGGGCGTATGTTAAACATTCTGCGAGCCGGCCTGGCCGCGACTATTCAGGATGCGGGCCGTTACGGCTGGCGTCAGTATGGCATCAGCCCTGGCGGTGTGCTGGATCATCCCGCGATGTTCACCGCCAATGTGCTGGTGGGCAATGATCCCGACAGCGCGGTGCTGGAGATGGTGCTCGGCCAGTTCAAAGCGGAGTTTACCCGCGATGGCTGGTTTGCGCTGACCGGCGCAGGCTGCCATGCGGAGCTTGACGGCCAGCCGGTCTGGACGGGCTGGCGCACGCCGGTGAAACGGGGGCAGCTCCTGTCACTGGCGATGCCGCAGCGCGGTATGCGCAGCTATCTGGCAGTGCAGGGCGGTTTTGATATTCCTGCGATGCTCGGCTCTGCCAGCACCGATCTAAAAGCAAAATTTGGCGGCTTTCAGGGGCGAGCCTTGCAGGATGGCGATCAGCTCCCGCTGGGTAAACCGACCCGCACGTTTGACCGTAAAGTCGGGGTGCGGCAACTGCTATGGGGCAACCGCATCCGCGCACTACCTGGCCCGGAGTATCACGAGTTCAGCCGCGAAGCGCAGCAGGCGTTCTGGCGTACCGCATGGAAACTCAGCCCGCAAAGTAACCGGATGGGATACCGGCTTGAGGGACGCAAGCTTGAGCGCGAGAGCCCGCGCGAGCTGCTGTCACACGGCGTAATGCCGGGTGTGATTCAGGTGCCGCCGAACGGACAGCCTATCGTGCTGATGGCGGATGCCCAGACCACCGGCGGCTATCCGCGCATCGCCTCGGTTATCGAAGCCGATCTCTATCACCTGGCACAAATCCGGCTGGGTGAGCCGATTCATTTTATTCACTGCACCCTGCCGGAAGCGATGCTGGCACGTCAGCATCAGCAACGCGCACTGGACCAGATGAAGTGGGGACTCAATGAAAATTGATTTAAACGCCGACCTGGGCGAGGGCTGCGCCAGCGATCAGGCACTGCTGAAGCTGGTGAGTTCCGCCAACATCGCCTGTGGCTTTCACGCAGGTGATGCGCAGACCATGCTGCAGTCGGTGCGCTGGGCACAGGCATCCGGCGTCGCAATTGGTGCGCATCCCGCTTTTCCCGATCGGGAGAACTTTGGCCGCAGCGCCATGCAGCTGCCGCCGGAAACGGTCTACGCCCAGATGATCTACCAGATTGGTGCGCTGAAAAGTCTGGCGGAAAGCGAAGGTGCGCGGCTGCTTCATGTTAAACCGCACGGCATGCTCTACAACCAGGCTGCGGCCGATCCGGTGCTGGCGGACGCCATTGCCCGCGCCATCAGGGCTGTCGACAGCCAGCTGATTGTGGTGGGACTGGCTAACAGCGAATCGATTCGCGCGGCGGCGCACTACGGCCTACGTACGCGGGAAGAGGTGTTCGCCGACCGTGGCTATCTCAGCAGCGGTGCGCTGGTGCCGCGCAGCGAGCCGGGCGCGCTGATTGAAGATGAACAGCTGGCTATCAGTCAGACGCTGACGATGGTGCAGCAGGGCAAAGTTAAAAGTATCACCGGAGAATGGGTAGCGGTAAATGCACAGACCGTCTGCTTACATGGCGACGGCGCGCACGCCCTGCAATTTGCACAGCGGTTGCGTGATGCGTTTGCCGATCAGCAGATTCGTGTCACCAGCAACTGAATAACCACACTTAGCCCGGCGTATGCCGGGTTTTTCAACTCTGAGGGAAATCCATGGATAGTGCAGTAAATCTCTGGCCATTACTGGGCATCGCCGCCATCGTCGTCGGCTTCCTGTTACGGTTCAATCCGGTGCTGGTGGTGATTGTCGCCGGGTTTGTGACCGGTCTGGCCGCGATGATGCCGCTGGCGGACATTCTGGAAAAGCTCGGGGCGGGTTTTCTTAACACCCGCAACCTGCCGCTGATCCTGCTGCTGCCGCTGGCGGTCATTGGCCTGCTGGAGCGTCACGGACTGAAAGAGCGGGCGCAGGCGTGGATTGCACAGATCAAAACGGCAACCGCCGGACGGCTGCTGATCGTCTACCTGTTTGTGCGCGAAATCACCGCCGCGCTGGGGTTAACCAGTCTCGGCGGACATCCGCAGATGGTGCGTCCGTTGCTGGCACCGATGGCGGAAGGAGCAACTGAAAGCCGCTATGGCGAGATCTCACCTGAGCTGCGTTATCGGCTGCGAGCGATGTCAGCGGCGACCGATAATATCGGCCTCTTCTTTGGTGAGGATATCTTTGTGGCGTTTGGCGCGATTATCTTTATGCATAACTTTATGCAGGAGTCAGCCGGGATTCAGACCGAACCGCTGCACATCGCCTTATGGGGCATTCCGACTGCCGTCGCCGCGTTCCTGATCCACTCGGCACGTCTGGTACGGCTGGATCGGCAACTGGCGCGTGAGCTGCAGCAGCTGAACCGTCAGGCGCTGAAAGCCAAAGGAGGTGAGTAATGTTCCAGCAACAATATCTGATGTGGCTGGCGGGCATTATCCTGCTGGTGGTGGCGTTACTTTCCTGGCGTGACAGCGCGAATCCGCGTCGCTTTACCACCGGACTGTTCTGGGCGCTGTATGGCCTGGTTTTTCTGGTCGGTGACTGGACGACACAACTGATGAGCGCCTGGATGGGTTCAGATGCGGCGGGCACCCGTATGCTGCACATCGGCATCGGTGTCATTGTGGTGGTGATGGCGCTGATTGCCGGATTTGGCGGTGTCAGGCTGGGTCGCTATCATCAGCGCAGCGATGAAGAGAAACAGGCCAGTGCGCTGCGTCTGCGCAATAAACTGTTTCTGCCTGCACTGGCGATTCCGGTCGTGACCGTGGTCGGTGTGCTGGCGTTTAACCATATTCCCGGTTTGCAGGATGCGGTGTTCGGCCCCGGTAACCACGCCACGCTGGTGACGCTGTTTTCAATGATGGTCGGCTGTGTGATTGGCTGGCTGGTGGCGTTAAAACTGACCCACGAGAAACCGGTGCAGTCGATGCAGGAGACCCGTCGCCTGCTGGATTCGATTGGCTGGGCCTTTATCCTGCCGCAGATCCTCGCCACCCTGGGGCTGCTGTTTACCAGCGCGGGCGTGGGCAGTGCTATTTCGCATCTGACAGAAACCTGGCTGGCGGTGGATAATCGCTTTGTCGCGGTTACCGTCTATGCCGTCGGGATGGCGCTGTTAACCATGATCATGGGTAATGCTTTTGCGGCGTTTCCGATTATCACCGCAGGCGTCGGCATCCCGATTCTGGTGTTGCAGCACGGCGGAAATCCGGCAGTGATGGCGGCAATTGGCATGTTCTCCGGCTACTGCGGCACGCTGATGACGCCGATGGCGGCCAACTTCAATATCGTCCCGGCGGCGCTGCTGGAACTGCCCGATCGTAACGCGGTGATCAAGGCTCAGATTCCGACCGGTGTGCTACTGTTAATCGTTAATATTTTCCTGCTCTATTTCCTGATGTTCCTGTGAGGTTGCATGAAAACTGTCCTGATGACCGCCTTTGAACCTTTTGGCGGTGAAACGATTAACCCTTCATGGGAAGCGGTGCGCGCGCTGGAAGGTAAACAGATTAGCGGGGCGACGATAGTGATCCGCCAGTTGCCGGTGGTATTCAGCGAGGTACTCAGGGTGCTGAATAAGGCGCTGGAAGAGGTGAAACCGGATGCGATTCTGTCGGTGGGGCAGGCGGGCGGGCGAAGCGACATTACCGTTGAACGTATTGGTATTAATGTCGATGACGCCCGTATCCCGGACAACGCCGGTCATCAGCCGGTGGATGAGCCCGTCGTAGCTGGTGGCCCGGCAGCCTATTTTTCCCGTCTGCCCATCAAAGCGATTGTGGCGGCGGTGCGGGAAGCGGGGATCCCCGCGTCAGTGTCGCAAACGGCGGGCACCTTTACCTGTAACCGCGTAATGTACGGCCTGCTGCACTGGCTTGAGCAGCATGACAGTCCGGTGCGGGGAGGCTTTATCCATATTCCTTATCTGCCTGAACAGGCGGCGCAGCATCCGGGCGCACCGAGCATGGCGCTGGCGTCCATTATTCAGTCGCTGGAAATTGCGGTAAAGGTCACGCTGGAGACCGGCGAGGATATCAGACAGGCTGGCGGCGCCACCCATTAAGAGGATGAACGATGCCTGAAGGACCGGAAATTCGTCGCGTGGCGGATAAACTTGAAGACGCCATTGTGGGTCAGCCCTTAACGGAAGCGTGGTTCGCGTTTCCTCAGCTCAAGACCTATGAACCGGCATTGATTGGTGAGCAGGTTCAGGCGATTGAGACGCGGGGAAAAGCGCTGCTGACTCATTTCAGCAATGGCCTGACGCTCTACAGTCATAACCAGCTGTATGGTGTCTGGCGCATTGTAAAACCTGACACCGAACTCAATTCCACCCGTCAGTTGCGAGTGCGACTGGCGACGGCGGGCAAAGCGATTCTGCTCTACAGCGCCTCAGATATTGAGCTGCTCAACGCAGATACGCTGGCGGCGCATCCGTTTCTTAATCGTATCGGGCCGGATGTGCTGAACAGTGCGCTGACAGTGGAAGAGGTGAAAGAGCGGCTGCTGTCACCCCGTTTCCGGCGGCGGCAGTTCAGTGGTCTGCTGCTGGATCAGGCTTTTCTGGCCGGGCTGGGAAACTACCTGCGTGCCGAAATTCTCTGGCTGGCACAGTTGCTGCCAAATCATCGGGCGCAGGATCTCAGTAACGATCAGCTGACTGCTTTCAGCGAAGCGCTGCTTTCAGTGCCGCGCCATGCCTATCGGATGCGTGGAACCATGAAGAAATATCATGAGGAAGCGGCGTTTCAGTTTGAGGTGTTTCATCGGCAGGGCAAAAAATGCCGACGCTGCGGCACGGTGATTGAGAAGGGCACGCTCTCATCACGGCCTTTTTACTGGTGTCCGGGTTGTCAGAGATAGGGGCGACCGCATTGGCGAACAAAACAGGAAAAGGTTCTTACTGCAAACAGCTGACAAACTCGAATCCGGGTGACTCCAGCCGCTACGAAGAAGTCTGACGCGCAGGGAATACGGTCAGAGGAGGAAAGCGTCCCGCGCCAGGGACGGCGCGGGCCGAGCGGCCATGGATGGTTTAAGCGACTTTCCGATCTGACCGTGTTCTCTGCGCAGGCGCGGTATCACAGCCAACCGCCCCCGGCTTTAAAGCAACATCAGGCGGAAATCCCTCTCCGCTATCCACTGAACCTTACTTTTTCAACTGTGAGCTGAATTCGCGCTCGGTATAACCGGTGTAGAGCTGACGCGGACGGGCAATCTTCATGCCTTCGTCGTGCATCTCTTTCCAGTGTGCAATCCAGCCAACGGTACGGGCCATCGCGAAGATCACCGTAAACATGGAGGATGGAATACCCATCGCTTTCAGAATGATACCGGAGTAGAAGTCCACGTTTGGATAGAGTTTACGCTCGATGAAGTACGGGTCGTTCAGCGCAATGTGTTCCAGCTCCATCGCCACTTCCAGCAGGTCATCCTTCATACCCAGCTCATTCAGGACTTCATGGCAGGTATCGCGCATCACGGTCGCGCGTGGATCGTAGTTTTTGTAAACGCGGTGACCAAAGCCCATCAGACGGAAGGAGTCATTTTTGTCTTTAGCGCGTTTAACAAATTCCGGAATATGCTCAACGGTGCTGATCTCTTCCAGCATACGCAGGGTCGCTTCGTTGGCACCACCGTGCGCCGGTCCCCACAGGGAGGCGATCCCGGCGGCGATACAGGCAAACGGATTCGCGCCGCTTGAACCGGCGGTACGAACGGTAGAGGTTGAGGCGTTCTGCTCATGGTCAGCATGCAGGATCAGGATGCGGTCCATGGCGCGTTCCAGCACCGGATTCACTTTGTACTCTTCGCACGGCGTGGCAAACATCATGTGCAGGAAGTTACCCGCATAGGAGAGATCGTTGCGCGGATAGACAAACGGCTGGCCGATAGAATATTTGTAACACATCGCTGCCATGGTCGGCATTTTAGAAAGCAGACGGAATGCTGCGATTTCGCGGTGGCGCTCAATGTTTACATCCAGAGAATCGTGGTAAAACGCAGCCAGTGCACCAGTAACACCGCACATTACCGCCATCGGATGCGAATCGCGACGGAAGCCGTGGAACAGGCGGGTAATCTGCTCATGAATCATGGTGTGGCGGGTAACCGTGGTACGGAACTCATCAAACTGTTTCTGATTTGGTGCTTCGCCGTTCAGCAGGATGTAGCAGACTTCCAGATAGTTAGAGTGGGTCGCCAGCTCAGAAATAGGGAAACCACGGTGCAGCAGGATACCTTCATCCCCATCGATAAAGGTGATTGCAGATTCGCAGGACGCGGTAGACGTAAAACCGGGATCGAAGGTGAACAGGCCACTTGAACCCAGAGTGCGGACATCAACGACATCCTGGCCCAGCGTACCTTTCAGCACGTCCAGTTCAATAGATGTTCCATCTTGCAGGGTTAGCGTTACTTTTTTATCTGTCATTTTCGTCTCCATAGCGCCTTATGTAGGTAAGGATCTTTAGACACCTGAAACGCGTTCATGTTGCGGTTGGCAAAACTACACAGTATCACTCTGCGGGGATAAAACGGGTGCAGGGTACAGAGTGAGCGGCGCGTTCCCAGCGGGAACCGGTGAGCCATGGACATGCTGCATATCGCGGTTGTTAAAGATCCGGTCAGGACATAACTTCTTGGTAACCAATAACCTGATGCTTTTTAATGCTCATTATCGCAATGTTACATAACTTGCGCTTAGGGGAAAGTGTATCCCCATAACTTTTGCGCATCATAGGAATTTACAGGCTTAGTTTGTAACTGAATTGTTGAACTATTGTCAAATCAGATAATTAAAATTGTATCAATTGTGAAAATCGTGAGTAGGATCACTGTTCCACCTAAAATATACCAAAGAGTTTGTAGGGGAATTGTAATCAGAATGTGATCCTCCTATACTCCAGGCAGGTCTCCGGAACACCCTGACACCAGGAGCCACCCAGCGTTTACTACCGCGTCAATTAACACTGGATGTTGCTTTTTTGGTGACGGTTAAAGTCTGCCACGCGTTGTGATTAGACTCCGCCTCAGGTCCGGAGGAAGCAAAATAAAAAAGAGCTGTGTGGGCAAAACCGTGAAAAAACAAAGACCTGTCAACTTGGATCTCTCGACGATCCGGTTTCCCGTTACTGCAATATCGTCCATTCTTCACCGCGTCTCCGGCGTAATCACATTGGTTGCCATTGGCATCCTGCTGTGGCTGCTCGGTCTCTCTCTCTCCTCTCCTGAAGGTTTCCAGCACGCTGCGTCCATCATGGATGGCTTCTTCGCGAAGTTCATTATGTGGGGCATCTTAACGGCGCTGGCCTATCACGCGGTGAGCGGGATTCGTCATATGTTGATGGATTTTGGTTATCTGGCCGAAACGCTGCAGGTTGGTAAGCGTTCCGCTCATATGACTTTTGTGATCACTGTCGTGCTGGCAATTCTGGCGGGAGTCCTCGTATGGTAAGCAATGCATCCGCATTGGGTCGCAACGGCATTCAGGACTGGCTGCTGCTGCGGGCAACTGCAATTCTCATAACGCTCTACATCGTCTATATCCTCGGTTTCGTGGTGATGACAGACACGCTGACTTATGACCTGTGGCGTGGCTTCTTCGCTTCCGCATTCACCAAAGTGTTCACGCTGCTGACGCTGTTCTCCATTCTGATCCACGGCTGGATTGGCATGTGGCAGGTGTTAACAGACTACGTTAAATCACTGCCAACCCGCTTGTTGTTGCAGTTTGTGATTGTCGTGGCGCTGTTGTGGTATGCGATTTATGGATTTGTTGTGGTGTGGGGTGTGTAAATGAGTTTGCCAATCAGAGAGTTCGATGCCGTGGTAATCGGCGCAGGTGGCGCAGGAATGCGAGCCGCACTGCAAATCTCCCAGGGCGGCCAGAGCTGTGCCCTGTTATCTAAAGTTTTCCCGACCCGTTCCCACACCGTATCTGCGCAGGGCGGTATTACCGTTGCGCTGGGTAATACCCATGAAGATAACTGGGAATGGCACATGTACGACACCGTCAAAGGTTCCGACTACATCGGTGACCAGGACGCGATTGAATATATGTGTAAAACCGGACCGGAAGCGATTCTGGAACTGGAACACATGGGTCTGCCTTTCTCGCGTCTGGAAGATGGTCGAGTCTACCAGCGTCCGTTTGGTGGCCAGTCAAAGAATTTCGGTGGCGAGCAGGCGGCGCGTACGGCGGCTGCGGCTGACCGTACCGGTCACGCATTGCTGCACACTCTTTATCAGCAGAACCTGAAAAACAAAACCACTATCTTCTCTGAGTGGTATGCACTGGATCTGGTGAAAAACGCCGATGGCGCAGTCGTGGGTTGTACCGCTATCTGCATCGAAACCGGCGAAACCGTTTATTTCAAAGCGAAAGCGACCATTCTGGCCACCGGCGGCGCGGGCCGTATCTACCAGTCCACCACCAATGCACACATCAACACCGGTGACGGCGTAGGTATGGCACTGCGTGCGGGCGTACCGGTGCAGGATATGGAGATGTGGCAGTTCCACCCAACCGGTATCGCCGGTGCGGGCGTGCTGGTCACCGAGGGCTGCCGTGGTGAAGGCGGCTATCTGCTGAACAAACATGGCGAACGCTTCATGGAGCGTTATGCGCCGAACGCCAAAGATCTGGCGGGCCGCGACGTGGTTGCGCGCTCAATGATGATTGAAATCCGTGAAGGTCGCGGCTGTGATGGCCCGTGGGGTCCACATCTCAAACTGAAACTGGATCATCTGGGTAAAGAGGTGCTTGAGTCACGTCTGCCTGGCATCCTTGAGCTGTCACGCACCTTTGCGCACGCCGATCCGATTAAAGAGCCGATTCCGGTCATTCCGACCTGCCACTACATGATGGGCGGTATTCCGACCAAAGTGACCGGCCAGGCCCTGCGCGTCAATGAGCAGGGCGAAGATGTAGTGATTCCTGGCCTGTTCGCCGTCGGTGAAATCGCCTGCGTATCGGTGCATGGTGCCAACCGTCTGGGCGGTAACTCACTGCTCGACCTGGTGGTCTTTGGCCGTGCAGCGGGTCTGCATCTGCTGGCGAGTATTCAGGAGCAGGGCGACCTGCGTGATGCCACAGAAGATGAGATCGCCGGGGCGATGGCGCGTTTCAACCGCTGGGAAAACAACACCACGGGTGAAGATCCGGTTGAGATTCGTAAAGCGCTGCAACGCTGCATGCAGAATAACTTCTCGGTATTCCGTGAAGGCGAAGCGATGGCACAGGGTCTGGAAGAGCTGAAAGAGATTCGCCAGCGCCTGAAGTCAGCGCGTCTGGATGACCGCTCACCGGATTTCAACACCCAGCGTATTGAGTGCCTGGAGCTGGATAACCTGATGGAGACGGCCTTTGCCACGGCGGTAGCGGCTAACTATCGCACCGAAAGCCGCGGTGCGCACAGTCGCTTCGACTTCCCGGATCGTGATGATGAAAACTGGCTGTGCCACAGTCTTTATGTCCCGGAAACCGAAAGCATGACGCGCCGTGAGGTGAACATGCAGCCGAAACTGCGCGCGGCCTTCCCGCCGAAAGTGCGTACCTACTAATTTCGGAGACGATCATGAGACTCGAGTTTTCAATTTATCGCTACAATCCGGACGTCGATGACAAACCGCGCATGCAGGATTACACCCTGGAAGCGGAAGATGGTCGCGACATGATGCTGCTGGACGCACTGATTCGCCTGAAAGAGAAAGATCCGACCCTGGCGTTTCGTCGCTCCTGTCGTGAAGGCGTCTGCGGTTCCGATGGCCTGAACATGAACGGTAAAAACGGACTGGCCTGCATTACGCCCGTCTCGGCGCTGGGCAACGGCAAACAGAAAATTGTTATCCGTCCGCTGCCAGGTTTACCGGTGGTGCGTGACCTGGTTGTAGACATGAGCCAGTTTTATGCACAGTATGAGAAAATTAAGCCTTTCCTGTTGAATAATGGGGAAAATCCGCCAGCTCGTGAACATCTGCAGTCGCCGGATGAGCGTGAACACCTGGATGGCCTGTACGAATGTATACTCTGTGCCTGCTGCTCAACCTCATGCCCATCATTCTGGTGGAATCCTGAGAAGTTCATCGGTCCTGCTGGCCTGCTGGCCGCGTACCGCTTCCTGATTGACAGCCGCGACACCGAAACCGAGGCGCGTCTCGACAATCTGAATGATGCTTTCAGCGTATTCCGCTGCCATAGCATCATGAACTGTGTGAGCGTATGTCCGAAAGGGCTGAACCCGACGCGCGCCATCGGCCATATCAAGTCGATGCTGCTGCAGCGCGGCGCATAAGCAGTTTCTGCCGGGAACCTCAGGTTCCCGGTGTTTTACGGAAGCCTCTGTAAGCGCGGTGATTACCACGTTTACAAAGGTTCCCTTACGGGCCACGCGCGCTGCGCAAAGTGCTCGTATCGCTGAACTCACTACGGCAAACCGCGAAAGCGGCAACAAATGAAACCTCAAAAAAGCATAGCAATGCTTAAGGGATCACAATGCAGAACAGCGCGATGAAGCCCTGGCTGGACTCTTCCTGGCTGGCCGGCGCGAATCAGTCTTACATAGAGCAGCTCTATGAGGATTTCCTGACCGATCCTGACTCTGTCGATGCAGTGTGGCGCTCGATGTTCCAGCAGTTACCGGGCACCGGAATGAAACCTGAGCAGTTTCACTCCACCACACGTGAGTACTTCCGTCGCCTGGCGAAAGACGCATCTCGTTACACCTCATCTGTCTCCGATCCTGAAACCAACTCCAAGCAAGTAAAAGTGCTGCAGCTGATTAACGCGTTTCGTTTCCGCGGTCATCAGCACGCCAATCTTGACCCGCTTGGTCTGTGGAAACAGGACCGGGTAGCCGATCTCGATCCCGCTTTTCACGATCTGACCGAGGCCGATTTTCAGGAAAGCTTTAACGTCGGCTCTTTTGCCATTGGCAAAGAGACCATGAAGCTGGCCGAACTGTTCGAGGCGCTGACTCAGACTTACTGCGGCTCGATCGGTGCAGAATATATGCACATCAACAACACTGATGAGAAACGCTGGATTCAGCAGCGTCTTGAGTCCGTTGCGGGCCGTGCAGCCTTCAGCAATGAAGAGAAAAAAGGTTTCCTGAAAGAGCTGACCGCGGCCGAAGGGCTGGAAAAATATCTCGGAGCGAAATTCCCGGGTGCCAAACGCTTCTCGCTGGAAGGCGGCGATGCACTGGTTCCGATGCTGCGCGAAATGATCCGTCATGCCGGTAAGAGCGGAACCCGTGAAGTCGTACTGGGTATGGCGCACCGTGGTCGTCTCAACGTGCTGATCAACGTGCTGGGTAAAAAGCCACAGGATCTGTTCGACGAGTTCGCCGGTAAGCACAAAGAGCATCTGGGCACCGGTGACGTGAAGTACCACATGGGCTTCTCGTCTGACGTGGAAACCGAAGGCGGTCTGGTTCACCTGGCGCTGGCGTTTAACCCGTCGCACCTGGAGATCGTCAGCCCGGTAGTCATGGGTTCAGTACGTGCCCGTCTGGATCGTCTGGATGAGCCAGCCAGCAATAAAGTCTTACCGATCACCATTCATGGTGATGCGGCCGTGATTGGCCAGGGCGTGGTTCAGGAAACTCTGAACATGTCACAGGCGCGCGGTTATGAAGTGGGCGGTACCGTTCGCATCGTCATCAACAACCAGGTTGGCTTCACCACCTCCAACCCGAAAGATGCGCGTTCGACCCCTTACTGCACCGATATCGGCAAAATGGTGCTGGCACCGATTTTCCACGTCAATGCTGACGATCCGGAAGCGGTCGCGTTTGTGACCCGTCTGGCGCTCGACTATCGCAACACCTTTAAGCGTGATGTGTTTATCGATCTCGTCTGCTATCGCCGTCATGGTCACAACGAGGCGGATGAGCCAAGTGCGACCCAGCCGCTGATGTACCAGAAAATCAAAAAACACCCGACGCCGCGTAAAATCTATGCCGACCGTCTGGAAGGTGAAGCCATTGCCACGCAGGAAGATGCGACCGAAATGGTCAATCTCTACCGTGATGCGCTGGATGCGGGTGAGTGTGTGGTGCCGGAATGGCGTCCAATGAGCCTGCACTCCTTTACCTGGTCACCTTACCTGAATCATGAGTGGGATGAACCTTACCCGGCTCAGGTCGACATGAAACGTCTGAAGGAACTGGCGCTGCGTATCAGCCAGGTGCCTGAAGAGGTGGAAGTGCAGTCGCGTGTTGCCAAGATTTACAACGACCGTCGTCTGATGGCTGAAGGCGAGAAAGCCTTTGACTGGGGCGGCGCGGAAAACCTGGCATATGCCACGCTGGTTGATGAAGGCATTCCGGTGCGTCTGTCGGGTGAAGATACCGGTCGCGGAACCTTCTTCCATCGTCACGCGGTAGTCCATAACCAGGCGAACGGCTCAACCTATACCCCTCTGCACCACGTGCACAGCGGACAGGGTCAGTTCAAGGTGTGGGACTCCGTGCTGTCAGAAGAGGCGGTACTGGCCTTTGAATATGGTTATGCTACCGCAGAGCCGCGCATCCTGACCATCTGGGAAGCGCAGTTTGGTGACTTCGCCAACGGCGCACAGGTTGTTATCGACCAGTTCATCAGCTCCGGTGAGCAGAAATGGGGCCGGATGTGTGGCCTGGTGATGCTGCTGCCGCACGGTTATGAAGGTCAGGGGCCAGAGCACTCCTCTGCGCGCCTGGAACGTTATCTGCAACTCTGTGCTGAGCAGAACATGCAGGTCTGCGTGCCGTCTACCCCTGCGCAGGTTTACCATATGCTGCGTCGTCAGGCGCTGCGCGGTATGCGCCGTCCGCTGATTGTGATGTCGCCGAAATCACTGCTGCGTCATCCGCTGGCTATCTCCACGCTGGATGAACTGGCTAATGGCAGCTTCCAGCCTGCGATTGGCGAAGTCGATGATCTGGATCCGCAGGGCGTGAAACGCGTCGTGCTGTGCTCCGGTAAAGTCTATTACGACCTGCTGGAGCAGCGTCGTAAAAATGAGCAGACCGATGTGGCTATCGTGCGCATCGAGCAGCTCTATCCGTTCCCGCATCACGCGGTACAGGAAGCATTAAAAGCGTATGCTCACGTGCAGGATTTTGTCTGGTGTCAGGAAGAGCCACTGAATCAGGGCGCCTGGTATTGCAGTCAGCATCATTTCCGTGAAGTTGTGCCGTTTGGTGCCACCTTACGTTATGCAGGCCGCCCGGCATCCGCCTCACCGGCCGTGGGTTACATGTCCGTACACCAACAACAGCAGCAAGACCTGGTTAATGACGCGCTGAACGTTAATTAATTAAAAGGAAAGATAATGAGTAGCGTAGATATTCTCGTTCCCGACCTGCCTGAATCGGTTGCCGATGCCTCTGTGGCAACCTGGCATAAAAAACCAGGCGATGCAGTCACTCGCGATGAAGTGCTGGTCGAAATCGAAACTGACAAAGTTGTACTGGAAGTGCCAGCCTCTGCGGACGGTATCCTGGAAGCCGTTCTGGAAGAAGAGGGCGCCACCGTCACTTCCCGCCAGATCCTGGGTCGTCTGAAAGAGGGCAACAGCGCCGGTAAAGAGAGCAGCGCGAAGTCTGAAAGCAAAGAGTCTACCCCGGCTCAGCGTCAGACTGCGTCACTGGAAGAAGAGAGCAACGATGCGCTCAGCCCGGCTATCCGCCGTCTGATTGCAGAGCACAATCTTGATGCCTCGCAGATCAAAGGCAGCGGTGTCGGCGGTCGTCTGACCCGTGAAGATGTTGAAAAACATCTGGCCAACAAACCGCAGGCTGCCAAAGCCGCTGCGCCAGCTGCTGATGCGGCCGCCGCGCAGCAGCCAGTGGCTAACCGCAGCGAAAAACGCGTGCCGATGACCCGTCTGCGTAAGCGTGTTGCCGAGCGTCTGCTGGAAGCGAAGAACAGCACCGCGATGCTGACCACCTTCAACGAAATCAACATGAAGCCCATCATGGATCTGCGTAAGCAGTATGGTGAGGCCTTCGAGAAGCGTCACGGTGTACGTCTGGGCTTTATGTCCTTCTACATCAAAGCGGTTGTTGAAGCGCTGAAACGCTATCCGGAAGTGAATGCTTCTATCGATGGTGAAGATGTGGTTTACCACAACTACTTCGACGTCAGCATTGCGGTCTCTACGCCACGTGGTCTGGTTACACCCGTCCTGCGTGACGTGGATGCGCTGAGCATGGCGGACATCGAGAAGAAAATCAAAGAGCTGGCAGTGAAAGGCCGTGACGGCAAGCTGACAGTTGAGGATCTGACCGGCGGTAACTTTACCATTACCAACGGCGGCGTCTTTGGTTCACTGATGTCCACCCCGATCATCAACCCACCGCAGAGCGCCATCCTGGGCATGCACGCCATCAAAGATCGCCCGATGGCGGTCAATGGTCAGGTTGTGGTGCTGCCGATGATGTATCTGGCGCTCTCCTACGACCACCGTCTGATCGATGGCCGTGAATCAGTTGGTTATCTGGTTGCAGTGAAAGAGATGCTGGAAGATCCGGCGCGCCTGCTGCTGGATGTCTGATTTTCACCGGGCGCGCCTTGCCGCGCGCCCAACCTCATTACTCTTTTCAGACCTGAATGGATAGAACATCATGAACTTACACGAATACCAGGCGAAACAACTGTTTGCACGGTATGGCATGCCGGCACCAACGGGTTACGCCTGTACTACACCACGTGAAGCGGAAGAAGCAGCCTCTAAAATTGGCGCAGGCCCGTGGGTAGTTAAATGTCAGGTTCATGCCGGTGGCCGCGGTAAAGCGGGCGGTGTGAAAGTGGTTAACAGCAAAGAAGAGATTCGCGCATTTGCTGAAAACTGGCTGGGCAAACGCCTGGTCACCTATCAGACAGACGCAAACGGCCAGCCGGTAAACCAGATTCTGGTTGAAGCGGCGACCGATATCGATCAGGAGCTCTATCTGGGCGCTGTGGTCGATCGCGCAACACGTCGCGTAATTTTCATGGCCTCCACTGAAGGCGGCGTGGAAATTGAAAAAGTGGCGGAAGAGACCCCGCACCTGATCCACAAAATGGCGCTGGATCCACTGACTGGCCCGCAGCCTTATCAGGGCCGTGAGCTGGCGTTCAAACTTGGCCTGACCGGCAAGCTGGTTGGCCAGTTCACCAAGATCTTCATGGGCCTGGCGACACTGTTCCTGGAGCGCGATCTGGCGATGGTTGAGATCAACCCGCTGGTGATCACCAAACAGGGCGACCTGATCTGCCTGGATGGCAAACTGGGTGCCGATGGCAATGCCCTGTTCCGTCAGCCAGAGCTGCGCGAAATGCGCGATCCAAGCCAGGAAGATCCGCGTGAAGCCCATGCGACACAGTGGGAACTGAACTATGTTGCGCTGGAAGGCAACATCGGTTGTATGGTTAACGGCGCAGGTCTGGCGATGGGCACCATGGACATCGTTAAACACCACGGCGGTCAACCGGCCAACTTCCTTGATGTCGGCGGCGGCGCAACCAAAGAGCGCGTGACCGAAGCCTTTAAAATCATCCTGTCTGACGATGCGGTTAAAGCCGTATTCGTTAACATCTTCGGCGGCATCGTACGCTGCGACCTGATTGCCGACGGCATCATCGGCGCAGTCGCTGAAGTGGGTGTGAACGTGCCAGTTGTGGTACGTCTGGAAGGTAACAACGCCGAGCTGGGCGCCCAGAAACTGGCGGACAGCGGTCTGAACATCATTGCAGCAACCAGCCTGACAGACGCCGCACAGCGTGTTGTTGCTGCCGCGGAGGGTAAATAATGTCCATTCTGATCGACAAAAACACCAAAGTCATTTGCCAGGGTTTCACCGGTGGCCAGGGGACTTTCCATTCTGAGCAGGCGCTGGCATACGGCACCCAACTGGTTGGCGGCGTGACGCCAGGCAAAGGTGGCACGACCCATCTCGGCCTGCCGGTGTTCAACACCGTTCGCGAAGCGGTAGAAGCAACCGGCGCGACCGCCACTGTGATCTACGTTCCGGCTCCTTTCTGTAAAGATGGCATCCTGGAAGCGATCGACGCGGGCATCAAACTGATCATCACCATCACCGAAGGCATCCCGACCCTGGATATGCTGACCGTGAAAGTGAAGCTGGATGAAGCAGGCGTGCGGATGATCGGTCCAAACTGCCCAGGGGTTATCACCCCAGGCGAATGTAAAATCGGCATCATGCCGGGCCACATTCACCAGCCGGGCCGCGTCGGTATCGTGTCACGTTCAGGCACCCTGACCTATGAAGCGGTTAAGCAGACCACGGATATCGGCTACGGCCAGTCAACCTGCGTTGGCATTGGTGGTGACCCGATCCCAGGCTCTAACTTCATCGACATCCTGAAAATGTTCCAGGATGATCCACAGACTGAAGTTATCGTGATGATCGGTGAGATCGGCGGTAGCGCAGAAGAAGAAGCTGCAGCCTTCATTAAAGAGCACGTGACCAAGCCGGTTGTAGGCTACATTGCTGGCGTCACCGCGCCGAAAGGCAAGCGTATGGGCCATGCTGGCGCCATCATTGCCGGTGGTAAAGGTACAGCAGATGAGAAATTTGCTGCGCTGGAAGCGGCAGGCGTGAAAACTGTCCGCAGCCTGGCGGATATCGGTGACGCAGTTAAAGCCGTATTACCTGCTAAATAAGTCAGCGTCATCTGAGACTAAGCCACCTTCGGGTGGCTTTTTTTATGCCTGTAAATGAGAGCTATAACGCAGGAAGCTAAAGAGAAGAGTGCGCGGTAAAATAGCTGGCCCGCGGCTCATCACGTTAAGAAAAAGTGTCAAAGGTAAATTATTTCTTCGCGCTTTATTTCATTACTGACATCTCATTAACAAGAAACCTACCTGACCCTATCTGGAAATTTATTGCGTTAATCCAGATCAATTAATCGCGACTTATATCCAACTATATCTCTGGCAAAGCGCAACGCTAAGGGCGTAAATTGCGCTGCATCAATCCAGCCTTTTACACAAATTTTCAAACGTCTGCTCAACCCGGGATAACACCCGCTTTCCTCCTGTTAAAGCACGCGTTAACGAAAGCGCTGATTGACAATTTTCTGAGCTGCTTCATTCGCTACTCGCCTGTTCGGGCAGCTCACAGACCTGTTCTGCGGGTAATAAAAAACTGGAATCAATAAACAGTCGTTGCTGACTCTGATTGCGTTCGATCTGATCGCGCGCGTGACGGAGACAAAGCGAGGAGCAAGGAGTCCTTATGTTAGATATCGTCGAGCTGTCGCGGTTACAGTTTGCCTTAACGGCGATGTACCATTTTCTGTTCGTCCCTTTAACGCTGGGTATGGCGTTTTTGCTGGCGATCATGGAAACGGTATATGTCCTGAGCGGCAAACAAATCTATAAAGATATGACGAAGTTCTGGGGCAAGTTATTTGGTATTAACTTTGCGCTGGGTGTCGCCACCGGCCTGACCATGGAATTTCAGTTCGGGACTAACTGGTCATATTACTCTCACTACGTCGGCGATATCTTCGGCGCGCCGCTCGCCATCGAAGGTCTGATGGCGTTCTTCCTGGAATCCACCTTTGTTGGCCTGTTCTTTTTTGGCTGGGATCGCCTGGGCAAAGTGCAGCACCTCGCCGTCACCTGGCTGGTGGCGCTGGGCTCAAACATGTCGGCGCTGTGGATTCTGGTGGCTAACGGCTGGATGCAGAACCCGATCGCCTCTGAGTTCAACTTCGAAACCATGCGCATGGAGATGGTCAGCTTCTCAGAGCTGGTGCTGAACCCGGTCGCGCAGGTGAAATTCGTGCACACCGTGGCAGCCGGTTACACCACAGGTGCAATGTTTATTATGGGCATCAGCGCCTGGTACATGCTGAAAGGCCGTGACTTCGCCTTTGCTAAACGCTCGTTCGCTATCGCGGCCAGCTTTGGCATGGCGGCGGTGCTGTCAGTCATCGTTCTTGGCGATGAGTCAGGTTACGAAATGGGTGACGTGCAGAAAACCAAACTGGCCGCTATCGAAGCGGAGTGGGAAACCCAGCCGGCACCGGCCTCGTTTACCCTGTTTGGCCTGCCCGATCAGGCAACTCAGGAGAACCGATACGCAGTACAGATCCCCTGGCTGCTGGGCCTGATCGCCACCCGATCTACCGATACGCCGGTAACCGGCCTGAAAGATCTGATGGCACAGCATGAAGTGCGCATCCGCAACGGCATGAAAGCCTATGCCCTGCTGAATGAGCTGCGCGGTGGCAGCCAGGATCCGGCGGTGCGTGACGCGTTCAACAGTCACAAACAGGATCTCGGCTACGGTCTGCTGCTGAAGCGTTATACCGACAACGTGGCTGATGCGACCGAAGCGCAGATTAAACAGGCGACGCAGGACTCTATCCCGCGTGTCGCTCCGCTCTATTTCGCCTTCCGCATCATGGTGCTGTGTGGCGTACTGCTGCTGGGCATTATCGCGCTGGCGTTCTGGAGCGTACTGCGTAACCGCATCGGTAAAAATCGCTGGTTACTGAAAGCGGCGCTGTTTGGTATTCCGCTGCCGTGGATCGCTATCGAATCAGGCTGGTTTGTGGCGGAGTATGGTCGTCAGCCCTGGGCTATCGGTGAAGTGCTGCCGACTGCGGTGGCCAACTCCTCCCTGACCGTTGGCGATCTGCTGTTCTCAATGATCCTGATCTGCGGACTCTACACAATGTTCCTGGTGGCTGAGATGTACCTGATGTTCAAATTCGCCCGCCTTGGGCCGAGCAGCCTGAAAACCGGGCGTTATCATCATGAGCAGATCACGGCAATCACCCAGCCGGTACAGGGATAAGGAGAGCGACCATGTTTGATTATGAAGTTCTGCGCTTTGTCTGGTGGCTGTTGATTGGCGTGCTGCTGATTGGCTTTGCCGTCGCAGATGGTTTTGATATGGGTGTCGGGATGCTGACACGCATTCTGGGCCGGAATGATACTGAACGTCGTATCATGATTAACAGTATCGCCCCACACTGGGACGGTAACCAGGTCTGGCTGATCACCGCAGGTGGCGCGCTGTTTGCCGCCTGGCCGATGGTTTACGCGGCAGCCTTCTCTGGCTTCTACGTGGCGATGATTCTGGTGCTCGCGTCGCTGTTCTTCCGTCCGGTTGGCTTCGATTACCGTTCGAAGATTGAAGACAATCGCTGGCGCGGTGCCTGGGACTGGGGGATTTTCATTGGCAGCTTCGTGCCGCCGCTGGTGATCGGCGTAGCGTTTGGCAACCTGTTACAGGGCGTGCCGTTCCATGCCGATGAGTATCTGCGCCTGTTCTATACCGGTAACTTCTTCCAGCTGCTGAATCCGTTTGGGCTGCTGGCGGGTGTGGTCAGTGTGGCGATGATTCTGGCGCAGGGTGCAACCTATCTGCAGATGCGCACTACCGGCGAACTGCATCTGCGTTCACGCACCGCAGCACAACTTGCCGCCCTGGTGATGATGGTCTGCTTTATCCTGGCGGGCGTCTGGGTGAAATATGGTATCGATGGTTATGTGGTGACCAGCACTATGGATCACTTCGCCGCCTCTAACCCACTGGGCAAAACCGTGGTGCGCGAAGCGGGGGCCTGGATGGTCAACTTCCAGAACCACCCTGTGCTGTGGCTGTTCCCGCTGCTGGGCGCTGTGCTGCCGCTGCTGACCATACTCTGCTCGCGGGTTGAGAAGGGCGCCTGGGCGTTCCTGTTCTCCTCACTGACGCTGGCCTGCGTCATCATGACAGCCGGTATTGCAATGTTCCCGTTCATCATGCCATCCAGCACGGTGCCGGGTGTGAGCCTGACCATGTGGGACGCAACGTCCAGCCTGCTGACGCTGCAAACCATGACCGTTGCCGCCGCTATCTTTGTGCCGATCATTCTGGCCTACACCACCTGGTGCTACTGGAAGATGTTTGGTCGTATCACCAAAGAGCATATTGAAAGCAACAGTCACTCACTCTATTAATTAAGGAGACGTCGCATGTGGTATTTTGCCTGGATTCTCGGCACGTTGCTGGCCTGTGCCTTTGGTATCGTGACCGCGCTGGCGATTGAGCACATTGAAGCGCAGGATGAGCCTCACTGATGCGAACGCTAATTCGGATGCTGTATGATCTGATGGATAAGGGCCCGTTACGGGCCCTTTCACTGCTGCTGGCGCTGCTGACCGCAGGCGGCGTGATGTGGGATCCAACACGCTTTGCCAATCAGGCAGGCCAGTTACCGGCTCTGCAGGGGCTGGTGCTGATCTGGGCGGTCTGCAGTGGGGTGATCCACGGTGTGGGCTTCCGGCCAAAGCAAACCCGATGGCAGGCGCTGTTTGCCCCGTTACCCGCCATGCTGGTGCTATTTATTGCGCTTTACCGTTTTTATCTTTAAGACCCCGCCTCATCGGCGCTGTCAGTGAATTTTTGTCAGCGTCTGGTCAATTAATCTCCCTGAAATCGTTCCGTTTGTTACGGAGCGATAATTATTTTCGCCTGGCTCTGACGAGCCATTCCCAACCCCAATTCTCTTGCGTATAGTAACAACGTTTAAAACGAGGCCGGGATGTAGAGTGAGTACAACGCTGTTTCGCTGGCCGGTTCGGGTCTACTACGAAGATACTGATGCCGGTGGTGTGGTTTATCACGCCAGCTATATCGCTTTTTATGAACGAGCACGTACTGAAATGTTGCGACAGCACCATTTTAATCAGCAGACGCTGTTAGAACAGCAGATCGCTTTTGTGGTACGGCGTATATCGGTGGACTATCTGGCGGCGGCGCGTCTTGATGACCTTCTGGAGATCCAGAGCGAGGTCACATCAATGACACGGGCTACCATGACGTTCACTCAGCGTATCGTGAATACTGAAGGCAAAGTGCTCAATGAGGCAGAAGTCCTGATTGCCTGCATTAACCCACATCTAATGAAGCCGATTGCGCTTCCCAAGTCTATTGTCGCGGAGTTCAAGCAGTGACTGACATGAACATTCTTGATTTGTTCCTGAAGGCGAGCCTTCTGGTCAAACTTATCATGTTGATTTTGATCGGCTTTTCTATTGCCTCCTGGGCCATCATTATTCAGCGCACACGTATTCTGAATGCGGCGGGAAGAGAAGCGGAGGCGTTTGAAGACAAATTCTGGTCCGGCATCGAACTCTCGCGCCTCTATCAGGAGAGCCAGGAGCGCCGGGAAGAACTGGGTGGTTCGGAGCAGATTTTCTATTCCGGCTTTAAAGAGTTCGCCCGCCTGCATCGCGCCAACAGCCATGCGCCGGAAGCGGTCATTGATGGTGCGAGCCGTGCGATGCGTATCTCAATGAACCGTGAGCTGGAAGCGCTGGAAAACCACATTCCATTCCTCGGCACCGTCGGTTCTATCAGCCCTTATATCGGACTGTTCGGCACCGTCTGGGGGATCATGCACGCCTTTATCGCACTGGGTGCCGTGAAGCAGGCAACCCTGCAGATGGTTGCACCGGGTATCGCTGAAGCGTTGATTGCGACCGCTATCGGTCTGTTTGCCGCGATTCCGGCGGTGATGGCGTACAACCGTCTGAACCAGCGCGTAAACAAACTGGAGCAGGGCTACGACAACTTCATGGAAGAGTTCACTGCCATTCTGCATCGCCAGGCTTTCTCCAGCGATAGCGCTAAGTAAATAGAGGTTAATGATGGCCAGAGTACGTGGTCGCAAACGCCGCGACCTGAAGTCGGAAATCAACATCGTTCCGCTACTGGACGTCCTGTTGGTGCTGTTGCTGATCTTCATGGCAACGGCGCCCATTATTACCCAGAGCGTGGAAGTGGATCTGCCTGATGCGACCGATTCGAAAACCGTTGCCAGCGATGATAATCCGCCGGTGATTGTCGAAGTGGCGGGCGTGGGTCAGTACAGCCTGGTCGTGGATCACGATCGTATGGATCAACTTCCGCCAGAGCAGGTAATCAGCGAAGCGCAGCGTCGACTGGAAGCGAATCCTAAGACGGTCTTTTTGATCGGGGGCGCGAAAGAGGTGCCTTACGATGAAATTATTAAAGCGCTCAACCTGCTGCACCAGGCGGGTGTTAAATCTGTCGGTTTGATGACGCAGCCGATTTAAAATCGAACCGTTTTTTGGGAACCGAGTGTGTCGAAGGCAACCGAGCAAAACGAGAAGTTAAAGCGCGCGATAATCATTTCGGTGATTCTGCATATCGTGCTGATCGCGCTGCTGATTTGGAGCTCGTTTAATGAGCACATTGACGCCAGCAGTGCGGGTGGCGGAGGCAGTGATATTGATGCAGTGATGGTCGATCCCGGTGCCGTCGTGAGTCAATACAATCGTCAGCAGAACCAGCAAAGTGACAGCCAGCGGGCTGAGCAGCAGCGTAAAAAGCAGGCGCAGCAGCAGGCTGAAGAGCTGCAACAGAAACAGGCTGCTGAACAGCAGCGTCTGAAAGCGCTGGAAAAAGAGCGTTTAGCCGCGCAGGAAACCGCGAAAGAAGAGGCGAAACAGCAGGCTGAGCAGCAGAAAGCTGCCGAAGACGCTGATAAGCAGGCGCAGGAGCAGCAAAAAACGGCGGAAGCGGCGGCTGCCAAAGCCAAAGCGGATGCAAAAGCTCAGGCAGATGCGCAGGCAAAAGCTGCGGCTGAGCAGGCGAAACAGGCCGCAGCCGAAGCAAAGAAGCAGGCTGATCAGCAGGCGAAAGCCGCTGCTGCCGCTGCAGCAAAAGAGAAAGCCGTTGCGGAAGCGAAGGCGAAATCTGAAGCAGATGCGAAAGCCGCAGCTGAAGCCAAAGTGAAAGCGGCGGCGGATGCCAAAGCCAAAGCCGCTGAAGAGGCTAAACAAAAAGCTGCTGAAGCCAAAGAAAAAGCCGCAGAGGCGGCGAAAGAGAAAGCCGCAGAAGCAGCAAAAGAGAAAGCGGAAGCGGCTAAAGAGGCCGCCAAAGAGAAGGCGGAAGCTGCCGCGAAAGCGAAAGCCGATGCCGCGGCGAAAGCCAAAGCCGATGCTGCCGCTAAGGCCAAAGCGGATGCTAAAGCGAAAGCCGCCGCCGATGCTGCCAACGACAGCGATGTCGATGATTTGCTGGGTGGACTCGCTTCCGGTAAAAATGCACCGAAAAGCGGCACCTCTGGCGGCGCAGCAGGGCAGGGAAACCAGAAGAAAGCGGGTGCATCAGGCGCGGAAATCAACTCCTACATGGGTCAGGTTGTGAGTGCGATTCAGAGCCGATTCTATGATGCGGATCTGTATCGCGGAAAAACCTGTGATTTGCGGATTAAACTTGCGCCTGATGGCTTGTTGATTGATGTTAAGTCAGAGGGTGGCGATCCCGCGCTCTGTCAGGCCGCGATTGCTGCCGCAAAACAGGCACGTATTCCGAAGCCGCCTTCGCAGGCGGTCTACGAAGTGTTTAAAAACGCCCCAATGCGTTTTAAACCGCAATAATGCAGTAACGGGCGGCAAGTTGATCTATGTTTAGCGTGCCGTACTTAAGTTGTACTCGTGGTTTCCAGGAACAGTGCCAATTATCGTGGACTGAGGTTCAGATAAGGGAGATAAAATGAAGCAAGCTCTTCGCGTTACGTTAGGCTTTTTTATCCTGCTGTGGGCAGCCATGCTGCATGCAGAAGTTCGAATTGAGATCACCCAGGGTGTCAACACTGCGCGCCCGATTGGCGTGGTGCCGTTTAAATGGGCCGGTGCTGGCGCAGCGCCGGAAGATATCGGCGGCATCGTTGCAGCTGACCTGCGCAACAGTGGCAAATTTAATCCACTGGATCGCTCGCGTCTGCCACAGCAGCCTGCCAGCGCGCAGGAAGTTCAGCCTGCCGCGTGGAGTGCACTCGGCATTGATGCCGTGGTCGTCGGTCAGGTCGCGTCTAACCCGGATGGCAGCTATCAGGTTTCGTACCAGCTGGTCGACACCGGCGGTGCTCCCGGTACCGTGCTGGCTCAAAACAGTTATAAAGTGACGAAGCAGTGGCTGCGTTATGCCGCTCATACGGCCAGTGACGAAACGTTCCTGAAGCTGACCGGCATCAAGGGCGCTTTCCGTACCCGTATCGCCTATGTGGTGCAGACCAACGGCGGCCAGTTCCCGTATGAGCTGCGCGTTGCTGACTACGATGGTTACAACCAGTTTGTCGTGCATCGTTCACCACAGCCGCTGATGTCGCCAGCCTGGTCTCCGGATGGCAGCAAAGTTGCTTACGTGACCTTTGAAAGCGGCAAATCTGCGCTGGTGGTACAGACGCTGTCGAACGGTGCTATCCGTCAGATCGCCTCCTATCCACGTCACAACGGTGCCCCAGCGTTCTCGCCGGATGGCTCTAAACTAGCGTTCGCACTCTCTAAAACCGGCAGCCTGAACCTCTATGTGATGGATCTGGCCTCAGGTCAGACGCGTCAGATTACCGATGGTCGCTATAACAGCACCGAACCGACCTGGTTCCCGGACAGCCAGACGCTGGCTTACACCTCCGATCAGGCTGGTGCTCCACAAATCTACAAAGTCGGACTTAACGGTGGCGCGCCACAACGTATTACCTGGGAAGGCGGTCAGAACCAGGATGCGGATGTCGCAACAGATGGTAAGTCAATGGTGATGATTAGCACCAACGGTGGTGCTCAACACGTCGCCAAACAGGATCTGGAAACGGGAGCCGTTCAAACGTTAACGGACACGTTCCTGGATGAAACGCCGAGCCTGGCACCCAATGGCACAATGGTAATCTACAGCTCTACTCAGGGTATGGGTTCCGTGTTGCAGTTGGTTTCTACCGACGGCCGTTTCAAAGCGCGTCTTCCGGCAACTGATGGACAGGTAAAATTTCCTGCCTGGTCGCCGTATCTGTAATGTCTGACAGTTCAGACATCACAAACAATAAACAATAATGGGATTTTGAAATGCAACTGAACAAAGTGCTGAAGGGTTTGATGCTGGCTCTGCCGGTTCTGGCAGTAGCGGCTTGTAGCTCACACAAGAACAACAACAATGACCAGACTGGCATGGGCGCTGATGGCGGCGCTTACGGTGCAAATTCTGGCATGAACGGCAACGGCGGCAACATGTCTTCTGACGAGCAGGCTCGTCTGCAGATGCAGCAGCTGCAGCAGAACAACATCGTGTACTTCGGCCTGGACAAGTATGACGTTCAGTCTGATTACGCACAGATGCTGGATCAGCATGCAACCTTCCTGCGCAGCAACCCGTCATACAAAGTGACCATCGAAGGTCATGCGGATGAGCGCGGTACGCCGGAATACAACATCGCCCTGGGCGAACGTCGTGCTAACGCGGTTAAAATGTACCTGCAGGGCAAAGGCGTGTCGGCTGATCAGATGTCTATCGTATCTTACGGTAAAGAGAAGCCAGCTGTTCTGGGTCATGACGAAGCAGCGTATTCTAAAAACCGTCGTGCCGTTCTGGTCTACTAAGAGAATCACATGGTTAGTAACTTCAGACATCACCTGTTGAGTCTGTCGTTACTGATTGGCGTAGCGGCCCCCTGGGCCGCTAATGCCCAAGCGTCAATCAGTAGCGTTGGCTCCGGCTCGGTCGAAGACCGTGTCACCACTCTTGAACGAATTTCTAATGCCCAGGCACAGCTGATGCAGCAATTGCAGCAGCAGATGAGCGATAACCAGCGTGATATCGACGCGCTGCGTGGGCAAATCCAGCAAAACACGTATCAGTTGAATCAGGTGGTTGAGCGGCAGAAGCAGCTTTACCAGCAGATTGACAGCCTGAGCAGTGCCAGCACCAGCGGCGGTCAGCAGGCAGCGGGCAGTAATGCCGCAGCGGATACCGGCGCAGCAGCAACCGCAGGCGCGGCAGCATCAACGGATAGCGCACCTGCGCAGACCGGTGACGCTAACAGCGATTACAATGCGGCTGTGGCGCTGATTCTGGAGAAGAAACAGTATGATCAGGCGATCAGCGCGCTCCAGGCGTGGGTAAAACGTTACCCGGATTCGACCTATCAGCCGAACGCCAATTACTGGCTGGGACAGCTGAACTATAACAAAGGCAAAAAGGACGACGCCGCTTACTATTACGCCACGGTAGTGAAAAACTATCCGAAGTCGCCAAAAGCTGCAGAAGCGTTGTTGAAAGTGGGCGTCATCATGCAGGAGAAAAAAGACACAGCGAAAGCTAAAGCGGTCTTCCAGCAGGTGATCAAACTTTATCCAGACACCGAATCTGCTAAGCAGGCGCAAAAACGTCTGACAAGTCTGTAATCTGTACGGTTCAGGCCAGATATCGTGTGATTTCTGGTCTTGCCGTATGAAAGGTAAGCAACTGAAGCATTTAGCAGAAATAAGAGTTGCGCTACCCCGCTAAATCAGTAATATATGCCGCCGTTGCCGGGATACATTGCAAAGTGTCTGGTAAGCCTGAAGATGGGTCGTTAGCTCAGTTGGTAGAGCAGTTGACTTTTAATCAATTGGTCGCAGGTTCGAATCCTGCACGACCCACCATCTTATCTCAGCCGCCTGGCGTGTTGAACGGTTGTAAGCCCCCAGCGGGTCGTTAGCTCAGTTGGTAGAGCAGTTGACTTTTAATCAATTGGTCGCAGGTTCGAATCCTGCACGACCCACCATCTTCCTCAGACGCGCTTTTACCGCGCAGTTTTAAGAAGAACACTTCAGCATTGCTTCACAACCTAAGATGGGTCGTTAGCTCAGTTGGTAGAGCAGTTGACTTTTAATCAATTGGTCGCAGGTT
>NZ_JBLWNV010000006.1:254609-319809 GCF_048452805.1 Pantoea sp. K16 | reverse complement strand
GCCGAAGGTACCGCGTGAGCGGCGCGAGGACGGCCCGGCAGCAGCAGAGGTGCTCTGGCCCGCACTGCGGCTCGCTCGCCCGGAAAAAAAGGCTGCCACGTCTGACCGTGACAGCCTTTACAAATCTAATCTTAACTGACCAGCATTACCCTGTTGGGCAGCGGATTTTCTTTGACAGCATAAAAAGCAGGTGCAAACGGTTGCCTGAATCCTTATGCTTAGACCCCGGCCAAAACACGCCTTTTGTTTCCCTTCTGCCGGAGCTTCACTGATGACAGCACAACCTCAGCAACTTACCCTGCGTCGCCCTGACGACTGGCATATTCATCTGCGCGACGATGAGATGCTCAACACGGTCCTGCCCTATACCAGCGCGGTGAATGGGCGTGCCATTGTGATGCCTAACCTGGTGCCACCGGTGACCAGCGTGGCAGCAGGTGAAGCGTACCGCGATCGCATCCTGGCGGCGCTGCCCGCCGAACACGCCTTTACGCCGCTGATGACCTGCTATCTGACCGACTCGCTTGATCCTGATGAGCTTGAGCGCGGTTTCACCTCCGGTCTGTTTACCGCGGCTAAGCTCTATCCGGCGCACGCTACGACGAACTCCAGCCATGGCGTTACCGATATCGCCTCCATTGCCCGCGTGCTGGAGCGGATGCAGAAGCTCGGTATGCCACTGCTGATCCACGGCGAAGTCACCGATGCGCATGTCGACATTTTTGACCGCGAAGCCCGGTTTATCGAAACGGTTATGGTGCCGCTGCGCAGCCAGTTTCCGGCACTGAAAGTGGTGATGGAGCACATTACCACTCAGGACGCCGCAGAATATGTTGCCGCCGCCGATGAGACGCTGGGCGCGACCATTACCCCGCAGCATTTGATGTTTAACCGCAATCACATGCTGGTGGGCGGTATTCGTCCGCACCTCTATTGCCTGCCGATTCTTAAACGCAACGTGCATCAGGAAGCATTGCGCAAATTAGTAGCGAGTGGTCATCCGCGCGTGTTCCTCGGCACCGACACAGCACCGCATCTGCGTCATCTCAAAGAGGCCAGTTGCGGCTGCGCGGGGGTATTTAATGCGCCAGTGTCGTTACCCGCTTACGCCACCGTTTTTGAAGAGCTGAACGCGCTGGAACATTTTGAAGCGTTCTGTTCGGAGAATGGCCCGCGTTTTTACGGCCTGCCGCTGAATGAAGGGACGATTACCCTGGTGCGTGAGTCCTGGCAGGTGCCAGAGTCCATCGCGCTCGGCAGCCATTCACTGGTGCCGTTCCTGGCGGGTGAAACGCTGAACTGGCGCATCGCATAATTTTACTTGCCTCCGGCCTGCTAAGACTGTAAATATATACAGTATCTTAAACGGAGGCTGTTATGCGCGTTGAAATTACCGTATCAAATACCCGACCTCTTCCTGCTGGTGCGATAGAAGCGTTGAGCGATGAATTATCGCGCCGCATTGATGAACAGTTCCCTGACTCGACCAATCACGTCAAGGTACGTTATGCCAGTGCCAATAATCTCAGCGTGCTGGGCGGTGGAAAAGAGACGCGCGACCAGATCAGCGAGATCCTGCAGCAGACGTGGGAAAGCGCTGACGACTGGTTCAATACTGATTAACCGCCACTGTGCTTTTTTTCCGGGTGTCGCCACCCGGTTTTTTTATCTTTTCTCCCCTCTCGCACTTACCCCGTCCTGCATCTAGACTCTTAATGATCAATGCCCTATCCTTGCGCTCGTCACGCATAACAGGAGGTGCGACACCATGACTACTGATAAACCGGAAGAGGCGATGACCTTTGGTGAGTTGTTAGCACTGATTGGTGATCAGAAGCGTCGTTTAACGGTGCTGGAAAATGCCTTTTCCAGTCTGATTTTCTGTCTTGACGATCGTGCCAGTCAGCTACTGGTACACAATCTGTCGCTGGAAGCCCAAAATCAAAACCATGATGAGCAGCTTCAGCAGCACTTTGCCCGTCTGGCAGAAACACTGCAAAAACGCGGCGGCGGCGTAGTGCCAGAAACGCCGGCTCTCTGAGTCCGGTCACGCGGCTAAGCCCGCTTTTTGCCTGTCTTTTGACTGCTGATAAAAATGCCTGCCCGTCAGGCATTTTATTTTTTTACGCCCGCCTTTCAAACGCAAATATTCTGTGAGAAGCTGACTCACGGCATTTTTTAAACAGTGATACCCTCGTTTACTGTTATAATTGTTTCGCTATTGGAATAAAAAAGCCGCATTGAACCTCATCATGCACTTCGTTTAACGAGTAATAAGGAGGTTATAATGGACAGAAGAAAAGATGTTATACAGACTCACCCACTGGTGGGCTGGGATATCAGTACCGTTGACAGCTATGACGCCATGATGATCCGCCTGCACTCGTTGTCGTCGCAGGATCAAAAAGAAGAAGAAGCGGATGTTGGCCCGACATACTGGCTGACAACGGATGTGGCAAGGCAATTTATCTCGATCCTCGAAGCAGGCATCGCCAAGATAGAATCAGCCGAGCAGATAGAACGACTCCTCAATAAGCATTAATTTCTGCCGCATCAAAGAGGCGCCCTCAGGGGTGCCTTTTTCGTTTCTGTTTCTGGTATGCTTTTGATTATCTGTCTCTTAGAGCGTAGTTACCATGATTTATGATCTTATCGTCGTTGGCAGCGGTTCCGTGGGCGCGGCGGCAGGCTACTATGCCACCCAGGCGGGTTTATCGGTGTTAATGATCGACAGCGCCCATCCTCCCCATAATCAGGGCACACATCATGGCGAGAGCCGGCTGATTCGTCACGCTTATGGTGAAGGTGAACGCTATGTTCCCCTGGTTCTGCGGGCGCAAACGCTGTGGGATGAGCTGGAACAGCGTGCCGGTGAGCGCATCATGCATCGCAGTGGCGTACTTAACCTCGCCCCGAATCAGTCGCCGTTTATTCAGAACGTCATCGACAGCGCGACCCGCTGGCAGCTCAATATTGAGGTGATGCAGCCAGATGACGTGCGCAAGCGCTGGCCACAAATCAATGTGCCTGAGGGCTATCTGGGCGTATTTGAGCCGCAGTCCGGCTATCTGAAATGTGAACAGGCGGTACGCAGCTGGATCCAGCTGGCGGAGCAGGCGGGCTGCGCGCAGCTGTTTAACTGCCCGGTTTCAGAGCTGGGTCGCGATGGCGATCTGCAGCAGGTCACTACCCTGGATGGCGTCTACCGGGGCCGCAAAATGTTGATCAGTGCGGGCACATGGGTTGGCAAATTAGTTCCTGACCTGCCGGTCGCGCCCACCCGCAAGGTGTTCGCCTGGTATCAGGCAGATGGCCGCTACAGTGAGAACAATAAGTTTCCCGGTTTTACGGTGGAAATGGGCGATGGCAGCCAGTTTTATGGCTTCCCGGCGGATAACAACGCCCTGAAAGTGGGTCGTCATGATGGCGGTCAGCTGATGCAGCAGCCTGAGGATCGTAAGCCTTTTGGCGCGGTGGCGGCCGATGGCAGCGAAGCTTTTGGATTCCTCCGTCAGTTTTTACCTGGCGTCGGTGTCTGTCTGCATGGCGAAGCCTGCAGCTACGATTTTAGCCCGGATGAAGACTTTATAATTGATACCCTGCCGGGTGAACCAGACCGCTTGTTAATTACCGGGCTCAGTGGACACGGGTTTAAATTCGCCAGCGTATTGGGCGAACTGGCTGCAGAATTTGCCCAGCAAAAACCGTTCTCTTTTGATCTGACACCCTTCCGCCTCTCACGTTTCTGACTCGATAAAGGGTGGTATCAGCCTGATGCCGCCCGACTGACAGACTTTGACGAAAATTGACTATTACTGACATAAAGTCAGAATATATTTCGCCCTTTTGGTTAATTCCGGCTCTTTTTAGTTAACGACCAGCGCCTCACAAATAACTCATTCAGTAATATTGCGCATTTCACACCTGATTTATTCAACCTTTTCACAATATAAAATTAAAGTTATAGAAGCGTAAGGATGATTGCTTTTATATTTCATAATGTGGATGCTTATTTCAGATTATTACTTCATGAAAACCTCATTATGTTATTACGTAATTCATCTCATCAGTTTGGCCTGGTTGCCGTGCTGCTGCACTGGTCGATGGCGCTGGCAATTTACGCCATGTTTGCGCTGGGATTATGGATGGTCGGCCTCGGCTATTACGACAGCTGGTATCACGACGCGCCTGAGATCCATAAAAGCATCGGCGTGATCCTGTTGCTGACGCTGATCGTTAGCCTGCTGTGGCGCGTTATTTCACCGCCGCCAAAACCGCTTAGCAGTTATTCCCCGCTGGTACGCATCAGTTCGGTGGTGGCCCACCTGTTACTGTATACCCTGCTGCTGGCGATTCTGATCAGCGGCTATCTGATCTCCACCGCCGATGGCAAACCCATCTCAGTATTCAGCTGGTTCACCCTGCCCGCGCTGTTCAGCGGTGCTGGCGAACAGGCTGATCTTGCGGGCGACATTCACCTCTGGCTGGCCTGGACGGTTGTGGTCCTGTCACTGCTGCATGGGCTGGCTGCGGTAAAACATCACTTTATCGATCGCGATATCACCTTAAAACGGATGTCGGGTTTGCGTTTCACCTCTCCCTCTGAAAAGGATAAATAATATGTTTAAAAAGACCCTGCTGGCGATGACCGGTGCCAGTCTGCTGCTCGGCTCACTCACCGCCTCTGCCGCTGACTACAAAATCGATAAAGAGGGCCAGCACGCCTTTATTCAGTTCCGTATCCAGCATCTGGGTTACAGCTGGCTCTACGGCACCTTTAAGGATTTTGATGGCCGCTTTACCTTTGATGAGAAGGATCCTGCCGCAGATAAAGTCGACGTCACCATTAACACCAGCAGCATCGATACTAACCATGCTGAACGTGACAAGCACCTGCGCAGTGCCGACTTCCTGAACACCAGCAAAAACCCGCAGGCCACGTTCAAATCCACAGCGGTGGAAAAAGAGGGTGATGAGCTGAAGATTACTGGCGATCTTACGCTGAATGGCGTGACCAAACCGGTAACGCTCGAGGCGAAAATGCTGGGTGAAGGTAAAGATCCGTGGGGCGGCTACCGCGCTGGCTTTGAGGCTGAAGGGGAAATTGCACTGAAAGATTTCAACATCACCAAAGATCTGGGGCCAGCTTCGCAGAAGGTTCAGCTGATGATCTCGGTTGAGGGTGTACGCCAGTAAAACAGCAAGCCGCCTGAAGCTGACTTCAGGCGGCCACGCTTATTTCTTCAGCGGCGAGGGAATGGTCATGTTTAACAGGCCACGCGACTTGTTAAAGATCTTGTTGCCATTTTCACGTCCTGCCCGACGCGCGCGCTGCTCTTCCGGTGAGAGCTTCGCCTCTTCCTGGCAGATCGGGCTACAGCAGTTCTCAAACTTCTCCGCGCAGCTTTTGCACTGAATAAACAGCAGATGACAACCGTCATTGACGCAATTAACGTGGGTATCACAGGGTTCGCCGCACTGATGACAGTTCGACAACACATCGTCAGAGATCCGCTCACCCATCCGCTCATCAAAAACAAAGTTTTTGCCTTTGAAGCGTACCGGTAATCCCTGCTCACGGGCGCGTCGGGCATACTCGATGATACCGCCCTCAATGTGATAGACATCCTCAAAGCCGTTGTGCCGCATCCAGGCGCTGGCCTTTTCACAGCGGATCCCGCCGGTGCAGTACATCACGATCTTTTTGTCTTTCTGATCCTGCAGCATCTCAACCGCCATCGGCAGCTGATCGCGGAAAGTATCAGCCGGCACTTCCAGCGCGTTGTCGAAGCGACCCACCTCATATTCGTAGTGGTTACGCATATCCACGAACAGGGCGTCAGGATCGTCCAGCATGGCGTTTACGTCCGCCGCTTTAAGATACTGACCCACATCGCTGGCATCAAAACTGTCGTCTTCAATACCGTCAGCGACAATGCGGTCGCGTACTTTCAGACGCAGCACCCAGAACGATTTACCATCATCATCCAGCGCAATATTCATCCGCAGATTGTTCAGCGCCGGATCAAAGCCATATAGCCATTCTTTCATCTTTTCATACTGGCTGGCTGGCACGCTGATCTGCGCATTGATGCCTTCGTGGGCCACGTAGACGCGACCAAAGACCTTAAGAGCTGTCAGGCCAAGATAGAGCGCGTCACGGAATGCTTTGGGATCGGCAATCTGGAAATATTTATAAAAAGAGACAGTGGTGCGCGGCTCGGTTTCAGCCAGCATGCGCGCCTTCAGCTCTTTATTGGAAACGAGGTTATGTAACACTGGCATGGTGTTCGTCCTGTTATCAATAGAAGAAATTTAGCGCGCACATGATACCTGATTTCACCGGGATGCAAAGGCCAGTGACCAGATTGATCGCCTGTTGCCGTTTTTTGCAGCAACATTGGACTATTAACCTTTGTTCATTGATGGCACGTTCCGATAGTGATATTTAAGCGCACGTCAAAAACTGGCACAATGGCGTAAATCAACGAGATATCAGCACCGCACGGTGCGCGACGCAGGAAAATTAACCTTCACATGACTCAGTTGCCTCAGTTTTCACGAGAACTGCTCCACCCGCGCTATTGGCTGACCTGGCTGGGTGTCGCTTCTCTTTATCTTTTGGTGCTACTTCCTTATCCCCTGCTTTATGTTCTCGGCTGTAATATTGGCCGCATTGGGATGCGTTTTATGAAACACCGCGTCAGTATTTCCCGGCGTAATCTGGAATTAAGTTTTCCGGATATGCCGGTAAATGAACGCGAAGCGATGGTTAAACACAATTTCGAATCGGTCGGCATGGGATTAATTGAGACCGGTATGGCGTGGTTCTGGCCTGACTGGCGCATCAATAAATGGCATACGCCGTCGGGGCTGGAGCATATTCAGCAGGCGCGCGATAGCCAGCGCGGCGTGCTGCTTATCGGCATGCATTTTCTGACGCTGGAGATTGGTGCACGCATGTTTGGTATCCATAACCCTGGCATTGGCGTCTATCGCCCGAATGACAACAAACTGATCGACTGGCTTCAGGTCAAAGGTCGGATGCGGTCAAATAAAAGCATGCTCGATCGTAAAGATCTCAAAGGAATGATCCGCGCACTGAAACAGGGTGACATTATCTGGTATGCGCCCGACCACGATTATGGCCCGCGCAGCAGCGTCTTTGTCCCCTTCTTTGGCGTGGAAAAAGCGGCCACAACGGTGGGCACCCATCTGCTGATCCGCACCGGTAAACCGGCTGTCATCCCTTTTGTGCCGCGTCGTCTGCCTGGGGGTCGCGGCTATGAACTGATGATACTGCCTGACATCAGCGGCGAATTTACGCTGGAAAGTGATGTCGCAACCGCAACCAGAATGAATCAGGTTGTTGAAGAGGGTGTGCTGCTGGCACCTGAACAGTATATGTGGCTCCACCGCCGCTTTAAAACGCGCCCCGAGGGCGAACCCTCCCGTTATTAATCTGTTCGCGCTAAATGTCTGTCAGGCATTTAGCGCGTTTTACTCCCCTGCTAAATAAATCACTCATGGCAGACTCAGCCTGTAAGCGAAACCGCAGGTCCAGTAATTAATAAACACCCGTATTCATAATATAATTTCTCTCTGTTTAAAGTTAAACCCGCTAATCAATTAACAGGACGGCAGGCGGCATTCAGCCTGTTTCGCTTTTTATTAATTAATATTGCAGCGAGTGCTATTAAATGCGTTATGGCGCTGATTATTCTGTACGCCAGGCCTAATCCTATTTAGCCGCTCTTAATGATATCTTACTGCTTATGAATCGGGGAAAATTAACTTATTTTACAAGCGATTGCCTTTCTGATTTAGCTTATATTCCATTTTACATTTTTTTAACACCCCGATAGACCATTATGGAATTTGAACTCATTAATGCTTATCGGTAGTTTCGTTTGTGACAGTCAGGCTTTTAACGGCTCTGGCCAGAATTATAAAAAAGACAACACAGCAAACCTCTAATGGGACAGTTAATATGAACAAAGGTCTCTACTATTACGTTACAATCGGTACCGATCAGGAAAATTATCACTTTCTTCATCGTAAAGGGTGCAAGCGTATGCCTGATAAAGAAGAGGTCATATTTATCGGCACGTTATATAATTTGAGTCAGGCCCTCTCCATCGCCAGAATTAATTTTAAGAAAGTTAAGCCATGTATAAAATGTTGTATCCGCTACTCAGCCCCCGTGATTCATGAGTCCGTTCAACCGGTTTTGCATTTCCCGCAAAAGATGATCTGACCCTGACTGGCGGGAAATGGCTTATTTCCCGCCAGTTGCACCGGCCTGACCTTTCCCTCCTTCAGATTTCGTCTATCCTTCACTGAAATCAAATAAATCCATAGTCAAAGACCCGTGAAGGAGAAGAGCGATGAGCATGTACAGTACCTTAGAGGAAGCCATCGATGCTGCACGTGAAGAGTTCCTCGCTAACCACCCGGAGCTCGAGGAAGGGGATGCATCAATCAGCCAGTTTGGTCTGCAAAAGTATGTGATGCAGGATGGCGATATCATGTGGCAGGCTGAATTCATGGCAGAAGAAGGTGAAGCAGGCGAATGTCTGCCTTACCGTAGCGGTGAAGCGGCACAGGCCATTTTTGATGCAGATTTTGACGAAGTTGAACTACGTCAGGAGTGGTTAGCAGAAAATACCCTGCACGAGTGGGATGACGGCGAGTTCCAGCTGGAGCCGCCGCTGGACACCGAAGAGGGTGAAGCTGCCGCGCAAGAGTGGGAAGATGATAACAGCGATTCCGATCGCAGTTACTCGTAAGGACCGTGGCTGGCATCCACCGGTAACAACAGGGTATCAACCACCAGCGACAGCGGCAGGTCGAGGATCGTCAGGACCCGCCATCCGCTGTCGCGAACATCCCACTGTACGCCGGGATAGTACTGATTACCGTGCCCCTGCCCGGGAATGGTACGACTGATAATACTGCCGCATCCGCTTAAGCAGAGCACAGCCGCGACGATAACAGCCGCCTTTAAGCACCCTTTCACCACTCATATCCGCCATGAAGAAACAGCCATTGAGATCGTCACGCGCTGCTCGCGGTGACTGCCAGCAATAAATTTATCAGCCAATCGCTGTTTTAATCCGATAAAAAAAGCGGCATCGCTGCCGCTTTTTCAGATTACGCGTTGTTTGCCAGCGCGTTGGGGTTGAGCGTGAGTTTTTGATAACTCTCAACCCACTGATGATACTTGTCCGCATCTTCCCACAGTCGGGTATGAACACGGGCCAGCACCACCGGATCGCTGATCAACTGCAGACGCTGTTCGCGGCCCAGTTTATCCGGCGCATCGCTCAGCGCCTGATCAACCCGACGGTCACGCGCATAGTCCAGTAACTGACTCTGCTTGTGGCGTGATGTGGCCAGTGCCGTTGCCAGCGCGTTGAAGGCAGGATGGAATAAGGCATGCATAAAGCCATTTTCCAGCGCGCGCTCACGGTTCAGCACCACATAGCGATCGGTATCCACCAGCTCCTGCGGCGGCGAGTACTCTTCCGGGATCAGGAACAGCTTCGCTTTCTTGCTCTTAATGCCCAGCGTTGCGCGGCTCGACATGACCGAGACAAACGGCGACAGAATCAGTGAGAAGACGATCGGTGCCAGCCACCACAGGAAGTTAAGATCCAGCAGTCCCATACCAATCGCCCACACCAGACCCAATGCCATCTGCGAACCGTGACGTTTAAACGCCTCGCTCCACGGTGTCGCATCGTCATCACGCTGCGGTGAGTTCCACACCACTTCCCAGCCGAGGAAGGCGCTGACCACAAACACCGTATGGAACAGCATACGCACCGGTGCCAGCAGCACCGAGAACAGCGTTTCCAGCACCAGTGAAGCCAGCAGCCGCAGAGGTCCGCCGTAGGCCTTCGACCCTTTAAACCAGATCAACACGACACTCAGCATTTTCGGCAGGAACAGCAGCACCATGGTGGTCGAGAACAGCGCTATCGCCAGCTCCGGACGCCACTGCGGCCAGACCGGGAAGAGCTGCCGCGGTTGCAGGAAGTAGGTCGGTTCCATCAGCGTATGCACTACCTGCAGGGCAGTGGAGAGCGCCAGGAACATAAACCACAGCGGAGCCGAGAGGTAGGACATCACACCCGTCAGGAACACCGCACGGTGTACCGGGTGCATCCCTTTCACCAGGAACAGGCGGAAGTTCATCAGGTTGCCGTGACACCAGCGGCGGTCACGTTTCAGCTCATCCAGCAGGTTCGGTGGCAGTTCTTCATAGGATCCCGGCAGGTCATAGGCAATCCAGACGCCCCAACCGGCACGACGCATCAGCGCAGCTTCTACGAAGTCATGCGACATGATTGAACCCGCAAAGGAGCCCTCTCCCGGTAACGGTGCCAGGGCACAGTGCTCAATAAAGGGTTTCACGCGGATAATGGCGTTGTGACCCCAGTAGTGAGACTCGCCCAGCTGCCAGAAGTGCAGACCGGCGGTAAATAACGGACCGTAGACGCGGGTCGCAAACTGCTGACAGCGCGCATAAAGCGTATCCATACCCGATGCTTTCGGCGACGACTGGATGATCCCGGCATTCGGGTTGGCATCCATCATGCGTACCAGACCGGTGAGACACTCTCCGCTCATGACGCTATCGGCATCCAGCACCACCATGTAGCTGTAGTTGCTGCCCCAGCGACGGCAGAAGTCATCGATGTTTCCGCTTTTACGCTTCACGCGACGACGACGACGGCGATAGAAAATCTTGCCTGCCCCGCCAACATCCCGCACCAGTTCCATCCAGGCTTTCTGTTCGGCAATCGCGATATCCGCATCGTAACTGTCGCTGAGGATGTAGACGTCGAAGTGTTCAGCGTTACCGGTACGAACCACCGACTCCCAGGTCGCACGCAGACCGGCGTAAACACGCTCAACGTCTTCATTACAGATCGGCATAATCAGCGCGGTACGATGTTCCGGGTTAAGCGGTTCATCTCCGACCGTTGAGTAAGAGATACTATATTTATCACGTCCAATCAGCAGCTGCAGGAAGCCCATCAACGCCGTCCAGAAACCGGCAGAGACCCAGCAGAAAAGTATGGCGAACAGGAACAGGATGCCGGTCTGCAACAAATAAGGCAGGATCTGCATCACTGACTGCTGCCAGTTCTGATTGATCATCTCCATCGGATCCAGAAGCGTCCAGCCCTGATACGGCAGAATACTCTTCATGTACCAGGTGGCGACCACGGTCTGGAAAATGGTCAGGATCAGCAGAATGTAGCGGCGAATTGAACCGACATGACGCCACTTCTCCTCGGCACGCCGCTCTTCGGCATTGCTATAACGCGGCACCGATTTGTGTCCACGCAGTGAGTCCCAGGCACGGGCGACCGGGTTGGTACGCCAGGCTTCCGGGAACATCAGTGAGCGTTTGACCTTCGGCATCGCCTTTAGCGTGGTGCGGTCGAGGTAATCTTTACCCAACTGCTGACCTTCGGCCAGCGAATCGGGCCAGGCCATTTCAACCCGCGATGAGACCGATTTTAACGGCGCATCGTCGGGACGGTCACTGGCTGCGACATCCCTGCCCAGCACATCATGGATGAAGTGGAACTCGCTGGCATTCTGCAATGAGACGCTCAGGCGGGCCTTCCCTGCCGCATCCAGCGGCAGAGATTCCACATAACGTTGAGGTGTAAAAGTCGATTTATTCATTGGCAGGTAACTGATAGCTCCAGGTTTCCGTCAATGTCTTGTCGCCGCTAACCAAGGCCGCACGCATTTCGGTGGACTGCTTGGCATCTTTCACACGCAGACGCAACACCAGACGCCAGCCTTTGGTGACCGGGTTATAACGTACGCTCTGCTCAACCACATCAGCATTTTTACCCACGCTGACCTGCGGTGCCACCTGACTGTTTTCCGCCATCTTGCTCATGTCTTTACCCACGAAGTCGATGGTGAAAGCCACGGTGCCATCCGGCTGACGCACCAGATTAGACTGCTTCACGTCACCCGCTGAACGCAGGGTATTTTTGACCCAGGCGGTATCATCGGAGTGCAGCTGGTTTTCGTCGCGCGAGAAGTGCAGACGATATTTGAAGTTCATCTCTTTGCCAGGCTCTGGCAGCGTCTCCGGCGTCCAGAACGCAACGATGTTGTCGTTGGTTTCATCTGCCGTCGGGATTTCAACCAGTTCAACCCGGCCTTTACCCCAGTCGCCTATTGGCTCAACCCAGCCGCTTGGACGAAGATCATAGCGGTCATCAAGATCCTGATAGTTGTTAAAGTCACGCCCACGCTGCAGCAGACCAAACCCTTTCGGATTCTCGATGGTGAAGGTGCTCACTGCCAGATGACGCGGGTTGTTCAGCGGACGCCAAATCCACTCCCCGTTGCCATTGTGGATAGAGAGACCGTCAGAGTCGTGCAGTGCCGGACGGAAGTTGTTCACCGTCGATGGCTGGTTCTGACCAAACAGGAACATACTGGTCAGCGGTGCAACACCCAGTTTGCCGACGTTATCACGCAGGTAAACTTTTGACTGCACATCAACCGTTGAAGCGTCACCCGGATGCAGCACAAAGCGATACGCACCAGCCGCACGCGGCGAATCGAGCAGTGCGTAGATCACCAGCTGTTTGTCCTGTGGTTTAGGACGCTGAATCCAGAACTCTTTAAAGCGCGGGAACTCTTCACCGGACGGCAGCGCCGTATCGATGGCAAGTCCACGCGCCGACAGGCCATAAACCTGACCGGCACCGATGACACGGAAATAGCTCGCGCCCAGGAAGCTGGCGATCTCATCGTTTTTACCCTTGTTGTTGAGTGGGTAAAGTACTTTGAAACCGGCAAAACCGAGGTTTTTTACCGCATCTGCGTCATGTTTTACATTACCGAAATTAAAATAATCGGGGTTGTATTTAATCTCGCGCACCGCGCTGGCGGTCACTTCGTTGATCTGCACCGGGGTATCGAAATACATTCCCTGATGATAAAACTCCAGCTTGAACGGCGTGCGCAGTTTGCCCCAATACGCTTTATCGTGGTTAAACTGGATCTGCTGATAATCAGCAAATTTCATTTCACGAAATTGAGAGGGTAAATTGCTTTTAGGCGCTTCGAAGCTTTTCCCTGCCAACGCTTTGGCTTGTTTGGCAACATCGTCGATGTTAAACGCCCAACTGTTATTGGCGTACAACGCCAGCAGAACTGCAGTACCAATCCAGCGTACCTTCATCAGTCCGGCTTTATTTTTTTCTTTAGTCAGCACATCCCCCCCTTTCGTGTGCTTAAATCAAACCCGTTTATCTTAAAGGATTATTCGGTTTTCCGACAGCTTATGCGCAACATTGTTCCCGCATTTCGTCAGGCTTAACCCTGCTTTTAGGACAATTAGACACTACGGATTCCACTGATAGTATACCTGGTTTATCCCAGGTAGAATTTTCACAGAGCATAATCCGGTTTCAGGGTGAAACCGGTTAAACGTACTAACGAACTGGAACTTTATGAGTACTGTAAAACCTGAACGTGAATACTTCCTCGACTCCATCCGCGCCTATCTGATGTTACTGGGGGTGCCGTTTCACGTTTCCCTCATCTACTCCGCGCAGAAATGGGCAGTAAATAGTCATGAAGCGTCGTTATGGCTGACGCTGCTTAATGATTTTATTCATGCGTTTCGTATGCAGGTGTTTTTCGTCATTTCGGGCTATTTCTCCTACATGCTGTATCTGCGCTATCAGCCACGTCGCTTCCTGAAGGTGCGTCTGGAACGGGTAGGTATCCCAATGCTGACCGCCATTCCGCTGCTGACGCTGCCGCAATTTTTTATGCTGAAAGAGTGGACGGATAAGCTGGCTGACTGGCCCCGCTTCACGCCCTATCAGAAGTTTAATAACCTGATGTGGGAGCTGATTTCACACCTGTGGTTCCTGGTGGTGCTGGTGATGCTGACCACGCTGGGGATGGTGACCTTCCGCTGGTTGCGCGATCAGCATCGCACCATTGATTATTCGCGGGTTGGCTGGGGATCGCTGACGGCGGGCGTACTGGCGTGGGCACTGCTCTGGTGCGTGTTCCGGCGTCTGGTGTTTATTTTCCAGCCTGCGTGGCTGATGGATGGTTTGTTTAGCATCATAGTGATGCAGACGCTCTTCTATCTGCCGTTCTTTATGCTGGGAGCGCTGGCGTGGAAACATCCCCCGCTGAAGCAGCTGTTTGTCCGCTTCAATCTGGTGATGTGGGTCGGTGCGCTGCTGATGTTTGCGGCCTATTGCGCCAACCAGCGACTGAGCAGCGGTGAGGGCTGGTTGTATGAGCTGGATGCGATTATCTCGACGCTGATGGGCATTTGCATGCTGAACGTCTGCTTCTGCTTTGGTCATAAGCTGCTGAATTCACATTCGCCGCGCATTATGTATCTGGTCAATGCGTCACTGTTTATCTATCTGGTGCACCATCCGCTGACGCTGCTGTATGGCATTTACGTGACGCCACGGATTGAAAACAACACGCTGGGCTTCTTCGTTGGCCTGCTGATGGTGTTTGGCATCGCGTTTCTGCTGTATGAGATTCACCTGCGCATTCCGCTGCTGCGGTTCCTGTTCTCGGGGAAATTTGAGCGTAAACAAGCACAATGACAGGCGATCAGTGACCTCGGGCCATAAGTGAGGTCAGGCTATAAATGATGTGTCTCACAGACAGCTTAAGAGTTTAAAGCGATGGGCGCATACGCCAGTAGCAAAGCATAGCGGGCCAGGGACAAAAACGCCGGGAGCGTTTTTGAACAACGCAACGCGTTGGCCCGGCAACGGGCGCACCTCAGGGATGAGGTGCGTAATCGCCCGCGCTGAGCCCGCCAGGGATGGCGGGTTTTGCGTCTTTACGGAGGGCGCATGCTTCCTGAGCCAGCGCCTGTACCCAGGCAAGGTCCAGCTTACAGCAGCCACTCAATCGGCAGTCGCCACACCAGGCGTACCTGCAGGCGCTGCCACCAGGAGCAGCCTGGCTCGTGTTTATGCACAATCTGCTCCGGCTCACCCGGATACTCCAGCCAGTTTACCCTGCCCCACTTATCCAGCCGCAGCGTCCATGCCCGATCGCGCATTGACTGGCTGAAACGCTGATGCGTCTCTCCGGCGAGCGCCGCACTCTCAATCACCAGTCCCATTTCCGTATTCAGCACCGCTGAACGGGGATCGAAGTTAAACGAGCCGATAAACAGCGTCTGTTGATCCACTGAGAAGGTTTTGGCATGCAGGCTGGAGCCGGAGTTACCGGTTAATCCCCGGTCGTGCGGGGCATCAGGCACGCCCGCCTGCGGTTTCAGCTCATAGAGCGCAATACCATGACGCAGCAATTTTTTGCGCCACTTAGCGTAGCCGGCATGGACAATCGACACATCGTTAGCCGCCAGCGAATTGGTCAGAATGGCAATTTTTACCCCTTTGCGCTTCAGCGACAGCAGCTGAGCGACCCCTGCGCGGGTCGGCACGAAATAGGCCGAGATGATGTCGAACTGCTTTTGCGGCGTGCCTATCACCTCCAGCATTCGCTGCGGCAGCAGGCTTCTGGCACGCGCTTTGCCCAGCCCTTTACGCGGATCATCGCTCAGCAGTCGCGCTTTTGCCCAGGTCAGAGCCAGCGTGCCCTCTTCCAGCTCCTGCAGCAGCGAAGAATTTTCCAGCCGCTGAAGATAGCGCTGCACCGGTTCACTGTGACGCCACTCTGCTGGCAGACTCACACTGTCCTCTTCCGGCTCCTCTTCATCCAGCACCTGCTGCAGCGGAGAGACCGGCTTGCTGCGCCAGTAGCGCTCAAAATCCTCTGCGACTTCTTTAACCACCGGGCCTATTGCCATGACGTCGAGATCGGCAAACAGCGGTTCATTGCCAGTGCCGAAATATTCGTCGCCGATATTGCGCCCACCGACCACGGTCGTGACGCCATCCACCGTAAAGCTTTTGTTGTGCATGCGGCGGTTCAGACGGGCAAAGTCGGTGAGATAACCCAGCGCGCGCAGGGTGCGAAACGAGAATGGATTAAACAGTCGCACCTCAATGTTGGGATGGCGGTTGAGCTGGGCCAGCGTGTCGTCCAGGCCCGGCGTATTGTTGTCATCCAGCAGCAGCCGCACTTTCACCCCGCGTCGGGCAGCTTCCAGCACGGCGCTGAACAGCAACCGGCCAGAGAGATCGTTTTGCCAGATGTAATACTGGATATCGAGTGAACGCTCCGCTTTTTGCATCAGCAGATAGCGGGCAGCAAAAGCATCCAGCCCGTCGCTCAGCTGATGGACGCCGCTCAGACCCGGATGGCGCAGACACTCTGGCTCCAGCTGTGTTTCCAGCCAGCTGGACCGTTCCAATGGCTGGGAGAGCTCAAACGCTTCGGTCATGACATTTCCCTGTAAAATGCAGTTATTTTTATTATTCCCCGGTCCGACCTCTGATGCTATTCCTCTGTTCTGAGTTATTGAGGGGTCACGGGCGTTTTTTAGTCTAGACTTAACCGGACGATCTGTGACCGGTATTATCCCGGCAGGAGAGGAATATGTCTCATCAATCCCTTACAGATGCCCGCCAGCGCTATCATCCCAGCCTGTTTCGCAGCTTTTTCCAGGGCAGTTTCCCCTGTTCCACAGCCTGCCGTACGCCCGGTAAACGGCTGGATATGGTGATCAGCAGCGGACACGATATGCTGCTGGAAAAAGATTATGCCGCCCTGGCTGAGCAGCATCTGCTCACCGCCCGCGACGGTGCGCGCTGGCATCTGATCGAAAAGATCCCTGGCCAGTATGACTGGCAGAGCTTTCTGCCGATGGTCGACGCCGCGCGACGTCAGCAGATGGAGATCATCTGGGAGCTGGCTCATTTCGGTTATCCCGATCATCTTAATATCTGGAAAGCCGAATTTGTTGACCATTTTAGTCGTTTCGCCCGTGCGATGGCACAACTGATGCGCGATCAGGGCATCGAACGCCCCTTCTTTACACCGGTTAATCAAATCTCATTCTGGTCATGGGCCGGGGCGGATGTGGCCTGGTTTAATCCTCATGCTGCGCAGCGCGGTAAAGAGCTGAAGCGCCAGCTGGTTCGCGCCTCGCTGGCGGCGATACATGCCATTCGCGAGGTCTATCCGGAGGCGCGCTTTGTGCTGACTGACCCGCTGGTGCAGATCGCTCATCATCCCGATAATCCGGACAGCAAACCCTATGCCGATGCGCAGCATCAGGCGCAGTTCGAAGCCTGGGACATGCTGGCTGGTCGCGTCGATAAGGAGCTAGGCGGCAGTGAAGATTGCCTGGATATCCTCGGCCTGAACTACTATCCCGATAACCACTGGTTTTTCCCCGACCAGCCGATGTCGCTGGAGGATCCGGAGCGTGTGCCGCTGCATATTCTGCTGGCGCAGTGCTGGCAGCGCTACCAGCGTCCGATGCTGATTGCTGAAACTGGCGCTGAGGGTGAATCGCGCGCCCCCTGGCTGCAGGAGATCAGTGAAAATGTGGCGGTGGCGCTGGATCAGGGCATTGCGGTGGAGGGGATTTCGCTCTATCCGGTAGTGGAGTATCCGGCCTGGGCCGATGACCGGCGTTCCCCTGGCCCGCTGCTGGGATTAGCCGATCCCAATGGCAACCGTAATCTACATGAGCCGCTGGCGCTGGTATTGCGCAGTCAGCAGATTAAGTTTGCGACACGAAATCAGACGTGCTGAGAAGGTGGCTTTTTAGGGTAACAGGAGCGAACGTCGAGAGAGGGATCGGCAGGATGACGTACGTCGGTCAGCCAGACCATGGTAAACAGGAAGGTCACCCCGATCAGGCAGGCCGCCAGCAAACCGATAATTGCGATTAATTTGTCATCTCCGGAGTCCATCGCCTTCTCCTTATTCAATCCGTTGAATCCCTGTGCGTGTCAGCTCATCCAGAGCGTAATCATCAGGACAAAGATTATAAGCGTTACCGAGGTCACCGCAAGCACCACTATCGCAAAGTGCGCATCGTCAAGTGACTGGCGAATTGGCTCATCGTGATCGTCGGGCGGCAAGGGTAAAGACATAACTATCCTGTGAAAAACATGGGCCGCCGGGAGTGATGCGGTGAGTGACAGTGTAGATGAAAGGCTGATTATCGTCCGGTTCTTTCGTCCGAAAAATAAACTGGCCCGTGCCAGCGCGGCACGGGCCTGAGATCAGACGCCGCGCCAGCGTTTGAAGATCAGTGAAGTATTAATGCCACCAAAGGCAAAGTTGTTGCTCTGGATATAGTCGGTTTCAATCTCACGCGGCTCACCCATGATGTAATCCAGCTGGCCGCCATCTGCTGCCGGTTGCGTCAGGTTCAGGGTTGGCGCAAACCACCCTTCCCGCATCATCTCAATGCTCATCCAGGCTTCCAGCGCCCCACAGGCACCCAGCGTATGGCCAAAATAGGACTTCAGCGAGGAGATCGGCGTCGTTTCGCCAAACACCGCCGCCGTCGCCAGACTTTCGGCCATATCACCCCGTTCAGTGGCGGTGCCGTGCGCATTTACATAACCAACGTCTGCGGCCGTGATACCGGCGCTTTGCAACGCCCGCTCGATGCAGATCTGCATGGTTTCCCGCTGCGGCTGAGTAATATGGGCGGCATCGCAGTTGGTATGAAAACCGGTGATCTCTGCGTAGATCGTTGCACCGCGTGCCAGGGCATGTTCCAGCGACTCAAGGATCAGCGTGCCCGCCCCTTCGCCAATTACCAGACCATCGCGCTGCTGATCAAAAGGTGCAGGCGTGGTGTGCGGCGCGTCATTACGCTGGCTGGTGGCAAACAGGGTGTCAAACACCGCGGCTTCCGACGGACAGAGCTCTTCTGCGCCGCCAGCCACCATCACCGTCTGATACCCGTGACGAATCGCTTCCCAGGCATAGCCAATCGCCTGGCTGCCAGAGGTACAGGCGCTGGAGGTCGGGATCACCCGGCCGCGCAGGCCGAAAAAGAGTCCGGCATTGACGGCCGTGGTATGCGGCATCATCTGCACATAGGTGGTGCCGGTGATATTGTTGGTGTGCTTTTCGGTCAGCATGGTGGCGAACTCGCTGACCGGCCCGGTGCTGCCGGTGGAAGAACCGTAGGCGATACCCGTTTCTCCGCTGGTCAGCACCGGATGGTCAATCAGGCCCGCCTGGGTCAGCGCCAGCTCGGTCGCGCGCGTTGCCAGCAGCGAAACGCGGCCCATGGCGCGGATACGCTTGCGGGTGTAGTGCGCAGGCAGCACAAAGTCATCCACCGGTGCGCCGAGCAGCGTATGCAGCCCGTCGTAGATCTGCCACTCCGGCATAAAGCGCACCGCATTGCGGCCCGCACGGATCCGTGCCGAAACCTCAGCCCAGGACTCCCCAAAGGCGGTTACGCCGCCCATGCCGGTTACGACTACCCGCTGGATCACAGCATGCCTCCGTTTATAGAAATGACCTGACGCGTCACGTAGCCTGCGATATCGGACATCAGATAGCTCGCCAGTCCGGCGACCTCTTCAGCCGCGCCCATGCGCTTCATCGGCACGATCTTCATCGCTTCCTCAATCATCTGAGGTTCCAGCCCCTCCATTCCGGTATCAATCAGGCCTGGCGCAATGCAGTTAACGGTGATTTTGCGTTTCGCCAGCTCAATCGCCAGCGCCTTAGTGGCACCAATAATGCCCGCTTTCGCCGCGCTGTAGTTCACCTGACCACGATTGCCCATTATCCCCGACACCGACGAGAGGGTGATAATGCGGCCGCCGCGCCGCAGACCGATCATCGGCATCACGCAGGGCTGGATCACATTGTAAAAACTGTCGAGATTGGTGTGGATGACGCTGTCCCACTCCTGATCCGTCAGGGCAGGAAACGCCGCATCGCGGGTGATACCGGCGTTGCTCACCACACCATAATAGGCGCCATATTGCTCAATATCCGCCTCCAGCGCAGCGCGGGTTGCCGCCCGATCGGCCACATCAAATCCCAGCACACGGCCGCTGCCGCCTGCGGTTTCGATCTGCTGCAGGCACTGCTCAGCGCCTGCGCGGTCACGGTTGAAATGGACGATAACCTGATAGCCATCCTGGGCGAGACGCAACGCAATCGCGCGGCCAATCCCTTTACTGGCGCCCGTCACTAATACCGAATCTGTCATGGCTGATTTCCTTGTGACATCAATTGCTGTAATTCTGCTTCATTGGGTTGATACGTATTCAGACGACCGCTGGCAAGCCGCTGGGTGCCGTAATGAATGTCGCCCTCAAAGCTGCCCATGCGGTCATCGCGCATCAGCAGCGTCATTCTGATATCCAGCGTAACACTGGCGGGAAAGAGGGATCGCTCTGCCCGCCAGCCGCGTCCGCCCAGCAGCATGCCGGGCGAGATAAGGGTGGCGCCGCCCTGCTTTGCATGCCAGCCCGACCAGACGCCCACGGTTTGCGCCATCATCTCGACGCCAAACCAGGCGGGCAGTTCACCCTGAGGCGTCAGAAACGGTGTCAGTACGCCACCGGCGCAGGTCGACACCTGACAGTGAACCTGCTCATCATCCACGGCGATCAGCTGATCAAGCAGCAGCATCGGCGCAGCGTGCGGCAGCCAGCGTGCCGCGGGAGAATTAATAACCATGTTGGCGTCCCAGAATCAGACAGGTGTTGTTGCCGCCAAAGGCGAAGGAGTTAGAGGCGATGACCGGCCGTTGCAGCGCCTGCGGCTGTAATAACAATCCGCAATCCGGCAGCGTCTCATCCGGCGCCATCTCACTGAAATCCTGCGCGGGCAGCGGCAGATTGTTTTGCAGGATCAGCGCACTGAGAGCGGCTTCACACACTCCCGCCGCGCCGAGCGTATGGCCGGTCAGATGTTTGGTCGAGCTGCACGGCACTGCATTGCCAAACAGGCGCTGAATCACGGCGGCTTCCATCTGGTCGTTAAGCGGCGTTGCAGTGCCGTGCAGATTGATATAACCCACCTGCTCTGGCAACAGATTCGCCTGTTGCAGCGCCATACGCATCGCCCGTTCAGCGCCCTCACCCTGCGGATGGGGAGCGGACATGTGCCAGGCGTCAGACGATTCGCCAGCTCCCAGTAGCGCCAGCGGCTGCGGTTCCCGCGTCAGCAGCATCAGTGCGGCCCCTTCGCCAATCGAGATGCCGTCGCGATCGCGGCTGAAAGGGGCGCAGCGACGTTCAGAGAGCGACTCCAGGCTGTCGAATCCGTTGATCGGCATCCGGCTCAGCGAGTCCGCACCGCCCACCAGCGCCACATCCACCAGCCCCGCCGCGATCAGCCGCTCACCACTGATAATGGCGCGGGCGCTGGAGGAGCAGGCGGTTGAAATGGTATAGGCCGGGCCATCCAGGCGCAGATAGTGAGCCAGGAAACGGGAGGGATCGCCCAGCTCCTGCATCTGATAGTGATAACCGGACTGACTGCCGCCAATCTGCTGATCGCCCTCATCCACGCCCGAGGTGCTGGTTCCCAACACAATTGCCACTCTGCTGGCACCATAGTGCGCAATCGCCGCATCGAGCGCCGGACGGATTTGCGCCAGCGCGGCCAGCAGCAGCTGGTTATTACGGGTGTTGTGCGCGCTCAGGGCAGCAGGAATCAATGGCAAATCGCCTTCAACCCTGCCAAGCCAGCAGGCGCGGTCGCCGCTCAGCCAGCCATGACGCAACTGCATGCCGGGTGCCTCACCCCTGGTAAGGCTGGCCGCAATCTGCTGAGTGTTGTTCCCCAGGGCATTCAGCATGCCGATGGCAGAGATGTAAATCATGAGCCGTCCAGATGTTGAATGCGGATCTGATAGCCAAACGCATGCTGCTGAATGCTGATGGGCTGGCGCTGATTACCGCGTTGCAGATAATCGATTTCGGTAACCAGCTTATTATCGGCATCGATCAGCCGTCGCTTTAACCCCTGATCCTGCAACGTCCAGCCTGGCGGCAGCTGTTTTTGCCACAGATCCCGTGGCCAGTAGCTGAGCATAATATCCGCCAGCACCTGACTGGCAGGCGGCATCTGCGGCAGCGGCATCAGCTGCTGGGTGTGAATACCGCTGGCATCGTAGCGCAGGCTGAACAGGCGAATACCCACCGAGGAGAGTCCGGCCAGATCAATTTGCTGTTCATCGGCGCTGAGCAGTACCAGCAGTGACTGACTCTGGCCTTTCACCTGTCCGGTCAGCAACTGCTGCTGCTGGAAGGCGGGACGGATGCCCGGCGGTGGCAGCGTCACCTTCACTCCCGGTTTCAGCCAGGCGGTGGGACGGCTGCTGTCGGGTGCAGGTCCGGCACAGGCGCTGAGCAGCAGAGCCGTCAGCAGAATAAGAGCGGCGCGGATCATCGTTTACTCCTTGATCGGGTGGGTCGCATCGCCAGCGGCGACAGCAGGAAAGCGCTGAAGATGCCGCTGCATAACACTGTGCCAAAACTGGCAATCGCGCTGGTGCTGCTGAATACCAGCATACCCAGCGTCAGTAAGGTGGTAATCATCGCCAGCGACACTGCCAGCAACGAGGTCAGCGGCGTACCCTGCGGGTTGCTGAAAAAGAGCGTGTAATTAATGCCGATGCCCAGCACCAGAATCAGTGCCAGCAGGGCAAACAGATTCAGCGACGCGCCGATCCAGCCCAGCGTTGCCAGCGCCATCGCCAGCGACAGCACTGACGGCAGCGCGCTGCGTAAGCCCGCCTTTAACCCCAGTCGCAGGACGAAACTCAGGGTGATCAGCAGCAGCGCCAGCGCCAGTAACCCGCTCAGCAGGGTGCGCCAGAAGCTGAACAGCGAATCGTAACCTGATTTGCGGTCAATCCAGCTGACGCCCGGATGCTGTTTGGTCAGCTCCGCGAGTGCAGCGCTGTTTTTTACGCCGCTGGTGGGGATCAAAACACCGCTGCGCCCGTCTGGCAGCGTCAGCCACAGCAGTCGCCAGCCTTCACTCAGCGGACTCGACAGCCACGCCTCTGGTGTTACCGGCATCGGGGTCAGATCCGGTGCCGGCAGCGTGATACCCGCCTGCTGCAGGCGGGCCGTAATATCCGGTGCTGCCTGTTTCAACAGCTGAAGATCCCGCTGTTGCTGCGCCAGCGACGTCAGCGGCAGCAGACGATAGTGCTGCAGCCAGCCCTGCTGCTGCGCCTGGTGCAGATCCGGTGCCAGTTTTTCCAGCCGCTGCAGCGTCTGCTGTGCATCATCGCCCCAGACCACAAACCAGGTCTGATCGGCGCGCTGTCCGGTCAGGGTTGCCAGCTGGCGATCCTGCTCCAGCAGATGCGCAGGCGCACTTTGCAGATGGGCGATATCATCATCCACCTTTAACTGGGCGATACCGGCCAGCGCGAAGATCGCCATCGCCACCGGTAATCCGACGCGCAGCCCGCGCTGGCGACGCCAGGCGGCAAGCCAGCGCGCCAGCGGCACCATCAGCGGCACCGGACGCACCGGTAATCCGCGTACCAGCCACGGATAGATGAGAATCACCGTCAGACAGGAGGCCGTTAATCCGCTGGCGGCAAACACCGCCAGCTGCCGCAGCCCCGGGAACGGTGCCAGCAGCATCAGCAGCCAGGCGATGGCGGTGGTCCCGAGCGCCAGCAGCAGCGTGCCGCGGACTTTTCGCAGGCTCTGCCACGGCGTCTGCTGATCGCCGTGAACCATGCGCTCGGTGAGATAATAGAGCGTGTAATCCGCAGAGATGCCGACAATACTCAGGCTCATCACCAGCGTCATCAGATGCAGTTCACCGAAGCAAAGCAGCGTCATCACCGTGCCCGCCATCGCGCCGATGGCCACAGACGTGACCGTCAGCAACAGCGGGCGCAGTGAGCGAAAGACCAGCAGCACCAGCAGGACGACGCCACCCAGCGTCACACTGCCCAGCGTTTTAACGTCATGCTGCGCACGCTGGCTGGCGTTGTCGCTGAACAGCACCGTGCCACGCGTCAGCAGTTTCGCCTGCGGCCAGCGGCTTTTAAGCTGTTGCTCCAGCGCGCTAAGTCGGGTAACCAGCGCATGACTTTGCTGCATACTGAAGGCGTTGTTCCCCAGTTCGCCATGCAGAAAATACCACTGCTGACCCTGTGCATCTTTTACTGTCAGCCAGCCATCATGCAGCGTCATGCGCCCGGCGTTTTGTGCCAGCGCCAGCTGCGAACCCCGCACCAGCATCAGGGGATCGCCCTGCAACTCTTTGCTGCTGACGCCAGAGAAGGCCGAAAAGAGCTGCGCCAGCAGCCAGTCAGCCTGCGCCTCGCCGCCGTTCTGCAAGCGGTCGCGCGTCACCTCATCGATCAGGCCGTTACGGTGTTGCCAGGCAAAGCGGCCCCACTGCTGCTGCTGTTGCCCGTCGAGATCACCCTGCACCTGTTTCAGGTCAGGCAGCGCGCGCAGCTGGGCCAGCCACCAGGCGGCGACCTGGGGATCGTCCTGCTCACCGGGTGAAACCAGCCACACCAGCTGGCGATCCAGCCGCTGCATAAAGCCCTGCTGCAGCGCAGGCGGTGCCGCCCCCAGATTCTGCTGCGGCAGCAGCGCCAGCACGCTGCTGTTGAGCTGACTACGCGGCAGCAAAAAAGAGAGCGCAGCCGCCAGCAGCAGACAGAGGGCCAGCCACAGGAGGGCCAGCAGCCGATCGTTACGGCCCGGCAAAACGCGCCTGCTCCTCGTCGCTTAACTGCGGCGGTTCAATTCGGGTGTTGCTGAGCTCTATTTGCGTTTTATCGCCCTGCTTATCATCCAGGTTGATGCTGTCCAGGTAGGCGCTGCCCGCCAGCGAGATACGGTTGAAGATTTTGTTGAGCGGCGCCGCTTTGGGCGTCAGCTCCAGCGTCCAGGCTCCGTTGCCGCGATCGCTGAAGGCCACGCTGAAGTTCTCGTTCAGCACTTTCTGGTCGGCCTGGAACAGCGCCCGCAATAGATGGTTGAACTGGAACATCTGCGGGTTGCTGTCGGAGGTGATTACCTGAGGCTTCTGGCCGCTGAGGCTCTGCACCATGCGTTTATCATCCAGCAGCAGCGTCATCACAAAGGGTGTCTGCTGATGCCACCATAAGCCCTGCTCGCGAGCGATCAGCATCTGCCCGTGCGAGACCAGCGGCTGACGCATGCCGGAAATGGTACGCGTCTGGATAAAGTCTGCCCGAATCACCGGCTGGCTGGCAAAACGCTGCTGCAGCTGATCCAGCGTGACCGCGCTGGCGGCACTGGCCCACAGCAGCAGGCTGGTAAGCACAATTTTCAGCATCCTTTCACTCCTAAACGTTCCAGTAAAATATCGGGTGAAACAAAGCACAACGCCTGACTCTCCTGCTCCACCGCCACCTGCAGAGTATGCGCTTTGGTGGTGATCTGGCCGGCAGCATTTCGCACTTCATAGTCGATGCGCAGACGGTTCTCATATTCCGTAATCCGGGCGCTGACGCGAATCGTCTCTTCGCAGCGCAGTGGCTGGCGGTATTTGACCCGGGTATCGACCACCGGCCAGACGTAGCCGCTGGCGGCCATCTCGACATAGCTGTAGTTAATGCTGCGCAGCAGGGCTTCACGCGCCACTTCGAAAAAGCGGAAATAGTTGCCGTGCCAGACCACGCCCATAGGATCGCAGTCGTGGAATGAGACGGTCAGCACGACTTCAGCATGATGTTCAGTCATGGTCAGACTCCTTGTGGTGCGCCTGTTGATCAGGCAGCGTCCAGAAATCGAAAAAGTTAAACCAGTCGAGCGGCGCCAGCAGTGCGTAATGGGCCAGCCGCGCTGCGTAACGATCGACCGCCTGTTGCAGTGCCTGCTGACGTTGCGCACGCGGCAGCAGCAGCGGATCGGCGAAAGGCTCACAGTGAATACGCAGTTTACCCTGTTGCTGCAGGGCGAACATCAGCAGCACCGGACAGCGCAACGCGGCCGCCAGTACAAACGGCCCCTGTGGAAAGGGCGCGGCGCGGCCCAGAAAGTCGCTCCAGATCACCCGCCGCTCGCCGCCGCGCTGCGGATTGACCGCGGTGCGATCCCCGACAATCGCCACCCATTCGCCCGCATCCAACTTCTGTTGCAGCAGGATAGCGGTCTCCGGCCCGATATCGCTCACCGGCATCAGATTCACCCCCGCCTGCGGGGCGATGGTTTCCAGCACCGCCCGAAAACGCCGGGCGTTGTCGGTAAACACCAGCGCATTAATCACCAGCCCGCTGACCTGCTGCGCCATCGCGCGACAGGCTTCAATATCGCCAAGATGGGAAGCGAGAATCAGCTTGCCCTGCGGCGTGGGTGTGCGGATCACCGCTTCTGCGCCTGGCGCAAAATCGATGTCACGTCCCCAGCGCAGATCGCCGCGCCAGCTGGCCACTTTATCCAGCATTGCCCCGGCGAACCGCAGGAAATGGCGGTAGCTGTTAAGCCGTGGCGGTAACGCAATCTGCTGCTGCTGCGCGGCGGTAGTGACCTGCGCCAGCCACTGCCGGGAAGCGCGTCGCGCGCGCTGACCGCTCAGCCAGTAGACCGCCACTACCGGCCAGAGTAGCAGCGTAAAGGGCAGCCGCCCGCCGTAGCGATAGACCGCCAGCATAAAACGTAATCCCCACTGTCCGCGCCGCTCCGTTTCCGCAGACCAGTGCGTCGGCGGTTTACGCATCGCCAGCAGACGAGGAATGCGCGGCAGCATGCCGAAAAACAGCCGGGTATGCATCCAGGAGATGCGCAGGTTGTCGTAGAGCGCATCGAAGTGTGACAGCCCGCTGGCCGGATAGGTGACGCGGGTCGGGATAAAGCGACTGCGGGTTCCCTGCCAGTAGAGCCGCACCATGATCTCGGTATCAAAATCCATGCGCTGACCGATGGCCCGGCGATCGCACAGCGCCAGCGTCGCGGCCAGGGGATAGACGCGGAAGCCGCACATGCTGTCACGGATCGACAGCGACAGCGTTTCAATCCAGACCCAGAAGTGGGTGATATAGCGACCGTAAAGGCGTGATTTGGGGATCGAGTCGTCATAGAGCGGCTGACCGGAGATCAGCGCGTCGGGATAACGCTCCGCTTCCGCCAGCATCAGCGGCAAATCTTCTGCCTGATGCTGGCCGTCCGCGTCGAGCTGCACCGCATGGGTGAAGCCGCGTGCCGCCGCAGCCCGCAGTCCGTGGATCACCGCCGCGCCTTTACCCTGATTGCTGTCGAGTCGCAGCAGGCTGAGCTGCGGGGCGTGCAGCGTCGCCAGCTGAAGCTGAGTGGCCGCATCGCTACCATCATCCACCACGATTACCGGCAGATTAAAGGGTGCCAGCCGTGCCAGCACTGACGCCATCATCGCGCCGTGGTTGTAGCAGGGGATCACCACGCAGGGTGAAAACGGGGCGCTTAACACAGCGCGATCTTCCCGCTGCTGGCGATCTGCTCGCCGTCGTTCTTCAGCAGGCTGTAACGGAAACTCAGGCGGGATTTTTCAGCGTCCCAGTCCAGATGCAGTTGCAATAGCGAGTCGGGTAATACCGGCTGCTGAAATTTAATGTTATCAACGGCGGCAAACTGTTTACCGGGCGCAAGCAGTGATACGCCGTAGTGCATTACCCAGTCGAGCTGAGCCACACCGGGCAGAATGGGCAGATGCGGAAAGTGGCCCTGAAACCAGAAGAGTCCGGCATCAATCTGCAGGGTCAGCGTGACGCTGTCAGCCCGCAGCTCCCGGCTGCGTTCAATCGGCAACATGAAAAAGTTCCTCTATTTGCGGCCAGGCGCGTTTGCTTTGGGTGGTCACCGGAATAGTGGCCACAATCCGCCAGTAGCGCGGCATCGCCAGCGGTTCCAGCCAGCGCTGCAGCTGGCGTTTCCACTGCTGCCTGCGCTGATGCAGAGCCGCCTCATCCAGTGCGTTGTTCAGCGCCAGCACGACGCCAATCGCCTGACGCTCATGACGCGTGACCACCAGCGCCACAGCATCCTCAATTTCCGGCAGGTCGGTCAGACGGCGCTCTATCTCGCTTAATGAGATGCGCTTGTCACCGATTTTTACGATGCGATCGTGGCGGCCTGCCAGCTGAAATCCGCCGTCCGGCTGCATAGTCAGTCGATCGTCGAGCTGCAGCCCGCTGTCAACGGCAATCAGCGGCGACCAGACCTGCCAGCGATCGGGCGTCACCTGCTCCAGCCTGATCTGCGGGAAGCGGCGCCACGGCGCCTCCGCCCGATCGCATTGACGCCAGGCCAGAATGCCGGTTTCGGTGCTGCCGTAGATTTCACTGACCTGACAGCCAAATCGCTGCCAGACCTGCTCCGCATCAGATTCGCGCAGTGCGCCACCGGCAGAGACAATCAGTTCACAGGCAGGCGCTTTCAGCGTGCTGTCCAGCCGCGATAAAAAGGCCGGGCTGCTGATAAAGGCATAGCGAACGTCGCGCGGAAGCTGGGCCAGTTGTTCACCGTAAAATAGCGGCTGGGCGGCAAACGGCAGCCTGAGCATCATCGGCAGGAAAAGTCGAAACGATAAACCGTAGAGATGCTGATGGCTGACCGAGGCGATGACCCGGCACCCCCGCAACTGTTCGGCCCACAGGCTGCTGAGCCAGCGACTCTCCTGCTCCATCACCGCCAGCGACTTCACTACCTGACGCGGTGCGCCGGTGGATCCCGAGGTGAAGAGCACCAGTTCTGCACTCTCCGGCAGCGGCGGCAGCGGCCCCTGCGCTTCTGCGTCGTCCCACGCCAGCAGCGGCAGGCTGACCGCCAGCGGCATGTCGCACAGCACGCCATCCAGCCGATCCTGCCTCTCATCCAGCAGCGCGGCGCGGCAGTGACCCGGCATCACCGGCGTTTTACCGGCATACCAGCATGCCAGCAGCGCCACACAAAAACGGTAACTGTCATCAAAACAGAGCGCCCAGTGGCTGCCCGGTTGTGCTGCCAAGCGCTGGCGGAGCGCCACGACCTGACGATGCATCGCGCTGAGCATCAAACGTTGATCGCCGCGCCAGGCGACCTCGCGATCGTCTCCCGTCAGCCAGTCGGCCACTCTCATGCTTTTCGCCTCACGCGCTGACGTACCAGCCATTCAGCACTCATCAGCGCTGCGATTAGCAGATAACTTATGCCGCCATTCCACAGCGTCCAGAGCCGCAGATCGCCCAGCAAACAGGTATAGATCGCCATGCTGCCGTTGCCGATAAAAAACAGGCACCAGATTTGGGTGACGCGGCGGGTATAGCGCACTGCCGCAGGGGGAAGCACGGGCTCACGCAGCCGGGCGATGCGTTCCACCAGCGGCATCGCACTCCAGAGTGAGGCGCCAAACACCAGCAGCATCGCCAGATTGACCGCCACCGGATACCACAGCAGCAGATGCTGAGTGCGTAATAGCTGGCTGCTGACACAGAGCAGTGCACCGAGCAGCGCCAGCCAGCCCATGACCGCGCCCATGGCGTTTTGCTGACGACGCAGCTGCAGCCAGCGCAGGCCAAACAGCAGTGCCAGCAGCCAGAAAAGCCCCTGCCAGCGCGGCTGGGTCAGCGCCAGCCAGACCAGTAGTGGCCAGGCCAGTAGCGTAAGCAGATTCAGCAGGCGAAGCGTAGCAGCAGGCACGGCGGGATCAGGCGTCTTCGCGCATCAGTTGTTCCACGGCATCCACCACATCCTGCACGGTGCGCACTGCGCGGAAGGTTTCCGGTTTAATTTTACGGCCGGTACGTTTTTGCAGATGAACCACCATATCGACGGCATCAATGCTGTCGAGTTCGAGATCTTCATACAGACGTGCCTCGGGATGGATATCCTCAGGCGCAATTTCAAACAGGCTGGTCAGCAGCGAAGCCACTTCCTGATAGATCTGTTCTTTGTTCATCATAAGGTTGTCTCCGCTTTCAGCCGCGCTGTTGGTTGACGAACGCAGCCAGCGTCGCAACAGAGAAAAAGTGGGCGCGCAGGGTTTCACTCTCAGCGGACAGCGCCACGCCGTAGCGATTTTTCACTGCCAGGCCAAGTTCCAGTGCATCAATCGAGTCCAGCCCCAGTCCGTCGCCAAACAGTGCAGCGTCGGTCTCTATATCATCGGGACTGAGATCTTCAAGGTTCAGCGTGTCGATAATCATCTGTTTGATATCGTTAATTAATGAATCCATACCGGTTTTCGTCTTACCTGTTCTGGGGGACCAGCGCCTGCTGTAAATGGCGGGTCAGGCGACGCGCGGCCAGCGGCTGCGCATCGGGATTGCTTTCACAAAACGACTGACTGTCGATTCGCGTTTGTACACGCACGGTAAACAGCGGTTTAACCGGCGGAATCTGATACCAGCGGCTCTGTTTATCGAGCATACGCTGGCTACAGGTGATGTGAACCACACGCAGATCGCATCCGGCGCGCACCGCAATATTGGCTGCCCCGCGCTGCAGAGTCAGTGGATGACCGTAGCGGGTGCGGGTGCCTTCCGGAAAGATCAGGATATTGTCGCCGCGCGCCAGTCGCTGCTGGCTGTCCGGCAACAGCGTCTCCGCTTCACTGTTGATCAGATAGTCCGCGGCGCGGATCACCCCACGCATAAAGGGGTTCTTTTGCAGATCGGCTTTAACCAGACAATCCATCTCTGGCAGTACCGAAGCGATCATCACGTAGTCGATCAGTGATGGATGATTGGCGACAATCAGGCATCCGCGATCCTGTTGCAGCAGCTCTGCGCCTTCAATCCGGTAGTCATAGACCCCGGTCATCCGGCAGAATCGCAGAAAGCAACGGAAGCTAAAGGCGATAGCGCGTCGGGCCAGCAGGCGGCGGCGCAGCGAATCGCGCTGTACCAGCAGCAGCAGGTTGAAGCCAATCAGCGACAGCAGCAGCCCGCCTATGCCAAACAGCGTAAAACTCACCGCCGTCATCACCAGCCGCCAGCAATAGTTCATACGGCTGCCGGTGTAGTGCGCCGGTTGTGAACAATCAGCCATGATGTCTCTCCCAGTGCCATGTCAGGCGTTCGCCCGGCAGGCTGAAGGTGGGCGATTCCGCCAGCCACTCCTGCAGAAAGCGCAGGCTCTGCGGTAACCCTGTGTCTGCCCTCTCCTCTCTGCCAGGACGGCCAGTGCAGTGCAGCTGGTCGCCCGGGCGCAGCAGCAGCGCCACCGCATAGGGAAAGTTCACACGCTGTTCCGGCAGCCACGGCAGATAGTAGTCAGGCACGATGCCGTCGAAATCGACCAGCAGTACCTGCTGATAACCCGCCTGATGCAGCGCGCTGACTTCGATCAATCCCTGCTGAAACGAGTCGACTCCGGCGGCGATTGAGGTGGAGACCAGTGGTGCTTTGGCTGCAATGGTCAGGCTACCGACCGCCGAATTGTGAACCGACATGGCAAAATCCGTGGGTGACATTGACTGCTGATCGGCCAGTGTAGTGAGGATGCGCAGATTACGTTCCAGTTCACCATGACGACTGGTGAACACGATAGCGTCAACCTGCTGACGCGCAAGCAGCGCCAGCCCACACTCTACCGCCGCACGACTGCCGCCGCTCAGACGACGTGCTGTCATCATCGGTAAAAATTTCGGCTTTGCCATCGCCTCTTTAGGGTCTATGACGGTGCCCTGTTGCGCCCAGTGCTGCCAGCCCTCGCCCCCGTGTAATCCCGGAGCCAGAGCCTGCCAGTCGACCAGTGAGTAAGCGAGTCTCATCTCAACACTCTTTTTGTCATATGTGTGGCGTCGGCGTTCATCGGGGCGTCACCCCGGCCCCCTGCAAAAAAAGTGCGTCCGGGAAACCCTCTGCCGATTCCGCATCAGGCCTTCACGGTAGAGGGTTACTCAGTGGTTCAGCAATAGCAGCTCATCTGATTTGTCGGCCGGCTGCCGGAGATCTTTATGCTTTGATCGGCTGTCGACACATCATTGCGACAGCGCACGCATTACTGAGCGGCAAGAGCAGAGAGTCGTAACTGAATATCCTGATCGAGATTGGCAATCCAGCGGTTGTAGTTATTGTGGATCTCGCCCTGCCCCGCTTTCAGGTTCTCACTGCTGACATAATCGATGCGGTAGTTCTGGCTGGTATACGTGATGCGAATAGTCGCCACGAAATCACGCTGGGCCAGACGACCATTGATCACGCCAGGCGAAACGGGAGTCATGACCCATTTCCGGCCAATACCCGCTTCAATGATCGCCAGTTTCATCTGGTTGTCGCTGTAACGCTGAGTGAGCGTTTGATTCACGTTATGAATCGGCGCAGTGCGCGCACAGCCGGTTAATAACGCAGCGACCACGGCCAGTGCGAAAATAGTTTTTTTATTCATGATGAATCCCTTCTTTTATTTTTATATCAGTAAGTTAAACGGATAATCCGTCTCGCGCAGGCTAAGCTTTCAGTGCGCTTTTCCATCTGGCTGGCTTAAAACCCGCGCATGATACCACCGAATGTAAAGACAGGTAAGCAGAAGTATGCATGGGTTTTAGGGGGTTATTTGGGGGATTAAAGCGGGGAATATACGCAGTCGCCGCGACAGCGCAGAGGCCGATCCCGGCCGCAGAAACTCTGGCTGCGGCTGGATCGGTCTGGGGATTACTGTGTGGAGGCGGGTGTCCAGCCACCGCCCAGCGCGCGGTAGAGATCGATCTGCGCCAGCAGCAGGTTATTTTTGACAGTCACCCGATTCAGCTGCGTTGAAAACAGGGTGCGCTGCGCATCCAGTTCATCCAGATAGGAGGCGTAGCCGTTCTGATAGCGATTGCGGGCAATGCGCAGCGCTTCCGTCACATAGGCTTCCTGCTTTTGCAGCTCCTGAAGTTGTGCCTCACGCTGCCTGATAGCGTCTATTGCATCGTTAACTTCCGAGAAGGCGTTGCGCACCACTTTTTCATAGCCATAAAGTGCCTGATTTCGCGTCGCCATTGAGACATCCACCTGCGCCGTCAGCGCTTCACGGTTCAGCAGCGGTGCCAGAATGCTGCCGCCCACGCTCCACAGCCGGAACGGATCATCCGCGAGCTGGTGCAGCACCGAACTCTGCAGGGTGCCGGTCGCGGTGAGGTTAAGCCCAGGCAGCAGCTTAGCGCGCGACGATGCCAGGCTGGCATCTGCGGCCAGTAACTGGCGCTGAGCCTGCACAATATCCGGACGGCGATTGAGTAGCTCTGATGGCAGCAGTGACGGCATCCGCTGCGGTGCAATCTGGTCAAACTGCTGACGACGGGCGATGCTGCGCGGGTTCATACCCACCAGAAGACTCAGCGCATTCTCCTGCTGAGTGATCTGGTGCTGCAACTGGGGCATCTGCGCTTTGGCCGACTGATATTCCGAGGCGGCCTGCATCCACTCCAGCCTGGAAGTGTAGCCGGTTTCAAACTGACGCTGTGCCAGCTTCAGCGAATTGTTGCGGGTCGCCAGCGTTGCCTCCGTGACCCGTAACTGCTCATCCAGCGCGCACAGGTTGAGATAACCTGACGCCACCGAACTGGCGATGGTCAGCTCGGCGGCAGACGCAGCGGCCTGCTGCGCCGCTAGACTCGCCTGCGATGCTGTGATGCTGCTGCTGCGTGCTCCCCAGAGATCGACCTCGTAGTTCGCCTGTAATAAGCCCTGAAAAATATCGGTTTCATAGGGCTGGCCCGTCACTGACGAGAGCGTACGCTCACGGGTCGCGGCCACACCGGCGCTCAGGGTCGGAAAGTTATCGCCCTGCGTGGCGCGCAGCTGGGCGCGATACTGGTCAACCCGGGATCGCGCCGTGAGGATATCGGGGTTATTGCGCAGCGCCTGCGTCACCAGCCGGTTGAGATTTTCATCATGAAAAGCGCGCCACCACTCCGCCTCCGGTGCAGCAGATGGCCCGACACTATTGCGCCAGGCGTCAGGGATCGGCAGAGAGGCCGGTGCCTTTTCAACCTGCGTGGCACAGCCGGTCAGAAGGAGTGCCAGTGCGCTTACCATTAAGCTGCGCCGCATCATGGCGCACCCTCACCAGCGGGTTGTGCGGCGGTGTCGATGTTGACTTCGACCGACATACCCGGGCGTAACTGATGCATATCCTGGTCATTGATGCGGATGCGAACCGGAATGCGCTGCGCAATTTTAACGAAGTTACCGGTGGCGTTGTCGGGCGAAATCGCGCTGAACTCTGAGCCTGCGGCCGGAGAGATAAATTCAACCTGACCCGTAAAGCGTTTGCCATCCAGCGCATCGACCCGAATCGTCACCGGCAGGCCAGGACGAATATTTGCCAGCTGGGTCTCTTTCAGATTCGCGATAATCCATTTGTGATTAGGCACTACCGAGGTCAGGCGCGTACCTGCCGTGACATAGGCGCCGGTGCGCACCGCCAGCTGGCCGAGCTGGCCATCATCGGGCGCGGTAATCCGGGTATTCGCCAGATCGATCTCCGCCAGCTCCAGCGCGGCGCGGGCGCTGTCGACATCGCCTTTCAGCGCGTCACGGTTAACGATGACAGTTTGCAGATTCTGCTGGGCGACGGCGATCTGCGCCGCAGTCTGACGTACCTGCGCCTGCGCCTGGGCGTCTGCGGCCCGGGCGGCATCGCGCTCGCGCACTGACAGGGATCCATCCGCCGTGAGATTTTCGACGCGCTTCAGATCGAAGCCGCTTTTCAGCGCCTGTGCTTTGGCATTCTCCAGTGCCGCTTTATTGCTCTGGATGGTCGCTTCTGCGCTGCGACGCTGCTGCAGGTTATTGTTCAGCGCCGCCTGCTTCATCGCCAGCTGCGCCTGCGCCTGATGCACCCGCTGGCGATAGATACGGTCGTCAATCGTCATCAGCAACTGCCCTTTTTTCACCGGCTGCAGATCGATCACCTCGACTGAGGTGAGATAGCCATTAACCTGCGGGCTGATAAAGGTCACCTGACCGCGCACATAGGCATTCTCGGTGCTTTGTATTGCGCTGGTGAAGGGCCAGAGTTGCCAGGCATAAAGAATAACCAGTACACCAATCACCACAATGCCGCTGCCTGCGGCGATAGAAAGAATACGGCGGCGATTCGCGCGTTCGCGTTCCGCCGCCTGAAGCTCATCCTGCTGACTCATTGTTTCTCCGTTGATTCCTGTAATGCGGCCAGCTGTTGCTGCTCACGCAGGTTAAATTGCGCCTGACGCCAGTCAAGATAACGACGACGGGTCAAACGCCAGATCACCCACATCAGGGTGACCAGTGCCAGCGCAGCGGTTAACAGGTAGGTGTCGTTATAAGCGAGCACGTTGGCCTGCAGCGTGGCGATTACCTGTAACTGGCTGGTGCTCTGCGCGCCGCGCAGAACGTCGTCACCCACCAGCGAATTAAACAGCGCATTATACTGGCTGAGCCGTTCGGTGACGTTGGGATCGAGCAGTGAGAGCTGATCGCCCAGCAGGCTGGAGTGATATTTTTCCCGCCAGACCTGAAACGTGCCAAGAATAGCCGAGCCGATCAGCCCGCCGAGGTTCTGACTCATGCCAAACAGCACCACAAAGCTCACCAGATTTTTCGGCTGAGTCACCACGCTGCCAATGCCCATCAGCATCGCGGGTGCCATGAAAAAGGCGCTGCTGAAGCCCAGCAGAAACTGACTGAAATACATATTGCTGGCGCGGGTCAGCGGACTGGATTGCGCATCCATCAGCGAGGCGATAATCATCACCACCAGCGAGGTGACAATCGGCCAGTTGAGATGATTGGGCTTGATAGTCAGCGCACTGGCGGCGATGCCCGCAATAACCCCGGCCATGATCGCCAGCGCCAGACCGCGCATCTGATCGTTCTGCAAGCCAATCTGCTGCAGAAAGCCGATTGCACCGGTGTTCTGTTCCGCCAGTACGATACGGATCATGATCATCACAATGCCAAGCCGCACCATCATGCCGCTGCTGAGCCAGCGGGTATTGATCAGCGGGTTGCGCCGGTTATGCTCAATGACGATCGCAGCGACAATCAGCGTCAGGGCGATCGCGGTACAGATACCGAGCCAGGGCGTGGTAAACCACCACTCAATACGGCCCAGCGTCAGTACGCCGCACAGCAGCGCCATACCGGGTGCCAGCAGGATAAAGGTGACGAAATCCATCTTTTCAAAGGTTTTGATGCGATCGCCCGGTGGCAGTTTCACCAGTAGTACCCCGCCCAGCGCAATCAGCGCCAGACCGAGTTCAAACAGATAGAGGCCGCGCCACTCGTTGAGCTGCAGTAATTCCGAAGAGAATAAGCGGGCCAGCGGGATAGCCAGTTGCGATACCGTCAGGCCAATCACCAGCGCTTTCAGGCGATGTTTCGCAGGCCAGGCCTGTACCTGATAGTAGATGCCCAGAGAGCTGAGCGCCGCCGCCACCATACCGTGAGCGATGCGCACAATGATTGCCGAACTGAGATCGTTGGCGAAGAGATGGAAAAACGCCACCAGTACATACAGCACCAGAAACGCCTCGGTAAAGACACGCAGGCCAAACTGCTGGCGGAATTTCACCAGCAGCAGGTTAATAGAGATGTTGCCCATCACATAGACCGCAGGCAGCCAGGCAATCTCATTCGACCAGGCACCAAAAGTCCCCTGCAGGTTGACCAGATTCGCCGTGACCAGCGCGTTACTCAGCGCACCGGTCAGCGAAATAAGTAAACCGATCAGGCCAAACGCCAGGCGTTTTGGCATCGGATGCAGCGGCGTCGAGGGCGATCCCGGCAGCATCGGTTTTTCGTGCGGCAACCACTCGCGTGCAGCGTAGGGATTTCGCTTTGCCACTGCTACATACTTCCCATGCGGCTCAGGAGTTGTTGCAATACGCGCTCGGTCACGGCCAGATCCTGAGGTTCAATATCGGCCAGCATTTCAGTACGGAGTGCGTCAGCCTCGGTTTTCACTTTGGCGAACGCTTCGTTACCCTTATCAGTCAGCACCAGGTGACGCTTACGTCGATCTTCTGGCGGCTGTACCCGCATCAGCAGTGACTGTTTCACCAGCCGATCCACCAGCGGTACCATGCTGGCATCTTCCAGCCCCAGCAGCTGTGCCAGCTCGGTCTGGGTCATGCGTTGCGGCTCACTGGCAATCAGCCCGATGGCCATCCAGCTGCTCATGCTTAAGCCGCTATCTTTAAGGTGACGATCCACCGCCAGGCGCCAGGCATGTGCGGTCAGATGCAATAAGTGGGTAAAGGTACGCGTGTGCTGAGACAAATGTTAGCAGCCTAATAGTAAGAGTTCTAATTGAGTGGTGGCGTTATTATACGCAAAGCGAAACGCCAATGAAAAGCGTCCGGTCTGTTAAAAATTAGTGGATCGCGGCAGAATGTCCAGAGGCCGCAACCGGGAGCCGGATAACATGAAACAGGCATCAGCAAACTGGGTCGATCTGCGCCGTGACGCCGTCAGCGGTATTGAGGCGCTACGCGCCCATTTTACCGGACACGCCTATGATCCTCACTGGCACGACAGTTATCTGATTGGCGTGACCGAGCAAGGTGTACAGCAGTTTCATTCACGGCGCAAACAGCATCAGAGCCGACCAGGCACGGTCTTTATGCTGGAGCCGGAGGAGCTGCATGATGGTGATGCCATCAACGACAGCGGTTTTACCTACCGGATGCTCTATCTTTCACCGCAGCAGATTGCGCAGCACCTGGCTCCGATGCTGGCTGATAAACCCTCACTGCGTGAGCTACGTTTTGCCGCCACGCTGCGTGACGAGCGTCCACTGGCTTATGCCGTCTGGCATGCGTTTGATGCGCTGTGGCACAACCATCCCGCCATCATCAAAGAGGCGGCGCTGGACCGGATGTTTGGTCAGCTCATCCCGCACCGGCAGTGGTCACAGCCCGCTCAGCCCCCGGATAAAGATGCGCGGCTGGCGCTGCAGGCGCGTGACTGGCTGATTGCCCATCATGCGGATAATCCCGGTCTGGAGCAGATGGCGCAGCATCTGCAGGTAGATCGCTTCCGGTTATCGCGTCTGTTCCAGGCTCACTGGGGTTTACCGCCCCACGCCTGGCTGGTGCAGTGGCGGCTGAGCCAGGCGCGTCGTCAGCTGGCGCAGGGCCAGCCCGTCGCCGATGTGGCAGCTGCGCTGGGTTTCGCCGATCAGAGTCACCTGGGCCGCTGGTTCAAACGCGCCTGCCAGCTTACCCCTTCCCGTTATCAGCACGCCTGCACAAATCTTCCAGACCTGGGTTAAGCCACTTGCCACAATGCGTTTTTTTAGTCAGGAGAAGCGCAATGCAAGACCCACGCTGTGTAATGATACTCAATGCCGCTCTGCCGCCTGGCAAAGCCACCAATGCTGCCGCCGTGATGGCATTAACCCTGGGACAGCGACATCCGGCGCTGGTTGGCGACGCCCTGGAGGATGCTGACAGGCGCCCTTCTCCCGGTTTGATCACCACCGGCATTCCGGTGCTGGCCGCGACTGACGAGCAGCTCAGTGCATTGCGGGAACAGTGCGAACAGGCTGAATACGATCTGGTGCTGTTTCCGGAAGAGGGTCAGACCACCACCGATTATCAGGCGCTGAGCGCCGTCCTGCGACAGCAACTGCGTCAGCAGTGGCGCCTGCTGGGCGTCGCCATCGTCGGCGATAAAAAAGCCCTGCGAAAGCTGACGGCAAAACTGGCGCTATTCAGCTAATCTTTTTGCGGGAAGCTGTTCATGGCTTCCTGTTTTTCCCCTCCTGCCCCTCGACTCCGCCGTTTGTACAGGTTACTTGTACAGCTTTCGTTTCGGAATAGTCCTTATAAGCTGCTGATAAATTTCAAATAGCACACTTTGTTAAAGAATCCGATTGTACAGATTGGGCTTCATTGTATAAGTTTACTGCCACGAGTTGTCATGCGACTCTGTAACGAATGATGCACTTGCGTCGCCTCTGAAGGTGTCAGTGGATTTCCACCTTCAGAGGTTATTTTTTCTGTTCAATTTGTGACACTGGTACCATCGCATCTGTCCATGCGGTGGTTTTTTTGATCGCTTTTGTCCTGACATCCGAACCGGAATCGGGCTGTTCTGAAGGGCTTACACATGCAATATATTCTTCCCCGGACCAATCAGGAAATTGCTGATTATTTTAATCCTGCCGCCAATAAACCCGCCAGCGAGATGGAGATGCTGGGTATCCTGGTTGCAGAAATTTTGCAGTCAGGCATGCCAGTGAACAATAAAGCGATTATCTCAAAGCTTATTCATCGGCTGGAGCTGGAAAGCGACAGGGAATTACTGGATATCTACCGACAGCTGCTTGAACTGGTGGTCCATAAAACCCCGGACGATTTTTCACTGTAGCATCGACTCCACGGAAGGAGTCATCCGCCTTTTTCTGGTATCTTCGCCAGTCGCCCGGTACTATCTGCCCCTCACTGTTTATCCTGATCTTCCCGCCCCTCGCGCGGGAGCAAAATAACTAAAGAGCCTGCAATCTTTTATGACTCAAACCAATGATATTGCCGCAACCGACGTTGTGGCGGGCGATATCAGTGTAGGGCGCGTTCTGCGTTCGCCTGCGCTGCTGACCCGCGAATGCCTGGCCGGGGTGATTACCGCGCTGGCGCTGATCCCTGAAGTGATCTCCTTTTCCGTTATTGCCGGTGTAGACCCTAAAGTCAGCCTCGTCGCCTCGGTGGTGCTCTGCCTGACCCTGTCGATACTGGGCGGACGTCCGGCGATGGTAACAGCGGCTGCGGGTTCAGTGGCGCTGGTTATCGGGCCAATGGTCCATCTGCATGGCGTTGAATATATTCTGCCCGCGGTGGTGATGGGCGGCGTCATTCAGATTCTGTTTGGTGTGGCCGGTCTGGCGCGCATGATGCGTTATATTCCCCGTTCGGTGATGCTGGGATTTGTGAATGCGCTCGGGGTGCTGATTTTCTTTGCTCAGGTGCCGCACGTCTGGGGACAGTCATCACTGGTGTGGATCTTCTTTGCCGTCACACTGGCTATCGTGCTGTTGTTGCCGCGTCTGATAAAAAGTGTTCCTTCACCGCTGGTTGCCATTGTGGTAGTGACTGCCGTCGCGCTGTTAATGGGCTATCGCATGCCGAACGTGGGCGATGAAGGGCCGATGAGTCCCGGTCTGCCCGGTTTTAACAGCCTGCTGGTGCCACTTAACCTGCAGACCCTGCAGATTATCTGGCCCACGGCCCTGAGCATCGCCTTTGTCGGGCTGATGGAGTCACTGCTGACCGCCAAACTGGTCGATGACCTGACCGATACCCCCTCCAGTAAGCGTCGTGAATCCTGGGGCCTGGGCGTGGCGAATATTCTGGCGGGTTTTTATGGTGGTATCGCCGGGTGCGCGATGATAGGTCAGACCATCGTCAATGTTGAACTGGGCCGGGCGCGCAGCCGGGTTTCCACCGTGGCCGCCGGTCTGGTGCTGCTGTTACTGGTGACCGGACTGAGCCGGATTATGGCGCAAATCCCGATGGTGGTACTGGCCGGGATCATGATGGTAGTGGCCGTGAAAACCGTTAACTGGCATAGCCTGCAACCCGCTACCCTGAAACGTATGCCGTGGTCAGAGACGCTGATTATGGTGCTGACGGTAGCGGTGACTGTCTGGACAGGTAATCTGGCACTGGGCGTTCTGGCTGGGGTAATCCTGGCTATGCTGCTGTTTGCCCGCCGTATTGCGCACGTTATTCATGCGGAGCGTCAGCTGAGCGAAGATGGCGAGTCGGTGCGCTATGTGGTGCGCGGCCCGCTGTTTTTCGCCAGCAGCAACGACCTGTTCGAGCATTTCGATTATGCCCACGACCCTAAAAAGATCACTATCGATTTAACGCATGCGCAAATCTGGGATGCGTCCAGCGTCGCGGCGCTGGATGGCATTGAGTATCGCTATCAGCGTTATGGTGCAGAGGTGACGATTGAGGGGCTGGACCCACGCAGCACGGACTTCCATCAGCGCCTGACCGGTAATTTCGGCTAAAAACGCCGTTCTGCTGCCTCTCCGGCAGCAGAACTCACTCAGCCTGTTGCCGCCGCGCGCGGTAGCGGCCAACCATGGTAATCAGCGCCTGGTAGATTAAACCGGCGTAGAGACTTGTCAGAATCGCCAGACCAGGCTCTTTGCCCTGCTGCTGCCATGACATAAACCACATGAATACGCCCCACAGTACAGAGAACACCAGCCACCCGCGGACGAACTTCATCATGCCATTCATAACAACTCCTCTTAAATGAAGCGCTACCTTAGCGCGCTCCGGCCTGAAACGCATTGCCAGCATGCGCGAGATGCGAGGCGTCTCAAATAATCGTCGACAATTTGCCATGCGTATTGATGATTTAGTCCTGTCCGGGCGATTTTGTTGCGATTCTCTATACTCAACGTTCCGCTTACCTGATCGGGGAATTACGATGAAACGTACTGCTTATCTGTTATCCACACTGGCTATCCTCGCCACGCTTACGGCCTGTGCACCGCCGCCACCGGGCAGAGATGCCCCGCCACCGCCTCCACCTGGCGGGCAGCAGCCGGTGGGCGCACCCGGCGGCAGCGGCCCGGCAGGACAACCGCAGGCCTGACATTATTCTGCCAGCCTGCGTTGCGGGCTGGTTAATGCCGGAAGGCGCAGCCGCAGGCTGACATCTCACCCGGCAGCACTTTGCCTGCGTGAGAGTGACGCCGCTGTAATTGCCCCTGCTCTTCAGCACTGCTGTTGCCTGCCTGCTGTCCCAGCCAGCGATCCAGCGCGCGGCCAGCGATCTGCCGGATGTCAGGTGACCAGCTGGTAAGATGCCAGGTTGAGCTGCGGGCTTCTTCACTATCGCCAAAACCTGCCACTGCCAGATGGATACCCTGACCAAAATCCCGAATCGCCTGCATTGCACCAAAGGCCATCAGATCGCTTTCACAGAAGAGTGCCTGGATACGCTCAGCAGCACGTGTCTTTTTCAGGTAAGACATCATCGCCCGATAAGCGCAGTCACGATCATCACTCCCCACAGTCAGTTCAGCGTTCAGCGCCATGCCCGCCGCCAGCAGAGAGGCGCGATAGCCCTGTTTTTGCGCCAGTTCGCCTGGCTGAGCCTGCATAAAGCCAAACCGCTGATGCCCTTGTTTAAGCAATAATTCCGCTGTCACCTCACCCGCCCGCAGTGCATCCGCCTGCAGTTCAGGCTCAGCATCAATCTGAAGCACTGGCAAATTGCAGGCATCAGTAACGCGGTTACCGGGGAGTAACAGCAAACCACGCAGCCCGAGCGGTGTAGCCTGCCGGATGAGTGCGGTCAGTGTGACGTCGGTTTCGGCACTCAGTAGCACCGAGATAACACCGCGCGCGTTAAGCTGGCGCATCACTTCGTCCAGCATTTTTTGTTGAAACGGATTGAGCAACTGACTGGCGACAACACCGATAACCGGAGGGACCGCCGGTTCAGTTAAGTCAGGTGTGGAAGGTGTAATCATTGGCATTAATTCTCTGCGACGGCAAACAATAGCCACCACAATACGGTAAACCACAACGTTTCAACAGGTTACAGAGTTCGACACAGGCCGCAAAAATGAGTGAAATCGGATGTAATTGGGATGAATCGGCAGAACCCCAAAAGGGCCAGGCTGGCGTTAACGTAGATGCAGGAGAGGGACCGGGCAGCAGGAGTTGAACCCGCATCGTCAACCCGTTAAGAGTTGCAGTAATACCTTTATACCATGCCCGAATGGCGTGCCTGGAAAAGCCGCGCTGTGTGAACAAGAAGCGTAGTACGACTTTCTGACCAGGCAAGCGCAAGCGGCAGGTATATTGCAACCGTCGTATGAAATCAAAAAAGAGGTGCTGCTGCCTGTAGGCATTGATTATTCCGCTAACCTTAAGTTTCAGGCAGCCTGTTCCGACCGGGACTTATGGCCAACATTTTGCAGAGGTCAAGACTATGCCGTCAGGACAATTTTACGTGGTTGATCAACCCGAACTGAATTTTACCGCCAATTATCATATTGATACGGTTAATGATAAACCCTACCCCTCGCGGATGGTACTGGAGATCCGGAAGCAGTCACAGCCGACCGACGCCTTTGATGATATCAGCATCGGCCATGAAGTGACCTTTGTCTCTTCCAGTGGTGAGGCGCAACGGATGGTGCTGGTGAGTGACACTGATGATGAGCTGGTGTTCAGCTCCCGGGGCTGATGCCGGCTTATACCGCTAAACGGAGGTTGCAGTCGCCGTATCCGCCAGATAGCAGGCACAAAAAAACCGCCCTTGGGCGGTTACGACATTACTGCATATTGCTTTTATTTTATTAGATTTTCTTCGGCAGAAATATGGTGCCCGGGGCGGGACTTGAACCCGCACAGCCTTACAGCCGAGGGATTTTAAATCCCTTGTGTCTACCGATTTCACCACCCGGGCAGGGTGTAACTGGAGGCGCGTCCCGGAGTCGAACCGAGGTACACGGATTTGCAATCCGCTGCATAGCCACTCTGCCAACGCGCCTTAAACTGATGTGCCGTCAGGTTAACCTGACCTGCGAATCTGGAGCGGGAAACGAGACTCGAACTCGCGACCCCGACCTTGGCAAGGTCGTGCTCTACCAACTGAGCTATTCCCGCAATTCAGCAATTTCGTCGAACCTGCTGATTTTGTTTATCTTCTGGCAGCCTGGCTGCCGTTCGATGCGATGCATTCTACTTAGATGACGCAATGAGTCAATAAAATTATCCTCACAGCGCGTCCGTTTGCTGCTTTTTAAATCGTATCGATCACGGTTCGAGCAGATCACCGCGCGCGGCGCTTAAATACTGGAACATAGACCAGAAAGTCAGCACGGCAGCAATGTATAACGCCACCACACCAATCGCCACGACGGTCGCATCAGGACGCCACAGCAAGGCAAACAGTGAGAACATCTGGGCAGTGGTTTTCACTTTACCAATCCAGGAAACCGACACGCTGCTGCGTTTACCAATCTCCGCCATCCATTCACGCAGCGCAGAGATAATGATCTCGCGTGCAATCATGGTGGCGGCGGGCAGCGTAATCCACCAGGCGTGGAAATATTCCGCCACCAGCACCAGCGCAATGGCCACCATCACTTTATCCGCTACCGGATCGAGAAACGCACCAAAGCGTGTTGTCTGCTTCCAGCGGCGCGCCAGAAAGCCATCAAACCAGTCGGTGATGGCAGCAAAAACAAAAATCAGTGCAGTCGCCAGCGGCGCCCAGGTGAACGGCAGATAGAAAGCCAGCACAAAGAACGGGATGAGCACGACTCGAAACAGGGTGAGACACGTCGGAATGTTTAATTGCATATGCCGGTAACTGTCTGGATATAGGTAGAATTTAGCCTATGTTCCTACATTGCCCCCCCCGTTTCAATGCTAGTGTTTCAACGAGTAGTATATTTTTTCTGCCAGAGCATGTGAGATACCGGGTACATTGGCGATCTCCTCCACCGACGCGTTCATCAGCGGTTGCAGGCCCCCCATGTACTTAAGCAGTTGCTGACGCCGTTTCGGCCCCACCCCTTCGATGCTTTCCAGTGCGCTGGTGTTCTTTACTTTGGCCCGTTTTTTACGGTGGCCTGAAATGGCATGATTGTGAGCGTCATCACGAATATGCTGGATCACATGCAGCGCGGGTGCATCGGGTGGCAGCGAAACGCCCTCACCTTCCGCTTCAAAGAACAGCGTTTCCAGTCCGGCTTTACGATCGCTGCCTTTCGCTACGCCGAGTAAAATCGGCCGGCTTTTGTCCCAGGGCACATCCAGTTCCGCGAAGACCTGCTTCGCCTGAGACAGCTGGCCTTTACCGCCATCGATCAGAATCACATCCGGAATCTTATCTTCTTCTATGGCTTTACCATAACGGCGGCGTAACACCTGATTCATGGCGGCGTAGTCATCACCCGGCGTAATGCCGCTGATGTTGTAGCGACGATAATCGGCACGCAGCGGACCATTCTGGTCGAACACTACGCAGGAGGCGATGGTCTGCTCACCCATGGTATGACTGATATCGAAACACTCCATGCGTTTAATTTTGTCCAGCTCAAGAAACTCCGCCAGCGCCATCAGCCGCTGATGAATTGTGGAGTGCTGTGACAGACGCGTGGTTAACGCCGTCGCGGCGTTGGTGCGCGCCAGTTTGAGATAACGGGCGCGATCCCCGCGCGGCTTGCTCTGAATACTCACCCGACGTCCGGCCAGCTCACTGAGCGACTCAGCCAGCAGTTCACGCTCTGGCAAGGTGAAGTCCAGCAAAATATCGCCAGGCAGCGTACGTGCCTCGCTGCCCTGCAGGTAGAACTGCCCGACAAAGGTCTGAACGACCTCAGCCAGATCGGTATCGACGGGCACTTTCGGGAAGTAGCTGCGGCTGCCTAACACTTTGCCCTGACGGATAAACAGCACGTGGAGACAGGCCATGCCCGCTTCATAAGCCACACCCATCACATCAAGGTCATCACCCTGATTCGAGACAAACTGCTTTTCGGTGATCCGTCGCACAGCCTGAATCTGATCGCGCAGGCGTGCCGCCTCTTCAAAGCGCAGGCCCGTGCTCGCCTCTTCCATCCGTTTGACCAGCTGGTTAAGAACCTGATCGTCTTTACCCGCCAGGAACAAGCGCACGTAATCGGTCTGCTGTGCATACTCCTCCTCACTGACCAGTCCCGCGACACAGGGACCCAGACAGCGACCAATCTGATATTGCAGACAGGGCCGGGAGCGATTGCGGTAGACGCTGTTTTCGCACTGGCGGATAGGGAAAACTTTTTGCAGCAGCCCCAGCGTTTCACGCACCGCATAGCCGTTGGGGAACGGGCCAAAGTATTCGCCTTTGGCATGCTTTGCACCACGGTGCATCGCCAGTCGCGGATGGGTATCGCTGCTAAGAAAGATGTAGGGGTAAGATTTATCGTCGCGCAGCAGCACGTTGTAGCGCGGCTGGTAGAGCTTGATGTAGTTATGCTCAAGCAGCAGCGCTTCGGTTTCGGTGTGGGTTACGGTGACATCGATGTGCTGGATATTACTAACCAGCGCTTCGGTTTTGCGGCTGCCGACCTGAGTGCGGAAGTAGCTGGTCAGACGCTTCTTCAGGTCTTTGGCTTTGCCCACATAGATGACGGTGCCTGAGGCGTCATACATGCGGTAAACACCGGGCTTGCTGGTTACCGTACTCAGAAAGGCTTTGGAATCAAAAACGTCATTCACTACTGATTAACGGCTCCGCATTATAGAGGCCATGTCGAATGGCCAGATGCGTTAACTCTACATCGCCACTGATATTCAGCTTGCTGAACATCCTGTAGCGGTAACTGTTAACGGTTTTAGGACTGAGATTTAACTGCTCGGAAATTTCCGTCACCTTTTGTCCACGGGTGATCATCAGCATAATCTGCAATTCCCTTTCCGACAAACAGCTGAAGGGGGATTCCGCTTTTTGTGGCTCAATCTGGCTCAGCGCCATCTGCTGAGCGATATCTGAAGCGATGTAGCGCTGTCCGGCATTGACCGAGCGAATCGCATTGATCACCTCCTGCGGCGCAGCCCCTTTACTGAGGTAGCCTGCAGCCCCCGCCTGCATCACTTTCGCAGGCAGCGGATTTTCCGTGTGAATGGTCAGCATGATGATTTTGATATCGGGATTGTAACGCACGATTTTGCGCGTCGCCTCCAGTCCACCGATGCCCGGCATGTTCATATCCATGAGGATCACATCAACCTGATTGGCACGGCACCACTTAGCGGCATCCTCGCCACAGTTGACCTCTCCGACCACGGCCAGACCTTTGACATCCTCAAGGATGCGACGGATTCCGGCACGGACAAGTTCATGGTCATCAACAAGAAGCACACTGATCAACGGGGAAACTCCAGAGGCTAAAAAAAGAGGAATCAATTAACGAATACAGGCGATAATCATACCCGCTTTTACCTCAAAAGCACATCAACAAAGCAAAACAGTCGACGCTTCGCATAACGATTTCCAGCCCCGTGCAGCCAGCAATAACAGAGATTTCTTACAACCGACAGGCGTACTGAATAATCCTTAAACTCTTACTATTTCATGGTATTAACACCAGACTTTGCTGTGCCTTATCGCTGCAGGCCCTTGTGATATCTGGCCCGGCAACACCTGTAATTACTTTCAGCGATTGATTAGTTGTACTGGACAAACCAGCTGTTTATAGCGAAGCGAACCGGCTGCTCCAGCAACTTACTGACCCTGTGATATACTCACGCACTGCTGTTCGGACAGATTGCCGACACATTGTCATTCACCAAGGAGAAACGCATGAGCGATGAAGATTTTGCAACTTCGCAGGAAGCCCGGAAATTAGCGGATGAAATCGCGGGTCTGAAGATGATGATCACCCTGATCCTGAAAGGTATGGGCCAGGCTGATGCCGGCAAAGTGATTATCAACATGGAACGCTATGTACAGACGCTGGGCGACAAGCCTCAGGCGGAAGTATTCAGCAATACCATTAAGCAGATCAAAACAGCCTACCGTCAGTAAGCTTGCTTGCCCCCACAGCCGCGGGGGCAAATTAATTAACTGTGCGCCTGCCAGTTAACCGAAACGCCCAGCGTAGGCAGCACCTCTTCCGGACTAAAGCGCCGCGTTCCCCGATACTTTTCAGCCAGCGCTGGCTGAACCACCGGAATACGGATCGCAAACAGATTATCTTCTGACAGAATAAGTCCCGGCGTCAGCGGCTCATACACCACCTGATGCTCTTCAAACATCTTCTCCAGCATCGGCGTTGCCGAACTGATGATGTATTCCATACCGTTCAATTCTGCCAGCTGCACGGCGTGCCAGAGAATATTCAGTGGCAGTTCAGCGTCCACATCCAGCCGTGCCGAGAAGCGCGACATTTCCCACACTTTCTCATGGCTGAAAGGCAGTACGATGCCTTCACTCAGTTCAGGTTCGAACCAGGGCATCAGACGCGCACAGCCGCTGATGCCCTCCCGCGCATTCCATGCGATCAGCCAGGTGACATCTGAACGATCGTAGCGATCATATTCCTGTCCTGGCGTGCTCAGACGTGGCGGAATTGACCACCCTTCGCCGCGCGCAAAGACGCTGTATCGGTAGCTGCCGAGTTCGGCAAGCAAAGAGGATGGCATATCCTTTAATTGCGTTTGCACTATTTTCATCATGCGCCTCTGACATCCCCATGTTTGCAATGATTTCTTTGCGCCAGCCTGGCAAAGTCCCGGCGCAGAATAGACAACAGACCTGTGCAAAGGAACAGCTAAATGTAGCCATTCCTTTAAGTTCAGATCAGTCCGATTGCCGCTGCATAGCAGGCAATCTGCGTTTTATTGGAAACATTGAAACGCTTTTGCATATTTTTTTGGTGAAAGTTAACGGTATGTTCAGAGATGGATAAAATAAGTGAAATTTCGACCGCCGTTTTTCCTTCGGCTGTCCATTTCAAAATTTCCAGCTCGCGCTGACTAAACTCTTTTTTTAGTACCATCATTGCATCATCGCTAAAGCGTTCCAGCGTATCCAGACTTAGTTCCGCTAAAAGGTGTAGTTTCACCTCCAGCTCAGCATGGCAGAGCTGGACAGAAATGGGCTGTTGCGACGATATAGATAATATACCAATGACGCGATTTGGTGCCATTGCAGAGCAAGAAAATCCGCTCTGCAGCCCATATTCTCTCGCCTCACGCCACAAATTGCCGGCGTCAGCGAACAGTTCCTCCGTCCACGCCATGCCTCTGCCCGGTCGCTGACACAACCTGAGCACCGGATCGACAGCGTAATAATTCTGCTTCTCATAGCGTTTAACCCATAGTTTGGGATAGGTGCTATGTAAATGAATACGCGGTCGGGTAAAAGGCACCGGGTGCTGAATCAAAAAGGCAAAATAATCGAAGCCTAATGATTCAATAAATTGTTGCAATAACGGCTTCAATTCAGAAGAAACCGTTAATGCCTGAAATTGTTCTTTCGCCTCAGCTCGCCAGGCGAAATAATTTTCAGTACTCATATTGCCTCAGCGTTAATTTCACTCGCCCTTCCGGTAATATTCATTCAGATTCATCGGATAAAATAAATTTGCAGAAGAAAACTAATTTATCGTTCAGGACGAACCCGTCCCGATCTACAGCGCATTTAACCTTTCACCGTTGGAGCGGAGTGAAAAAGTGTTCCTGCCTTTACAAGGTGAGGCCGATCACAGCAATTTCAATCACCCCAGAAGAATAAGATTTTTCTGATAGGATTTCAATCCCTGACCTCCAGTGCAATTTTTTCTCGGACTTGAAAAGTCTGCTGAAAATATTGAATCGCGATGCTGATTGTTGGGTAAATAACGAGTAAACAAGGCGTTAATTACTCCGTTATAAGCGAAGCGGCAATGACAAATTTCTGACATATTTTTATCAGGAAATAAGCCCGGCTCTCTCTTTGCAGCATCAGGACCGGTTTCGTCAGACGACCCCGCAGCCCCTGTGGCGTCTGTTGAGGCAGCTAACCGGCATGCTGCCCGCGCCACGCGCTTGCCGGTGAAAGACCTGTCCCGGTTTTCAGTGGCAGCCCTGTAAGCGTAACGATGTGCTGTTTAATAAACCTTTTCTGCTCTCCCCTGCCCGACCGTGCTCTGTGCCAGTCGATTCATATCCTGCTGTGGTTTATCCACTTATCTGACTGCGGGTACCTGACCCAGGACAGCACGTCCGTAATAGTCACCTTTACTTAATCTGCTGTCTGACCGCAATACGTGGCGGAGATCACTATTTACGGCGTAATGCTCAGCACTGACTCTATTTTAATCAGTTAAATCACTTTACCGATAGTCACGCAACTAAATCATCTGAAAATAAATTTGCAGGTAAAATCCGTTCTTTTCTTAATCACGCACTTTTTTATTTATGCGATACCTTTCCCTTATTTCTGCCAGCGCAATCATGAAATAATTTCATCATGCCGCCAGCAGGCGCTGAGCAAATGACGCTGAGAATTTGCGCAAGAGTTTTATCCCGCAGGCATCGTTTTATTCTTACAAATGGCCCTGAAATCGGTTTTTTTAGGAGCATCCTGACCTGTTGTCAGACTATTTCAGTAAGGGATCAGGTTCAGCAATGATAACTGGATGGGTTTTACTGGCACCATAAGAACATTTCTTAATCAAACACGGTATTAATCCTGTCTGATGATTTATCGGCAGTAGCCTGCACCTCGCATACCCAGATGAAAATGTGAGGCGTGAGCGGCGTTATAGTCCGGCCCCAGCGCATTGCCGAATACCTCACAGCCGCCACGCCACAGCGTATGAAGCATTGCCGCTTTTTCTTCCGGCTGTTGCCAGTGACGACTGACCTCAAGCCGCTGACCATCAGCCAGCTGAAAGCCTGTCACATCCCAGGCATCGGCGGTGGCATGTTCACTGAGCCGCCCCTGGGCACGATGATAAATATTACGGCAGGCGTAACTGCCGACATGCGTAATTCGTACCAGTGGACTATGCATCTCTCTGGCGGTCTGTTCACGACTGCGCAGAGCATACATGGTGCTGGCGACGGCCATAGGACAGCTGGCCAGAAAGCTGCTGCTGAGGCTGACCGGGCCAAATTTCTGAACCCGCAGCGGATGACTGAGCGGACAGTGACCCGTGACGTCCGGACGCTCGCTGAAGCTGACCCAGCCCGCCTGTTGAGCGCGGCGCATCACCGCCAGACATGCGTCAGGATCGCTGGCCAGCCTTTTCATCTTAATCTGCGTCATCCAGCCCGGCGGATCGGTAACAGAGAGTGGCGTAAAGGGATTAAACTGCGGCGGCAGATGCTGCTTAAGCCAGGGTAAGCTGACCCATCCCAGCGCAAGCAATAGCAAAAACAGGATAAGCGTGCGCATAGTCCCTCTCGCAGCATGATGATTAGCAAACAAAAAGTGTAGAAGCCCATCGCCCTTCACGCCGCCTGACTGACATAACGTGATGAATAATTACCCAGGCTGACGAAGGTTTGAACAAAATCGCGCTTTATTGCCGCTTCCGGGATGGCAGGCATCACAATTGGTAAAAAAGCGTTACCCGATTCCGGCTCTCTTCCTCTATCTTATGCCGACTTGCCCTCAGGCAGACGCCTTGACTAACAGCCAGCAGAGCTGAACACAACATCACGACAGGAAAGACAATTCTATGGTTGATCAATCTAAAGAAACCGCAAGCACCCACGAGACGCCCGATAAACTCCAGCGCAATCTGCACAATCGTCACATCCAGCTGATCGCCATTGGTGGCGCTATCGGTACCGGCCTGTTTATGGGCTCAGGTAAAACCATCAGCCTGGCTGGCCCCTCGATCATTTTTGTCTATATGATCATCGGTTTTATGCTGTTCTTTGTGATGCGCGCCATGGGGGAGCTGCTGCTCTCCAACCTTGAGTACAAATCCTTTAGCGATTTTGCCGCTGATCTGCTTGGCCCGTGGGCGGGCTACTTTACCGGCTGGACCTACTGGTTCTGTTGGGTGGTAACCGGCATTGCCGACGTGGTGGCAATCAGCGCCTATTTCCAGCTCTGGTTTCCGGGCTTCTCGATCTGGATGAGCGCCCTGCTTTGCGTGGTGGTTTTTCTGGCGCTCAATATTGCCACCGTCAAGCTGTTTGGCGAGATGGAGTTCTGGTTTGCGATCATTAAAATCGTCGCCATTGTGGCACTGATCGTAACCGGGATTGTGCTGGTATCGATTCACTACCCCTCACCGGGCGGCGGCACAGCGTCACTCAGCAACATCTGGGATCACGGCGGCATGTTCCCGAAAGGCCTCAGCGGCTTCTTTGCCGGCTTCCAGATTGCGGTGTTTGCCTTTGTCGGCATTGAACTGGTGGGCACGGCAGCGGCTGAAACCCACAATCCGCATAAAGTTTTACCGCGCGCAATTAATGCGATTCCGTTGCGGGTCATTATGTTTTACGTGCTGGCGCTGATGGTGATTATGGCGGTAACGCCCTGGACCCAGGTGATGGCCGATCGCAGTCCGTTTGTTGAGATGTTCGTTCTGATTGGTCTGCCTGCGGCTGCGAGTATCGTTAACTTTGTGGTGCTGACTTCTGCCGCCTCCTCAGCCAACAGCGGCATCTTCTCCACCAGCCGTATGCTCTATGGCCTGTCGCAGCAGGGTGTGGCCAGCCGCGCCTTTGGCCGACTCTCTGCCCGTGCGGTGCCGACTACCGGCCTGTTTTTCTCCTGCCTGTGCCTGCTGATTGGTGTGGCGTTGATCTACCTGATCCCGGATGTAATGAAGGTCTTCACGCTGGTGACCACCGTCTCGGCCATTCTGTTTATGTTCGTCTGGACCATCATTCTGTGCAGCTATCTGGCCTACCGTAAAAAGCATCCGCAGCGCCATGCGGAGTCGGCATTTAAGATGCCGCTGGGCAAATTCATGTGCTGGGTCTGCATGGCATTCTTCGCATTTGTGCTGGTGCTGCTGACGCTGCAGGAAGATACGCGCCAGGCGCTGATGGTTACGCCACTCTGGTTTGCCCTGCTGGGTGTCGGCTGGATGCTGCGTAATCGTCGTAGCCGCTAATCGGTAATATCATGAACAAAGCCCGGTCAGATGACCGGGCTTTTTTTTACAGGCGATCGCCCAGCGCAGAGAAAATGGCGGATAAAGAGGGGCGTTCATTAGGTAAGCGCTGCGGCCGGGGATCGGGCTGCTGAGGCGTGCCCAGACCAAAGGTGAAGGTATACTTATCGCCTTCGCCCATGCGCAGGTCGGCAATCGTCGTCTGCCCGTCCTGCTCCCGCAGCGCGTAGAAGCCGTGGCTGAACCAGGCGACACGTTCTGCATACCAGCTGCCCCGAAAGGCGTCGAACAGTTCAGGATGACGCGGGTACCACGCCACCTGCAGTGGCCGTGAGGGCGACAACAGCGACCAGTAAACTTCGCCATAGCGATCCGGCGTCATAATCACGCTGCGCCATACCAGCGTATTAAAGGCCGTGGGCGTCACCAGTACTTTATTGACCGGAATACCCTGCTCCGCCAGCGACGCTCTGATCTGCCAGCCTGCGACGCCCTGAATCACCACACTCCAGACCAGATAAAGGGTACTCAGCATCAGCCCGAGCCGGTTTCCGCGCAGCCCTTTATCACTGCGCCGCCAGAGCGCGACGCCCAGGCCTGCCAGCAGCGGCAGGGTATAGAGTGGATCGACGATGTAGATACTGCCGATGGCATAAGGATAATCGGTGATCGGCAGGCCAAGCTGGGTGCCATACACCGTCATCAAATCGAGCAGCGGATGGGTAATCAGCGCCAGCCAGATGGCAGGCCACCATGCTGCCCACTTCACCCGCTGGCGAAACAGACCCGCCACCAGCCATGCAATCAGTGGCGAGAGCAGCGTGAGCCAGAGCAGCGCATGCGTTTCCGTGCGATGCAGGGTCATGTTGCGTATCGCATCGCCATGATCAAGAAAGACATCGAGATCGGGTAAGGTGCCGCAGACGCCGCCCACCAGCGCGGCCTGCCAGACCGGCACCCGACGTCCCATCACTGCGACACTGACTGAGGCACCCAGCACCAGTTGCGAAACAGAATCCATTGATTAACTCCGTACCTGAACCGTGGATGTATCCTGAATTAGCGTACGCGAATCCCTTCGATGATCATGCGCTGCACGTTATCAACAGCCTGATCGAAAAACGCCGGATCGCTGAGCGTCTGGCCGGTAACGGCCTCAACCTGAGTGGCAAAATCGGCGTAATGCTGCGTGGTGGCCCACAGCATAAAGATCAGATGCTGCGGCTGTACGCCCGCCAGTCGTCCTTCATCAATCCAGCGTTCAATAATTGCCGCTTTGTCATCCACCAGCTGCTTAAGATCGCCTGCCAGCTCCCCTTTCAGAAGCGGAGCACCCTGCAGCATCTCCAGACAGAAGAGCCGGGAAGCCTGAGGATGATCGCGCGACACTTCCAGCTTCAGCCGGATGTAGCGCCGAATCGCGACCAGTGGATCCTGATCGTGCGCCAGCGCGCGCAACGGTGCCAGCCAGACATCCAGAATCTGCTTAAGCACGGCCACATAGAGCACTTCTTTAGAGGGAAAATAGTAGAGCAGATTGGTTTTAGAGACATCGGCCAGTTCGGCCACCTTATCGAGGCTGGTGCCGTGAATGCCAAACTGTGAGAAGAAGGTTAATGCCGCTTCCAGTATGGCGGCCCGCTTCGCTGCGACCGCACGCGAACGTCGCGTTGGCTTTTTTTCATCGGTATTCACACGTTTACCTCATCCTTCTGGTGTCAGCGCATCATAGCAAAGGGATTCATCGCTGCCCAATCCGCGCCCTGCACCTTTTTTGCTCAGCCTGCATGGAAAACGTGCAGCGAATTTTGACCAGACGGTCTGAAATGGACCAGTTACTCCACTTACCTCTTTCGGGTTAATTTTAACTCATTGTTATCTAAAAGAATAAAAAAAGTGGCACACAGTTTGCAGAATTGTGACTGAGCGCGGCCCACACGGACGATGCAGGATGCAGTGCAGCGCGTGAAACACCTTTCCCCCATCGCAACGAGGTTTCACATGAAGATAGGCGTCTTTATTCCGATTGGTAACAATGGCTGGCTGATTTCGTCCAATGCGCCGCAGTACATGCCGACTTTTGAACTGAACAAAGCGATCGTGCTGAAAGCAGAGCATTACCATTTCGATTTTGCGCTCTCGATGATCAAACTGCGCGGCTTCGGCGGAAAAACCGAGTTCTGGGATCATAATCTCGAGTCGTTCACCCTGATGGCAGGCCTGGCCGCCGTGACATCACGCATTGAGATCTACGCCACCGCCGCCACCCTGACGCTGCCTCCGGCGATTGTGGCGCGCATGGCCTCCACCATCGATTCCATTTCAGGCGGTCGCTTTGGCGTCAACCTGGTGACCGGCTGGCAGAAGCCGGAATATGAACAGATGGGAATGTGGCCTGGCGATGAGTACTTCAGCAGCCGCTACGCTTATCTGACCGAATACGTTACCGTGCTGCGCGACCTGTGGGGCACCGGAAAATCGGACTTTAAAGGTGAGTTCTTCACCATGAACGACTGCCGGGTGAGTCCGCAGCCGCAGCGCCCGATGAAGGTGATCTGCGCCGGACAGAGCGATGCCGGTATGGCCTTCTCTGCTCAGCACGCCGATTACAACTTCTGCTTTGGTAAAGGTGTTAACACGCCTGCCGCGTTCAGCTCTACCTCGATTCGCATGAAGCAGGCCGCTGAAAAAGCGGGCCGCGATGTCGGCTCCTATGTGCTGTTTATGATCATCGCTGCTGAAACGGACGAAGAAGCGCGGGCGAAGTGGGAACACTACAAAGCCGGTGCGGATGAAGAGGCGCTCTCCTGGCTCACCACTCAGAGTCAGCAGGACACCAAATCGGGCAGCGACACCAATGTGCGCCAGATGGCGGATCCGACCTCGGCAGTCAATATCAATATGGGCACCCTGGTGGGGTCGTATGCCAGCGTGGCGCGGATGCTGGATGAGGTTGCGCAGGTCGAAGGCACCCACGGCGTGCTGCTGACGTTTGATGACTTCCTGCAGGGTATCGAGAACTTCGGGCAGCACATTCAGCCGCTGATGGCCTGTCGCAGCGCCCTGCTCGACGCACAGCAGGAGGTGGCATGATGGCTACCGTTTATTGTGCTCACACGCCGGATGTTCCCCAGGTTGAACTGCCGGCGCGGCCAGAGCCGATCGCCTTTCCGCCTGGCCAGACCGCGCTGATTGTCGTGGATATGCAGAACGCCTACGCCACTGAAGGCGGCTATCTCGATCTGGCGGGCTTCGATGTTTCCGCCACCAAGCCGGTGATTGCGAAAATCCATCAGGCGGTGACGGCAGCCCGTGCGGCAGGTGTCCAGATCATCTGGTTCCAGAACGGCTGGGACAGTGACTATGTAGAAGCGGGCGACGCCGGTTCCCCCAATTTCCACAAATCGAATGCCCTGAAAACCATGCGTAAACGGCCTGAACTGCAGGGGTCGCTGCTGTCGAAAGGCGGCTGGGATTACGCGCTGGTCGATGAACTGGTGCCACAACCCGGTGACATCGTGCTGCCGAAATCACGTTACAGCGGCTTCTATAACACCCCGCTCGACAGCATGCTGCGCAGCCGCGGGATCCGTCATCTGATGTTTACCGGCATCGCCACCAACGTCTGCGTTGAATCGACGCTGCGCGACGGCTTCTTTCTGGAGTACTTCGGCGTGGTGCTGGAAGACGCCACTTATCAGGCCGGCCCGCCCTTTGCTCAGCAGGCTGCCCTGTTCAATATCGAAACCTTTTTTGGCTGGGTATCGGATGTCGATACCTTCTGCGAAAGCCTGAATGCCCGCTAATCCACGATAAGGACGACGCTATGCCGAAAAGTATTATTGTTCCGCCAGGCACCTCCACCCCCATCGCCCCGTTCGTTCCCGGCACGCTGGCGGATGGCGTGGTCTATGTCTCGGGTACGCTGCCGTTTGATGCTGACAACAACGTGGTGCATGTGGGTGATGCCGCAGCGCAGACCCGCCACGTGCTGGAAACCATTAAAAAGGTGATCGAGACCGCCGGTGGCAGCATGACCGATGTGACGTTTAATTCGATTTTTATCACCGACTGGTCGAACTACGCCGCGGTGAATCAGGTTTATGCCGAGTACTTTCCCGGCGAAAAACCGGCGCGCTTCTGTATTCAGTGCGGTCTGGTCAAGCCTGATGCGCTGATTGAGATCGCCAGCGTGGCGCACATCGGCAAAGCGGAGGTCTGATGCAGCTGGATATTCTGGGTCTGCAAAATCCCGATGCACCGACACTGGTGCTCTCATCCGGTCTGGGCGGCGTGGCAGGTTTCTGGCAGCCGCAGCTGGCCGCGCTAACGGCACGCTATCGGGTGGTGATCTATGACCAGCGCGGCACCGGTCGCAGCGCTGACAGCCTGCCGGAAGGCTACAGCATGGCGATGATGGCGTCAGAACTGGCCGCCGCGCTGGCGCAGCACGGCATCCTGCGTTTCAGCCTGATCGGTCACGCGCTGGGCGGTCTGATGGGGATGCAGTTGGCGCTGGATTATCCGGATCGGATCGAACGGATCGCGGTGATCAATGGCTGGCTGACGCTGCATCCCCATACCCGTCGCTGCTTTCAGGTACGCCAGGACCTGCTGCTCAACGTCGGCGTCGAGGCATTTGTCCGCGCTCAGCCGCTGTTTCTCTATCCTGCGGAGTGGATGGCGCAGCATCAGACGCGGCTGGATCAGGAAGATAGCTATCACGTCGCACATTTTCAGGGGATGGAAAATCTGATGCGCCGGCTGCACGCCCTGATGAGCGCCGACTTCAGCGCGCGGGCTGCTGCCATTCCACAACCGGTACTGGTGATCGCCAGCCAGGACGATCTGCTGGTGCCGTGGAGCTGCTCAACTGAGCTGGCCGCGGCCCTGCCCAATGCGACTGAACAGATGATGGCCTGGGGCGGCCACGCCATGAGCGTCACCGCCCCCGAAAACTTTAATGCCCTGCTGCTGCAGTGGCTGGATCAGACTGATGACGTGCAGCCGCTGCAGCGCGTCGTCGGATAACCTTTTCGCGGAGAACACGATGAGCCTGGATACCCTTACCCCTGCCGTTGAGAAAACTGAGTTTCGTAATGCGATGTCGCGGCTGGGTGCTGCGGTCAACATCATCACCACTGAAGGCCCGGCCGGACGCGCAGGCTTTACGGCCTCGGCGGTGTGCAGCGTCACGGATTCGCCGCCGACGCTGCTGGTCTGCCTTAACCGCTCTGCCTCGGTTTACCCGGTGTTCCGCGAAAACATGCAGCTCTGCGTCAATACGCTGGCGGCGGGCCATGAAACGCTCTCCAATCTGTTCGGCGGCAAAACGCCAATGGCTGATCGTTTTATTGCCGCTGAGTGGTCAACGGCCGTGACCGGCTCGCCGGTGCTGAGCGGCGCCGTCGCGTCCTTTGACTGCCGCATTACTCAGATTGTCAGCGTCGGTACGCATGACACGCTGTTCTGCGAAGTCGTGGGGTTAGTGCGCAATGATGACACCCACGGTCTGGCGTGGTTTGACCGGGGATACCATCCCCTGTTGCGGCAGGATGCCTGTTAACGCTTCCCTGAATCCCACCGGCATTCATAACGCTCTGGAGTAGACGATGGCACGATCCTGGTTTCCGCAATGGCAAAAGAAGTCGGCATTAACAGAAAACGGTATTATCGCCCCGGATGAGACCCTGCCTCTGGGGCAGACGCTGGTGCTGGGTTTACAGCATGCGGTGGCGATGTTTGGCGCAACGGTGCTGATGCCCCTGCTGATGGGGCTGGATCCCAATCTGGCCATTCTGGTCTCGGGTATAGGCACGCTGCTGTTCTTCTTTATCACCGGCGGTCGTGTGCCCAGTTATCTCGGGTCGAGCGCTGCCTTTGTCGGCGTGGTCATTGCGGTAACCGGCTTCAGCGGTCAGGGGCTGAATCCCAATCTCAGCGTGGCGCTGGGCGGCGTGATAGCCTGCGGCCTGCTCTACACGCTGATTGGTCTGGTGGTGATGAAGTCCGGCACGCGCTGGATTGAAAATCTGATGCCGCCGGTCGTGACCGGTGCAGTGGTAATGGCTATCGGGCTGAATCTGGCCCCGATTGCGGTTCACAGCGTCTCCGCCTCGTCGTTCGACAGCTGGGTTGCGGTGATGACCGTACTCTGCATTGGTCTGGTAGCGGTATTTACCCACGGGATGATTCAGCGACTGCTGATTCTGGTCGGCCTGATTCTGGCCTGGGCGATCTATGCGCTGCTGACCAACGGTCTGGGGCTGGGTAAGCCGGTCGATTTTACGATGCTGTCACAGGCTGCCTGGTTTGGTCTGCCGCACACCACTGCACCCACCTTTGATCTGCAGGCGATGGTGCTTATCGCCCCGGTGGCGATCATTCTGGTGGCTGAAAACCTCGGGCATCTGAAAGCGGTGGCGGGTATGACCGGACGCAATCTCGATCCTTACATGGGACGCGCTTTTGTTGGCGATGGCCTGGCCACCATGCTCTCCGGCTCGATCGGCGGCAGTGGCGTCACCACCTATGCCGAAAATATCGGGGTGATGGCGGTGACCAAAGTCTATTCTACGCTGGCATTTGTCGCCGCGGCGGTCATCGCCATCCTCGCCGGTTTCTCGCCGAAGTTTGGTGCGCTGATCCACACTATTCCGGCCCCGGTGATTGGCGGCGCATCCATTGTGGTGTTCGGGCTGATTGCGGTAGCGGGTGCCCGCATCTGGGTACAGAACCATGTTGATTTAGGCCAGAACAGTAACCTGATCATGGTGGCGACCACACTGGTGCTCGGTGCCGGTGATTTCGCGCTGAAAATCGGTTCTTTCACGCTGGGGGGTATCGGTACCGCCACCTTTGGCGCGATTATCCTCAATGCGATTCTGCGCCGACGCAGTGCGGCAAAGCAGGACAAGCCACTGGCGCGACAGCAGGGTTAACGACCTACTCCAGCGGTGTGGCAGCAGGCTGCACCGCTTTTTTTCGTTTCAGCCGCAGCTCACTGACGATCACCCCGCAGACGATCAGCGCGCCGCCCAGCAACGCCAGCGCAGGCAGGCGCTCACCCGCAATACGCCCCACGACGCCGGCCCAGACCGGTTCCCCGGCATAAATCACCGTAGCGCGGGTTGGCGAAACGCTGCGTTGCGCCCAGTTCATGGTGACCTGAATCAGGGCGCTGGCTGCACCCAGCCCCAGCGCGCTGAGCAGCAGCGGCGTTGAGATGGCAGGCACCGTTTCCCCATTGGGGATCATCAGACCAAAGGCGCACAGCGATGCCACCGCCAGCTGGATCAGGGTCACACGGCGCACATCGACCTTACCGGCATAGCGGCTGATTAAGATGATCTCGGCGGCGATCGCCAGGGTACTGATCAGCGTCGCTATTTCACCTGCATTCAGAGTGATGCGACCATCCTGCGGCCCGGCCACCAGCAGCAGGCCGGTAAACGCCAGTACAATCCCCAGCCACGACATCAATCCCGGCGGACGGCGCAGAAACAGCCATTGCAGCAACGGCACGACAGGGACATAGAGCGCGGTGAGAAAGGCGGACTGACTGCTGGAAATGGTCTGCATTCCCCACGTCTGAAGACCATAGCCCCCGGCGATCGACAGGCCAATCAGCGCGCCCGCTTTCACCTCCAGCCAGGTCATGCCTGCCAGATAGCGGCGGAAAAAGAGCGCCAGCAGCAGCGCGGCGGTGGCAAAACGCAGGCCGACAAAGAAGAACGGGCCGGAGTGCTGCATCGCACGATGCACCACCAGAAAGGTGCCGCCCCAGATCATGGTGATGAAAAGTAATACCAGCTCCTGCCGCGTCAGGCGCAGGGTTAAACCGCGGAGTGTGTCCGACATAATTCACCTGATGATGTGTCCGGACAATATTGTGGGGAGAGCGAGGGGGAAAAGCAACGACGTTAACCGCCGGTCTCAACCGGCGGCAGTGTGGGGTTATGCGTCCGGTTTTTTAGGACTGCTGCGTCCCCCTTTCTCCCCGGCACGCGCGGCGCGCTGCGGATCGTTTTTAAAATTACCGCCGCTGTTTTTCCCCCCTTTACGTCCCGCTTCTGCGGCACGTTCACGGTTTTCAGCAAAATTTCCAGAACCCCCACGATGTGTTGTCATGATTTGCTCCTGTCGCGTAGTGCGATAATTAAGAATTAAAAACAGAGGGCTGACGGCCCGAAACGCGAGCTCAGCCCATGTTTAAATAATAGCCAGATTATCCTTTCACTCGTCCGCCAGTCACATTTAGCAACAGAGTAATCACCAGAAATTTGGCTAAACAACGAACACTCTGCCGACTTACAACCGATTAGCTGCTGATTTATTGCCCGACTCCTCCGTTCCGGCTTCGGCATCGCCTGCGTAAAATGAAAGCTCTTCTATACTTTTTCTGGACGTCAAAACCATCTGGAGAGATCAATGGCTAAGATTCTGGTGCTCTACTACTCGATGTACGGACATATTGAAACAATGGCGAACGCGGTTGCAGAAGGCGCTCGTCGGGTTCCCGGCGCGGAAGTGGATATCCTGCGGGTACCAGAAACGATGGAGGCCGATCGCTTTGCCCAGGTGGGTGGCAAAACCGATCAGCAGGCAGCAGAAGCCACGCCTGAGGTACTGCCGCACTATGACGCGATTATCGTCGGTACCCCGACCCGCTTCGGCAACATGGCCGGACAGATGCGGACATTCTGGGATCGCACCGGCGGACTCTGGGCGTCAGGCGCGCTGTTTGGCAAGGTTGCCAGCGTCTTTACCTCAACCGGCACCGGCGGCGGTCAGGAACAGACCATCACGTCTGTCTGGACCACCCTGGCGCATCACGGCATGGTGATTGTGCCAATCGGCTACGGAACCAAAGAGTTGTTCGATATTTCACAGGTTCGCGGTGGAACGCCTTATGGAGCCACCACCCTGGCGGGCGGCGATGGTTCGCGTCAGCCTACCGAAGCGGAACTGAATATCGCCCGTTTTCAGGGCGAACATGTTGCCGGACTGACCGTCAAACTGCAGGACTGATTTAATCAAAGGAGAAAAGTATGTCTACTGAACAATCGAAAGCACATCACGTTGGCGAATGGGCAAGTCTGCGTCATACCTCCCCTGAAATTGCCGAGGCCATTTTCGAAGTGGCTGACTACGATGAAAAACTGGCAGAAGAGATCTGGCGTCAGCAAGGCAGTGATGACGTGCTGATTCGCGCCTTTGAAAAAACCGATAAAGATCTCCTGACCTGGGATGATAAGCCCGTAGAACGTAAGAACGTCTGATTCAGGGGCGGGACTTTCCCGCCCTCAATTTTTAGCTCACCAAGGAGTACGCTATGTCTTCCTATCAAAGCATTAATCCCGCAAACAACCAGTTGCTGAAAAGCTGGCCGTCACACGATGAAGCCGCCGTCAGCCATGCCCTCGAAGTGGCCGATCGCCTTTTCCATTCTTCATGGAGCAAAGGTGATATTCAGCCGCGTCTGCAGGTACTGAAAAAACTGGCTGACCTGATTGATAGCCGCGCGGAAGAACTGGCCACCATCGCCAGTAAAGAGATGGGTAAACTGATTGGTCAGAGCCGCGGAGAAGTGAAAATCTGCTCGCAGATTGCCCGCTACTACGCAGAGAATGCGGAACGTATTCTGCAGCCGCAGTCCTATCCCAGCGATCTGGGCGAAGCCTGGGTTGAGTATCACCCGATTGGCGTTTTAGTCGCCGTCGAGCCGTGGAACTTCCCTTACTATCAGCTGATGCGCGTGCTGGCACCTAACCTGGCGCTGGGTAACCCGGTGCTGGCAAAACATGCCAATATCGTGCCGCACTGTGCCGATGTCTTTGAGAAGCTGGTTCGTGAAGCGGGTGCGCCTGAAGGGGCCTGGACTAACCTGTTCATCTCCACCGATCAGGTCGCCGATCTGATTGCTGACGACCGCGTACAGGGTGTCGCCCTGACTGGTTCCGAGCGCGCGGGCAGCGCCGTGGCTGAGCAGGCCGGTAAGCATCTTAAGAAATCGACGCTGGAGCTGGGTGGCAATGACGTGTTTGTGGTGCTGGATGATGCCGATCTTGATGAAGCGGTACGTCAGGGCGTGCAGGCTCGCCTCAGCAACTGCGGACAGGTCTGTACCGCCGCAAAACGTTTTATTCTGCATGAGAAGATTGCCGATCGCTTTATCAGCCAGTTCAGCGCCGCGCTGAGTTCCGCTACGCTGGGCGATCCGCTGGATGAAAAGACCACGCTTGGCCCGCTCTCCTCCGCTGACGCGCGTGATCGCCTGGTGAAACAGGTAGACGAAGCCGTCGCCAATGGCGCAAAACTGGTTACGGGCGGCAAAGCCGTTGACGGTGCAGGTTGCTACTATCAGCCAACCATTCTCACTGGCATTACCCCGGATAATCCCGCCTATTATCAGGAGTTCTTCGGTCCGGTCGCGCAGGTTTATGTCATAGGTGACGATCAGGCGGCTGTGGCGCTGGCGAACGACTCTCACTATGGTCTGGGCGGCTCGGTCTGGACACGCGATATTGCACGCGGTCGTAAACTGGCCTCTGCCATTGAAACCGGCATGGTGTTTATCAACTCTCAGAGCGACACCTCAGCGGAGCTGCCCTTTGGTGGCGTGAAACGTTCAGGTTATGGCCGTGAGCTGTCTGATCTGGGCATCAAAGAGTTTGCTAACCAGAAACTGGTGGTCGTGGCCGGTTAATCGCCTTGCAGCCATAAAAAAACCCCGTCTCGACGGGGTTTTTTATTATCAGCCGGAAAGCACGATTACTGTGTTGCCACAGCCGCTGACTTTGATTCGTCGTTGTGCGCTGTTGCAGGCGTGTTCGAGGCGTTAGCCTGGTCAGCCGCACCTTTATCGGCACTGGCTGATTTCGCTGCCGCGTTGTCCACTTTCGCTTTCTCAGCGGCGGCTTTATCCGCTGCTGCCTTGTCCGCTTTTGCCTTCTCAGCGGCGTCTTTATCGGCTGCTGCCTTGTCCGCTTTTGCCTTCTCGGCTGCTGCTTTATCGGCTGCTGCCTTGTCCGCTTTTGCTTTTTCAGCGGCGGCTTTATCGGCTTCAGACTTCTCAGCGGCAGCTTTATCGGCGTCAGCCTTCTCTTTCGCCGCGGTCGCTTTATCCGCTTCAGCCTTATCAGCAGCAGCGTCATTGGTCGCTGCGGCTTTCGCACTGTCGTCGTCAGACTGGGCTGCCGGTTGTGGTGCCGCCGCTGGCTGCATTGGCGTGCCCTGCAGCGCAGCATTCAGCACCTGAGAGAACTGATCCCAGCTGCAATAGCCGTTTGCATCGGTCTCACAACCCGCCAGCTGCAGCGTAACGCGCTTCGGTGGGTTCTTCAGGCTCAGCACGTCTGCGTTGCGCAGCTGATCGGCGCTCTGATAGACATACTCAACTTTGAGCAGGTCTTTATCATTTTTCGCATCATGCCAGCGTTCGAAAACAACCTGACCGCCAATCGGCGTTTTTTCGAACGTATCAGGCAGTTCATAAGGCTTAACCTGCAACGCGCTCAGCAGCGAGGCGATGTTTGAGTCATGGCCTACCATCAGCGTAATTTTTGGCGCGTTGGCTTTGTCCTGGTCCACTAACTGACTGCGGATGTAGTCCACCAGCGGTGCCGCCACTTCACGGGAAATGTCCGGGCTGGTAAACAGCGCATCCTGGTAACCATTTTTAATCGCTGACAGCTCTTTCCACTGCTCAGGCGTTTTGATCTGACCCCATGCAACCTGATCCAGCGGGAAACCTTCGTAATATTGCAGCGTGAACGCATCCATCAGGGAATTCCCCGTTTTCAGCGGGCCACTGACATTCGGTTCTTTACCATTTTCAGCGCTGAAGGTGTTCTGACCACTGCTGAGATCGCACTGCTTTTTATTGTTGCAGGCAGGCGATGCTTTGTAGTCAACAATCTTTTCCAGGCGCTGGAAGGCAGGCTTCAGCGACAGTTTTTCATTCGCAGCGGCCATCTCAGCCAGCGCTTTCTTATTGAATGCTTCACTGCCATCTGTAATAACCGGATTGAAGATAGGATCCATGGAGCCCATTTCATCCTGATGAGAAACAGCGACGTCACAGCCCGGGAAGGCGCCATTAACAAAGAACTGGGCGGTGGCCACAGTGCGCTGCAGGCTGTTGGCGTAAACAAAGACGTTATTGCTGTCAGGACAGCTGCCGTTCTTCACCAGGCCCTGCTGTGCCAGCCACTGACGGGTGTAGTTACCCATGTAGACTTCCAGCACACCACCTTTCGTGGTCAGCTGTCCGCCGGGAACATCCCACTGCGGCCAGCTTTTTTTGGTCGACTGCGCCAGCACGCTGCCATTATCAGCCAGCGGTGCACGCAGATTGTGACGACTTAACATCAGCACCTGTTGCAGCTGCATATCACCCTCAGCAGCAAATGCTACCGTTCCGACCGGCAATGCAGCGAGCACTGACAATGCGCAAAGACTCAGTTTCTTGATCATTGTGCCTATTCCATTCATTCAGTAAAGAAACACTCTGGCTATCAACCGATTAGCTCGCCTCAGAGCGATGTAATCAACAGTGTAACTCAGCTCGCCTCAGAAAAGCGCCAGATGTTTGCAAAAACGGTGAGTGGACTATAGCAGAGATGCACCGGAGAGATGAATGCGCAGCCACGCGTCACAGAGAGTGGCACGCTTTTTTCAGACAGGAAGAAGTTACAGAGAGAGCAGAAACGAAACAGGCCAGCACTGCGTGCTGGCCTGTAAAATGTGGCGGAGGAGGAGAGATTCGAACTCTCGGATGG
>NZ_JBLWNV010000006.1:0-254509 GCF_048452805.1 Pantoea sp. K16 | reverse complement strand
TTTCCCATCGGCGGTTTTCAAGACCGCTGCCTTAAGCCGCTCGGCCACCCCTCCGTTTTGAAACTGTACTGCATTGGCAAAACATCTATTTTTGCCGCTTTATTGCCCAGGGCAGATAAAGTGGCGGAGGAGGAGAGATTCGAACTCTCGGATGGTTTCCCATCGGCGGTTTTCAAGACCGCTGCCTTAAGCCGCTCGGCCACCCCTCCGCAATGACGCGCACTATAAACACCCCGTTTAGGGATGTAAAGCACCTATCTGTCTATTCGCCTGAAAAACAGCCAGATTGTGATTTTTCGGTGTCAAAATCGCCACTCTGCTCAAACAATTAGCAGTTTAGCGCGTAAAGAAGGGTAAAACGCCTTTTCCCTCTTTAATGGCCTGCGTATTCTCGGCACATATTTGGTGTTCTGCTTAAAGGAGCGCAACATGGAAAGAATTGTCACCTCATCGCAGTCCTCACTGCTGTCTACGCACAGAGTTCTGCGCAATACCTATTTTCTTCTCGGACTGACCCTGGCCTTCTCGGCCGTTACGGCTACCGCCAGCACCCTGCTGGCCCTGCCTGCGCCGGGTTTAATCCTGATGCTGGTTGGCTTCTATGGCTTAATGTTTTTAACCTACCGTCTGGCTAACAGCCCGATGGGCATCCTGGCCGCTTTTGCCTTTACCGGCTTCCTGGGTTATTGCCTGGGGCCTATCCTGAGCTCATTCTTAACCGCAGGCATGGGTGACGTGATAGCGCTGGCGCTGGGCGGCACGGCGCTGGTGTTCTTCTGCTGTTCGGCCTACGTGCTGACCACCCGTCGTGATATGTCCTTCCTCGGCGGCATGATGATGGCAGGTTTCGTCGTGTTGCTGGTTGCTGTAGTAGCCAACATCTTCCTGCAGCTGCCTGCATTGCATCTGGCCATCAGCGCCCTGTTCATTCTGTTTTCAGCCGGTGCGATTTTGTGGGAAACCAGCAACATCATTCACGGTGGCGAAACCAACTACATCCGGGCGACGGTCAGCCTCTATGTTTCGCTCTATAACATCTTTGTCAGCCTGCTGAGCCTGCTGGGGTTTGCCCGCAGTAACTAATCCGCAGTGACAGTAGCCTGTAAAACCCCGCTTCGGCGGGGTTTTTGCTTTTACTGCCCGCCAGGTTTGATAAACTGCGCCGTCATTTACTAAGAGGATGTCACGTGAATTTTAACGGTAACGAAATCGCCGTCGATGCCGAAGGCTATCTGAAGCATCCCGGCGACTGGAGTGAAGCACTGGCTGTCCACATCGCCGATCAGGAAGGCCTGACCCTGACTGAAGCACACTGGGAAGTGGTCCATTTTGTGCGCGCCTTTTATCTGGAATATAACACCTCACCCGCCGTGCGAATGCTGGTGAAGGCGATGGCGCAGAAATATGGCGAAGAGAAAGGCAATAGCCGCTATCTGTTCCGCCTGTTCCCTGAAGGGCCGGCTAAACAGGCGACAAAAATCGCCGGTCTGCCTAAGCCGGCGAAATGTCTGTAATTAACCGGTCGTAAAATCGCGGGGTGGCTCTGCGGGCTGGTGCGGCTCCACCAGCACCTTTTCAACGCGCGCGCTGCGTGGCCCGCCCGCTTTAAGCCAGGCGATCAGCGCATCGACCTGCTCCGCCTCACCCCAGGCCAGCACCTCGACACTGCCGTCATCCAGATTTCGCGCATAGCCCAGCACGCCCAGCGTCCTGGCTTCTGCCTGAGTACTGTAACGAAACCCGACGCCCTGGACGCGGCCATGAACCCATGCTTTAAAACAGGCTGCTGACATTATTCTCTCCTGCTGCTGTTCGTTGCAATTTCCCGCTATCCACCGGACAATGGCGCCTCATTTTTTCAGGTAAGCATAGCAAACTATGACAGTCAGATTGATTCTCGCAAAGGGACGTGAAAAGTCCCTGCTCCGTCGCCATCCATGGGTCTTTTCAGGTGCCGTTGCGCGTCTGGAAGGTAAAGCGCAACTGGGTGAAACCATTGACGTTTGTGACAGCAACGGTAAATGGCTGGCTCGCGCCGCTTATTCACCCGAGTCGCAGATCCGCGCCCGCGTCTGGAGCTGGCAGGCCGATGAATCCATCGATATCGCCTTCTTTGTCCGCCGTTTTGAACAGGCACAGCAGTGGCGCGAATGGCTGGCGGCCCGCGATGGTCTGGACAGCTATCGCCTGATCGCCGGTGAATCTGATGGTTTACCGGGCGTCACCATTGACCGCTTTGGCAACTTTTTAGTGATGCAGCTGCTCTCAGCAGGCGCAGAATATCAGCGTGCAGCGATCATCACCGCCCTGCAGCACTGTTTCCCTGGCTGCGCCATCTATGACCGTTCTGACGTCGCCGTTCGTAAGAAAGAGGGGCTGGCGCTGACGCAGGGCACCGTTACCGGTGAACTGCCACCGCCGCTGCTGCCGATTACCGAACATGGCATGAAGCTGCTGGTGGATATCCAGGGCGGTCACAAAACCGGCTATTACCTTGATCAGCGTGATAGCCGTCTCGCCACGCGTCGTTACGCGCAGGATGCCCGTGTCCTTAACTGCTTCTCTTACACCGGCGGATTCGCGGTTTCTGCGCTGATGGGTGGCTGTAAAGAAGTGATCAGCGTGGATACCTCCCAGGAGGCGCTGGACGTTGCCCGTCAGAACGTTGAACTCAATGAGCTGGATCTCTCCCGCGCGCAATTTGAGCGTGATGATGTTTTCAAACTGCTGCGCCGTTACCGGGACAGTGGCGAGAAATTTGATCTGATTATTATGGATCCGCCAAAGTTCGTCGAAAACAAAAGCCAGTTGATGGGCGCATGTCGCGGCTATAAAGACATTAATATGCTCGCCATTCAGTTACTGAATCCGGGCGGCATATTAATGACCTTCTCCTGCTCCGGTCTGATGGCCACCGATCTGTTCCAGAAGATCATCGCCGATGCCGCGCTGGATGCGGGCCGTGAAGTGCAGTTTATTGAGCAGTTCCGCCAGGCCGCAGATCATCCGGTGATCGCCAGCTATCCGGAAGGTCTCTACCTGAAAGGTTTCGCCTGCCGCGTCATGTGACTTGAAAAAACGGCTCCTGCCCCCATATTGGTAAGAGAGCTTTTTTTTCGGAGGTCACAATGATTGCCAGTAAATTTGGTATTGGTCAGCAGGTTCGTCATCGTTTGTCCGGCGTACTGGGCGTTATCGTCGATGTCGATCCTGAATACTCGTTAGATGAGCCTAAAATTGAAGATGTTGGCGCGGAAGAGAAAATGCGCACCGCGCCCTGGTATCATGTGGTGATGGAAGATGAGGAAGGCGATCAGGTACATACCTACGTTGCTGAGATTCAGCTTTCCGGCGAAACCAGCATTGAACACCCAGAGCAGCCTTCAATGGATGAGCTGGCAGCATCGGTGCGTCAGCAATTACAGGCACCTCATCTGCGACATTAATCTGTGGCGGCACGCTCTGCCGCCACACTCATCATTTCTGACGCGTTATTCCCAGACGCGGAATTTCAATCTTCGGGCAGCGATCCATAATCACCGTCATGCCCGCATCCTGTGCCAGTACCGCCGCCTGCTCATTAATCACGCCCAGCTGCAGCCATAATGTTTTTGCCCCAACGGCAATAGCCTCCTGGGCCACGCCCCACGCGGCTTCAGAATTGCGAAAGACATCCACCATATCAATCTTGCCCGGTACATCCGCCAGGCTGGCATACCCCTGCTGCCCCAGCAGCGTTTTCCCTGCCAGTTTCGGGCTGACCGGGATCACCTCATATCCCTGGTCGAGCAGATATTTCATCACACCGTAACTGGGACGTTCGGGGCGATCGCTTGCTCCGACTAAGGCGATACGTTGGGTGCGCGTCAGCACCTCACGAATTGTCTGATCGTTCATGTTTATCTCCTTTCAGGCCAGTGTTGAGTGTAGATTGGCGTGCCCTTTAGCGGGTAAGTCCTCAGCAAAATTAATTGAACCCGCGCACGAATAAATATGTTTAAATGTAAATTAACTGCCATAATGTAAGAATTTGCTACACACCATCCTTTGTGTCTTCAGTTACCGGAGTTGAAATGAAGCTGTCGCTGGCTGTAACGGGGTTAATTACCCTCCTCGTTTCGGCGTCCTGTTCTGCCATCACATTAAAGCTCGATCCTCAGATCGATTTGCTGGTGCTGGATGGTCGAAAAATTTCAGGCTCCCTCCTCAAAGGCGCAGACAGCCTGGAGCTGGACCGCGGTCAGCATCAGTTTCTGTTTCGGGTAGAGCAGCAGCGCAAAGGTCAGAATGAGAACGTCATCGCTTATCAGTCGGTGCCGATGATCGTCACGTTCACCGCGGTTGCCAAAACCATTACCATTCGGTTGCCTGCGCTGGAGACAAAACGCGAGCGTTATCATTTTGACCGCAGCCTGAACTTTCAGCTGGTGGATGAAAAAGGCACGGAGATTACCAGCGTGCGCGACCACCTGCCGGTCACCACATCCGCAGATATGGAAAAAGCGATGCTGAATTATAATCGCACCCGCCAGATTGCCTCTGTGCCGCGGTTTGCAAATACCCCTTCTGCAACGCCCTCTTCCGTCCGGCTTACCGCCGATCTGGACTGGACTACTCAGGCCGAACTGCCCTCGCTGCACCGCTGGTTTCACCGCTTCGATGAAGCCACGCGTCAGCAGCTTCTGACGCTGGTCAAAATGCTACGTACAAGTTGATAGAGTCGAAAGGCCAGAGGTACACTCGTGCTCTCTCTTCTTGCGCATGAGCCTTACCAGGACGCCTTTATGGAACAGACTGTTCGTACCCTCGGCACCACAAAACATATCGCGCTGGTCGCCCACGACCACTGCAAAGCCGCCCTGCTTGACTGGGTAAAAAAAAACCAACCCGCGCTGGAATCGCACATCCTCTATGCTACCGGCACTACCGGGAATCTGATCAATCGCGATACGGGTCTGAATGTGACAGCCATGCTGAGCGGCCCGATGGGCGGCGATCAGCAGGTGGGTGCGCTGATTTCGGAAGGAAAGATCGATGCACTGATTTTTTTCTGGGATCCACTCAACGCAGTGCCGCACGATCCGGATGTCAAAGCGCTGCTGCGTCTGGCTACCGTATGGAATATCCCGGTAGCCACTAACCGCTCCACGGCTGACTTTATCATTCAGTCGCCACTGTTTGCGCAAAGTGTAGAGATTATGATCCCCGACTATCAGCGCTATCTGGCCGATCGTCTGAAGTAACTCAGGCTTTACGCAGCACCGGCACACCCAGCTCGCGGAAGTGATCGACAAACGGTGACGGCGCTGCCTTATCGAACATCAGAAAAACCTGCTGACGCGCGCGCGTCAGTGCCACATAGGCCAGACGGCGCTCTTCTGCATCAGGGAACGCTTCTGGCTGCGGTAATAAGCCCTGTTCAATGATCGATTCGCGCGCCTCTGCCGGGAAGCCCTCTTTACCCTGCTGTAATCCCAGCAAAATGACGTAATCTGCCTGCTGACCTTTGCTGGCATGAATCGTCATAAATTCCAGATTGAGCTTTGGCCAGCGGGTTCTGGCTTTATCCAGTAAATCCGGCCGCAGATAGTGATAACGCGCCAGCAGCAGAATTCGCTCATCAGGCTTCGCGTAACCGCTGAGTTTGTTCAGCAAGGCTTCCAGCTGATCCTGCGCCAGCAGCGAAATCGACTTTTTATTGCCTTTGGTGACGCTGTTCAGCGGTTTTGCCAGCTGCTGCGGGTTCTGTTGTATAAACCGGTTGGCAATGTCGCCGATGCGGTCGTTGAAACGGTAGGTTGTGTCCAGTACGCAGCGGTCTCCTTCACCAAAATAGTGATGGAATGCCGTCGTCAGCGTCATCTCCGCCCCACTAAATCGGTAGATAGCCTGCCAGTCATCGCCAACAGCAAACAGTGCAGTACGCTTATTCTGCTGGCGTAATGCGCTCAGCAACGCGGCACGCTGAGGCGAGATATCCTGGAATTCATCCACCAGAATGTGTTTCCACGGACTGATAAACCGTCCTTTTTCCAGAATGGCAATCGCCTGGTGAATCAGACCCGAAAAATCGACCGCGCCCTCCTCTTTTAATGCGCTCTTCCACGCTTTCAGCAACGGTGCCATCAGTTTGATGCGCTTACTGAAGAGATCGCGGATCTCTTCGGGCACGTCGGCGATCATCGCTGCCTGCGCACCGCCATGCATACGCATCAGACCGAGCCAGCGCTCCAGTCGTGACGCCAGCCGGTTTGCCAGCCTGTCGTCCTCCCAGAATGGCCCATCGGGCAACTCCCACTCCAGTTCATCACGCAGCCACTGACGCCAGCCGTTTGCCTGCGCCTTCTTCTCATGGCACTGCTGCCGCCACTGCTGGATCAGCAGCGTGCGACGCGCATCGGCATCACTCTCAAGTTTGCTGATAACCGGCTGCTTATTACTGCCTTCACGAATAATATGCAGCGCCAGAGAATGGAAAGTCCGCGCCTGGATGTCAGCGGCGGAGAGCCGCGACTGGATACGTGCGTTCATCTCTTCAGCCGCCTGGCGGCCAAATGCCAGTAACAGGATTTGATCGGCGCTGGCCAGCTTGCGCTGCATTAACCAGCCTGCACGAGCCACCAGCACCGAGGTTTTACCGCTGCCCGCGCCTGCCAGCACCAGCAGAGAATTCTCGCCATTAACCACCGCCTCACATTGCGACTGATTGAGTGGCGTGCTCTCGACGCTGGCAAAGAAATCCTGATAGCGGGTGAGCATGGCGGCCGTCCAGTCGCGGTTTCGCTGCCGCAACGCCGTTTCGCCCTGCTCCAGCCAGCGCTGACAGAATTGCCAGTTGTCCCGGCAGTCAGCAAAATCTTTTAAGCGGGAGAGCGGCATCGGCAATGCATCGAACTGTTTGAGGATGTTGTTTTTCAGCGCCTGCAACTCGTGGCGGTTCAGCCAGCGATCCTGTGCGCCAAACGCCTCGATTTCGTCGCGTAGCGCCTGCAGCACCTCGCGGCACACTGCGCTCATCTCCAGACTCCAGCTCTGCCAGGCCTGCAGCAGATAGTGGTGAAAGCGCTGCGTTTCCTGCCATTCCGTGCCATGCAGGCGGACCACTTTTTCATCGGCCAGCAAAAACTCCAGCTCGCCCCACACCAGCCCGCGCTTGCAGGCGATATCCAGTAACTGGTTAAAGGGGATCAGATACTCATGCTTATCGCCGCTGACTTCGACGCCTGCCGCCATCAAACGGACACGATTATAAGGATGCTGGGCAAGCCGTTTGCCCATCGAGGTTGCTTTCAGTTCCACGCCGACACCAACGTCAGAGAATAGGATTAGGGGGAGTTTACCTGTCAGACCCTTAGCGCTCCAGCCTTAAAACAGGCTAAACTTGGCGTCACATCTTGCGGAATGCAAAAGGAAAAGAAGATCATGCGCACCGTTTTAAATATTCTTAATTTTGTTCTGGGCGGTTTTTTCACCACCCTGAGCTGGCTGTTTGCCACGTTAATCAGCATCGTGCTGATTTTTACCCTGCCGCTGACCCGCTCCTGCTGGGAAATCACCAAACTCTCGTTGCTGCCATTTGGCAACGAGGCGGTGCATGTTGATGTGCTGCGTCCGGAAAGTAAGAGTCATATTCTGAATACCGGCGGCACCTTTCTGAATATCTTCTGGCTGATTTTCTTTGGCTGGTGGCTCTGCCTTTCGCACATCTCCGTGGGGATTGTGCAGTGCATCAGTATCATCGGTATTCCGGTAGGGATTGCGAACTTTAAGATCGCCGCTATCGCGCTCTGGCCGGTTGGCCGCAGGGTGGTATCAGTGGAAGAGGCGCGCGCCGCGCGCGAAGCCAATGCCCGCCGCTATTAATATGATGTCGGATGCCGTGCCAGGCTGGCGCAAATATCTGTTTAACAGTACGTGGCGCTATCTGCTGCGGATCCTGTTTGCACTGAGTGGCTGCGCCGCCATTCCCTGGTGGCTGCATCAGATTGAGTGGACGATCCCTCTGACCCTGGGAGTGGTCGCTGCTGCGCTGGCCGATCTCGATGATCGCCTGGCCGGTCGCCTGAAGAATCTGCTGATTACCCTGCTCTGCTTCTGCATCGCCTCGGTTTCAGTCGAGTTACTGTTTCCCTATCCATTCGCCTTTATTATCGGGCTGGCAATCTCGACCTGGGGCTTTATTCTGCTGGGCGCCCTTGGCCAGCGCTACGCGACTATCGCCTTTGGTGCTCTGCTGATTGCGGTCTATACCATGCTCGGCATCGGACTGTTCAGCCAGTGGTATATGCAGCCGATGCTGCTGCTGGTCGGCGCGCTGTGGTACAACCTGCTGACATTACTGGGCCATCTGATGTTTCCGGTCCGGCCGGTGCAGGAGCAACTGGCCGGGAGTTTTTCACAACTGGCGCGTTACCTTGATGCCAAAGCGAATCTTTTTGATCCCGACGCGGGCGATCAGGATGATGCCGCGTTTATCGATGCGGCGATGGTCAACAGCCAGTTAGTGGCGCAACTTAATCTGACCAAGACCACACTGCAGAGTCGCCTGCGCGGCGATCGCGGGTCGCGCGGCACCCGCCGTAGTCTGCACTACTACTTTGTGGCGCAGGATATTCATGAACGGGCCAGCTCTTCCCATCTGCAATATCATCTGCTGCGGGGCGACTGGCGCTACAACGAAATTCTGTTTCGCTTTCAGCGCCTGCTGAATATGCAGGCTCAGGCCTGTCGCCAGCTGGCACATTGCATTCTGATGCGTCAAAGGTGGGTGCATGACAGCCGTTTTGAGCGTGCATTTGAACGATTACAGAAAGCGATAGAACGTCTGGAGCAGCATGATCCTGACGCTACGCATACCCGTGCTCTTTTCTGGCTGCTGCGCAACCTGCGCGCCATCGACGCACAGCTTGCTTCGATCGAATCAGAACAGACGCTGGCCGGTGAAGATCCTCAGCACAGTGACAATCTGCTGTCACGCGAAGGATTGAGTGGCTGGAGTGATATCCGGCTGCGCTTCAGCCGCCACCTCTCGCCCGCATCGGCGCTGTTCCGGCATGCGGTTCGCATGTCTGTGGTGCTCTGTATTGGATATGGTTTTATTCAGGTAACCGGGCTGGAGCGGGGATACTGGATTTTGCTGACCAGCCTGTTTGTCTGCCAGCCCAACTACAATGCAACGCAGCGACGACTGGCCTTGCGCATCGGCGGAACGCTGGCGGGGATTGTGATTGGTCTGCCCGTTTTATGGCTGGTGCCTTCGATTGAAGGTCAGTTAATCCTGATAGTGATTACCGGCGTACTGTTCTTCGCTTTCAGGCAGGTGCAGTATGCACAGGCCACGCTGTTTATCACTCTGCTGGTGCTGCTCTGCTTTAACCTGCTGGGCGAAGGGTTTGAGGTTGCCCTGCCGCGGGTAGTGGATACCTTACTGGGCTGTGGCCTGGCCTGGCTGGCTGTCGCGTTTATCTGGCCAGACTGGCGCTTTCGTCAGTTACCTGCCGTGGCAGAACGAACGCTGAAAGCGAATTGCCGCTATCTGGACGCGATCATGGAGCAATATCATCAGGGCAAAGATAACCGTCTCGCCTATCGCATTGCACGGCGTGATGCGCATAACGCGGATGCTGAACTGGCGTCGGTGGTCTCAAACATGAGCAGTGAAAGTCGCACCAGCCAGAAGCTGCGCGATTCGGCTTTTCAGCTGCTTTGCTCCAACCATTCATTTCTGAGTTACATTTCTGCGCTGGGCGCTCACCGCGATAAAATTACCGCACCCGAACTGCTGACATTGCTGGATGATACGGTTTGCTATGTGGAGGATGTGCTGCAGACGGAAGTTGTCAGCGATGAGCACGTAGAAACGATGCGCCATCAACTGGCTCAGCGAATCAGCCAGCTGGCCGCAGATGCGGATACGCGTGCGCCGCTGGTGCTCCAGCAACTCGGTCTGCTGGTGGCATTAATGCCCGATGTGGCTCGCCTGCGCCGCACGCTAATCACTGATTAGCCTTCGCCGTTTCTGAGATTTGGGTTTGATAAAAGCGTGCGCTGGAACCACGCATTCAGCTCCGCCCGTGTCGCCTGCGGCAGCGCAGCGGCATGGTGGCCCGTGATCGCCCCCTGCAGCGCAAGTAATGTCTGGAACCCAACGTGCTGGTTGATCGCTTTAAGCTTCAGCCAGCACTGTTTAGCCCCCATCTGGTAGAGATGATTGACGCTCATGACGCCCGCCTCGTACAGCATCATCTCCATACGTACGCTGAGATTTGGTAGATCTTTTAACCGCGGTGAGGATTGTCGGTCCTGCAACTCCAGCTGCGCCGTTTCTAAAGAGGCAGCAGAGAGCGCCAGCAGATGGTCAGGGTCGCGCCACAACGCCTCATCGACCCGAAAGTAATTGAGACTCACCAGCTTGCCCCGCTTGCGAAAAATCAGGGGTTGCAGCGGACGATCTGTAAGGTATTCCCGCAAAGGTTCACTGGCACGCAGATAGAGTTCGTCTTTATTAATTAAGGCAAAAACCACACTTTCTACAGCCAGGGCATAGCCTCCGAACTGGGTGCGCGACTCTATTGTTCCTAATGGGGCCAGGCGCGCTCTGGAGCGCTCTACAATCGGATTCACCTTTTTCATTGCACCACCTCCATGTAAGAAATATATCGTAAATTACCTTGGGTATCAGGTAATTAGAAGATAAAAAAAAGCGTCAACGGGTTCAATGAATAAATAGCGTTTCAACTAATCTTGTCGCGATTTTGCGAGGCGTTTTCAGAAATTTGGGTTGATCTTTATCCAGGATGACAGTACTGTATATTCATACAGTCCACTGCTGGTGATTAACTTATGCGAACACAACATCCTAATAATTCACGCTATGCTCATCATTATGCGTCCTCTTCCGTTCCGGCCTCTCAGGGCGGTGGAATTACTGAGTTACGCTACAGCGAACAGCCCGGTATGATGCAGATGTTGCTGTTGCCTTTATTGCAGCAGCTGAGTCAGCAATCACGCTGGCAGTTGTGGTTAACACCGGCATATAAACTGAATCGCACCTGGCTGCAGGAATCAGGATTACCACTGGATAAAAGTATGCATATCGCCGATTCTGAACGTCTGAATGCGGTTGAAGCGATGGTCAAAGCATTGCGTACAGGAAATTACAGTGTCGTTCTGGCATGGATTCCTTACGATCTTGACGAAGATGAACGACGTCAACTTGAAAATGCGGCGGCAGAGGGTGAAGCGCTGGGATTGATTTTGCGTGCAAGCGGGACATCAGAAGCGCCTCTCAGACCGCAAACTGCGATAAAAATTCAGTCGGATTTGTTTCATTAAGTAAAAATCAGAAGTTTCCCAAGCTATTTTTCTTATCTGTCGCAGCTAAACCACTGATTCTGTTAGTTCGAGCGTTGACAATGGTTTAGCAAGTTTTTAGGGCTTTTTGCCGCGGCAATAAGACCAGCCTAATTGTTAGAAATTGTGTATAAATCGCTGTTTTTTTACATAAGCGCCTCACATCATACTTGTAAGTTTCCAATCTCGTTGTAGACTTTAGCTCGCCAGGGTGCTCAATAACCTCCGTTTTTTGCGGTAGAGTCATAAGCGAGCGTTTTGACCCGGCGAAGGATTTAAACCAAGAGCAACCTTTTTGCTCATTGCCTATTTGGATGATAACGAGGCGCAAAATGAAAAAGACAGCTATCGCAATTGCAGTGGCACTGGCTGGCTTCGCTACCGTAGCGCAGGCCGCTCCGAAAGATGACACCTGGTACACCGGTGCTAAACTGGGCTGGTCTCAGTATCACGACACTGGTTACTACGGTAACGGTTACGAAAACAATGACGGTCCAACTCATGAAAGCCAGCTGGGTGCAGGTGCATTCGTTGGTTACCAGGCAAATCCATACCTGGGCTTCGAGCTGGGCTATGACTGGCTGGGTCGCATGCCTAACAAAGGCAACGTGACTAACGGCGCATTCAAAGCACAGGGCGTTCAGCTGGCTGCTAAACTGAGCTACCCAATCTATGACGATCTGGACGTGTATACTCGTCTGGGCGGCATGGTATGGCGTGCAGACTCAACGCAGACTAACCCAACTACTGGCCGCATCAGCGACCACGACACCGGCGTATCTCCGCTGGCTGCTGTTGGTGTTGAATATGCGCTGACCAAAAACTGGGCTACCCGTCTGGATTACCAGTGGGTTAACAACATCGGTGATGCACAGACCGTTGGTACTCGTCCAGACAACGGCATGCTGAGCGTAGGCGTTTCATACCGCTTCGGTCAGGATGACGTCGCTGCTCCGGCGCCAGCTCCGGCTCCAGCACCAGCTCCAGTTGTTGAAACCAAGCGTTTCACTCTGAAGTCTGACGTTCTGTTCACCTTCAACAAATCTACCCTGAAGCCAGAAGGCCAGCAGGCTCTGGATCAGCTGTACAGCCAGCTGAGCTCAATGGATCCTAAAGATGGTTCCGTTGTCGTACTGGGCTTCACCGATCGCATCGGTTCAGAGCAGTACAACCAGAAACTGTCTGAGAAACGTGCTCAGTCAGTCGTAGATTATCTGGTATCTAAAGGTATTCCTTCTAACAAGATCTCTGCACGTGGCATGGGTGAATCTAACCCAGTTACCGGCAACACCTGTGACAGCGTGAAAGGCCGTAATGCCCTGATCGACTGCCTGGCGCCGGACCGTCGTGTAGAAATCGACGTTAAAGGTATCAAAGACGTTGTAACTCAGCCACAGGCTTAAGTTTACACGTAATAAAAAACCCCGCTAAGGCGGGGTTTTTTTATGCCGGTAATAAAACCGGACTGAGAGATGAAGGCTTTGATTGCCCTGCCCGATTATTCGCTCTCTGAACCGGAGTTACCCAGAATCGCCTGCAAATCCTGCTTCAGGCTCGACATCTGAGTGGCATATTTCTCTTTACGTTCTGCATCTTCTATCAGCTGAACAATCGTTTCAGAGAGCGTGCAGCCGCGCCGCTGTGCCAGACCTGCCAGTCGCTGCCAGACCAGATACTCCAGGTCTATCGATTTTTTTCGCGTATGCTGATGTTCAGCGTTGAAATGGCGTTTTCGTCGGGCACGGATGGTCTGCTTCAGTCGGTTCTCCAGATCAGCGTGAATATGTTCTGCGATCCATTCATTCACTGTAACCGGATTATTTTCCATTGCCAGCAGCTTATCCACTGCTGCCTGCGCCGCGCTTAACTCAAGGTGACGCGTGATCAGTTCACCTTCCCGATGTTTTTTCACCAGGTATTTCCACTTCCATCCACATTCAAGATTTTCGAGTTGCTGGTATTTCATCGGAATCTCATCGTGATCACGTAACGAACTAAGAATAACAGCTTTTTTCCCGGATGCAGCAACGAAAAACATGCTGTCACCATCACATCTTCAACAGGAAGTCTGCAGTGCTTAACAAGGGTGAATCCTGTATAATCTCGCTTTTCTTAAAACAGACAAATGCGATTATTTTGACCAGCACTCAACTTACGTGGCAGACCTTACAGCCAGATAGCGCGCAATACCAATCCGTTTTCTCCCGAATTGCTGATGAAGAAACTGATGCTCTGGCAACGGTACAGCCCCGGTTGCTGAATGCACTGGCGCACTTACACCATCAGACGCAGGGGTTCCCGTTACTGCTGGTTCGTAGCCAGGAGAATCGCGATTATCTGACATTCATTGCCCAGGCCGCAGAGCGGGTTATGGCCGACAGTACCACTCTATTCGGCGGTGATTACCATATCATGGCCGACAACGTCACGCTCCAGCCCCCCTCCGATCCTCAACGCCCATTCACCAGTCAGGGTGGTATTCACTTTGCTGAATGGACTGAGATGGAGCAATTGTTTGGCTGCGTGCGCCAGTATAAAGATCGCATCCAGCTGGAACCGGGCCTGATCCATCGTGCTAATGGCGGCACGCTGCTGCTTTCCCTGCGTAGCCTGATGACGCAGCCGATTCTCTGGTTGCGCCTGAAGAAGTGTGTTGAGCAGGGCTATGTTGAGTGGACATCTCAGGATGAACGCCAGCCGCTGCCAGTCTCGATTCCTCCCTTGCCGCTCAATCTGAAACTGGTCCTGTGTGGCGATCGGGAAGCGCTGGCAGAATTTCAGGAGCTGGATCCCGAAGCTCACGAAATGGCCATCTATACTGAATTTGAAGAGAATATTCAGATTCTGGATGAAGATGACATGCTTGCCTGGTGTCGCTGGAACATCGAACTGGCGCAACAGGCGGGTCTGCCCCTGCCGGAAGCGGACTTCTGGCCAGAACTGATTAAAGAAGGCGTCCGCTACAGCGGCGATCAGGAGACGCTGCCACTCTGCCCCCGCTGGCTACAACGCCAGATGCGCGAATCGGCCCTGATGGGCGATGAACTGAACGCTGAAGCGCTGCGTGATGCGCTGGAAGCGCGTTTGTGGCGCGAGAATTATCTCAATGAGCGGATGCGTGACGAGATCCTGCTGCGACAGATTCTGATTGAAACCGAAGGCGAAGTGGTTGGTCAGATTAATGGCCTGTCGGTCGTTGAATATCCTGGCCATCCCCGTGCCTGGGGCGATCCCTCGCGTATTACCTGCGTGGTACATCCCGGCGATGGCGAATTCATGGATATCGAGCGTAAAGCGGAGCTGGGCGGTAATATTCATGCCAAAGGCATGATGATTATGCAGGCTTACCTGATTGCCGAACTGGAACTCGATCAGCAACTGCCCTTCTCGGCCTCAATGGTCTTTGAGCAATCTTACTCCGAGGTGGATGGTGACAGTGCTTCACTGGCTGAACTCTGTGCCTTAATCAGCGCGCTGGCTAATCAGCCCATCAATCAGCAAATTGCGGTAACCGGCTCGGTTGATCAGTTTGGCAACGTACAACCGGTGGGCGGACTGAACGAGAAAATCGAAGGCTTCTTTGATATCTGCCATCAGCGAGAACTGACAGGTCAGCAGGGTGTGATTATTCCCGCCAGCAATGTCCGTCATCTCAGCCTCAGTCAGGCGGTTGTCAGTGCGGTTGAACAGGGTCATTTCCATATCTGGGCAATTGACCGTGCCGATGAAGCGCTACCGCTGCTGACCGGTAAAATCTGGAGTACCGAGGATGGCCTGGGCGACTGCCTGCTGAATACCATCCAGGAACGCATTAGCCTGTTCAACCAGCCGGACGGTCCGCAACGTCCCTGGGCGCTGCGCTGGCTTAACTGGTTCAACCACCGTTAATCCGATTTGCTCAGCGTACAACTGTTCGCTAATATTCGTGATTCACTAAAACAAGGCTTATTGAAAACATGGTAGATAAACGCGAATCCTATACCAAAGAAGATCTGATTCTGTCAGGTCGTGGTGAACTGTTTGGCGAAAATGGTCCGCCGCTTCCATCCGGCAACATGCTGATGATGGACCGCGTGGTCAAAATGACCGAAGACGGCGGCAAATATGACAAAGGCTTTGTTGAAGCGGAGCTGGATATCAATCCTGATCTCTGGTTCTTCGGCTGTCACTTTATTGGCGATCCGGTGATGCCGGGTTGTCTGGGCCTTGATGCCATGTGGCAGCTGGTTGGTTTCTATCTGGGCTGGCTGGGCGGCGAAGGTAAAGGTCGTGCGCTGGGCGTGGGTGAAGTGAAATTCACCGGTCAGGTCCTGCCAGATGCGAAGAAAGTGACTTACCGCATTCACTTCAAACGCGTTATTAACCGCAAACTGGTTATGGGCGTGGCAGATGGTGAAGTGCTGGTTGACGGTAATCTGATCTATACCGCCAGCGATCTTAAAGTCGGCCTGTTTAAAGATACCGCCGCTTTCTAAGCGTTTCCCCCCGAAACAAAAACCTCCGCACATGGCGGAGGTTATATTCCCTTTTCAGTGACATCCGGTTATGCAGCTACCGACCTGTCCTCCATGGCTTGTCGCCAACCTCCCAACCAGTGAGACTTAGCGTCAATCAACTGATACGGACACATCTCTTTTGAGCGTCCAGTAATACCTGCCTGATAACCACGTGAATGGGCGCGTTCGAGGCGGTCTCGTTTCTGTCTCTTCATACTCCGTGTCCCTCATGTAAGGTCTGTGGAATCTGGTGGAAAGAAAAGTGGTGAATTAATGTTCAACCACCCTTATGTTCTACCTCCTGCGCACCCAAAGATCAATGCCCAATCTTCATGCCAGTGTCATAAATGTGACCTTAATCGGTAAAAATAATGACGTTCTGTGATGCATGCAACAACACTATCTTTCTGATTAAGCTAATAAAAAAGCCCCTGACCTCTGTCGAAAAAGCACGACAATCGGTCAGGGGCTTAGCTTATTTATTCACATCAATCTTAATTTAACGCAACCACGCTATTGGCAATCTTCTGTGCTGTCTGTTGCCAGCCCGCCGCCAGCGTTCTGACCATCGCATCGTAGCCATCTTCGGTCTGCGGCAGTACCAGGTTAAACGCCTGTTTGGTCAGCCGGCCCTGATGTTCCAGCGTCCATTCGCCACTGACGACTGCTTTGCCATCATAGCGTCCCTGAAAGCCTGTCACGGTCACATTCAGCGTATCGTGCTGCGCGCCTAAAGGTGAACCTGCGACCAGCCGGCCTGGCAGCGCCTTGCTCAAGTTAGTGATCAATGTCTGCTGCAACTGCTGATCGAGCGGGCTGGCCCAGAGATTATTCGCGGCGATAACGTATTTGACATCGCTGGTCTGATAAACCAGTCCGTTGCCTGCCAGATAGTCCGGCACCGTCACCTGCTGCACCCATAACATCGGTTGCGCTTCATTCAGCTGGCTGCTGCTGACCTGCATGGAAGCTGCCCCGGAGGGCAGCTGATACCAGGTATTGTCAACGCTGCTACTGCACGCACTCAACACCAGCGCGGCACAAAGTATCAATCCTTTATTCACTGTTTCGCCCTCTTCGGCTGGGGATCCTGTCCCGGTTTTGCCTCAAATACCAGCGCATTGCTCTTGGTGTTAAGCGTTCTTAACACCGGCTGGAGTTCACGCAGAACCTTATCCAGGCGCTGCATATCCCCCACCAGCTTGCTGTAGGCTGGTGAACCTGGCTGCAGGCCTTTCATGCTGCGGTTCAGCTCGCGCAATGTCTGCTGCAGGTCTTCCGGCAGGGTTTTCATAGCCGGACTGGCGGTGACTTTGTTGATGTTGTCGATGGTGCGCTGCAGATCACGCATCGTTTTCTGGCTCTCTTTCAGCGTGCCTGTCGCTTCATTGACCATACCGTTCAGTGGCAGACTGTTGATCTTATCCAGCGCCGCCATCAGCTTCTGCTGAATCTGGCTCAGGCCACCGCTGACCGTTGGGATAACTTCATAGCCAGAGACTTTCTGCGGCCCTTTATAAGGCGGTGCATTGTCATAGAAGTCGAGATCGACATAGAGCGCACCCGACAACAGGCTACCGGTTTTCAGCGTCGCACGCAGGCCACGTTTTTTACCATCCTGCAGATGCTGTTGCAGATCGAAGTTCTCACCCAGTCGGCTGATAAAGCGATCCGGCTCGATGCGAATCAGCACCGGCACGCGGTAATCATTGTTCAGCGCCTGGTCCAGACCGGCTTTCATCAATGGCGCTTCTGAGACGGTACCCAGGCGAATGCCGCGGAATTCAACCGGCGCACCCGCCTGCAGACCACGGATGGAGTCGGTGAAGAACATCAGGTAATCAATATGGTTGGTGTAGAGCGAGTCCTGAATGCTGCGCTGATCGTCAAACAGATGATAATCAGACTTATTCTGCGCAGGCTGACCCAGCTCCCAGCCATCCGGCACGTCAAAACTGACGCCGCCGCTGAACAGCGTGGTCAGCGATCCCATTTCCACCCGCATTCCTGAAGCGGACATATCCACGGCGATGCCGCTGTCCTTCCAGAAGCGAACGTTGGTTGTAATCAGGCGATCGTAAGGCGCAGCGACAAACAGCTGATAGGTCATCATGCGTTTTTCGGTATCAAAAGCGCTGGTCTCGACCGTACCGACGCGATAGCCACGGAACAGCACCGGATCCCCCGGATTGAGCTGGCCCGCTTTCTTGCTGTCCAGCACGATGCGAATCCCTTTGGCATCCGGTGGCGCTAACGGCGGCGCATCCAGCAGCTTAAACTGCTCGGGTGCCTGGCTTTTAGTGCCCGGCTGTAATTCGATATAGGCACCGGATAACAGAGTGCCGAGACCGCTGATCCCTTCGCGACCCACCTGCGGTTTCACCACCCAGAAAACGCTGTCGCTGTGCAGCAGTTTTTCCATGCCTGAATTCAGGCGCGCTTTGATTTCCACATGGTGGAGATCGTCGCTTAACACCGCGCTTTCCACCACACCGACATCCACACTGCGGCTTTTAATCGTGGTTTTACCCGCAACAATGCCTTCGGCGTTTTCGGTGATGAGGGTGACTTCCGGCCCCTGATGGCTGAAGTGATAAAAGAGGATCCATCCGCCGATTAACAGCGTAACGATGGGGACAATCCAGACCGGCGACCAGCGCTTAATCTGTTCCACCTTTGCATGGCCGTGATTAGTTTCCGTCAAGGCGCGACTCCTTCATATTGTTTTCGCGTACACGATCCCAGGTTAATCGCGGGTCAAAGGTCATGGCAGCAATCATGGTGATAATCACCACCATTGCAAACAATACTGCCCCCCACGCGGGATAAACATTCATTAATTGCCCCATGCGCACCAGCGCAGAGAGCACGGCAATAACAAACACGTCAATCATTGACCAGCGGCCTACAAATTCGACCACTTCATAAATTTTGTGCATCCTGTGGCTGTCACGCTGTCCGCGTCCGCTGGCATCCCAGCAAAGCCAGCCAATCGCCAGCATTTTCAGCGTAGGCACCATGATACTGGCGATAAAGATCACCAACGCCACCGGATAGGAGCCATCACCCCACAGCACAATCACCCCCGCCATGATATTGGAGGGATAGGCAGTGCCGAGGGTTTCCGTCACCATAATCGGCAACAGGTTGGCCGGGATATAAAGCAGTATGGAGGTGAACAACAGCGCCAGCGTCCACTGCAGGCTGTGCTTACGCCGTGCCTCGGCCGTGACGCCGCAGCGGGGACACTTATGCTCTGCTTCCGGCAGAATGGCCGTACAGCAGGGACAGGAGCGCAGACCCTGCTCTAAACCACTGATGCCCACTTCGGGCGGATGGGGCAGCGCAGGTCGGGGTGACAGACTGTCCCACAAGCCGCGTCGATCAACGCACTGAAAGGCCCGCAACTGCAGCAGACAGAACAGAACCCACGGCCAGAAGCTGGTCTCCAGGCCGATCTCGCCATAGGCCATCAGCTTGACGAAACTGACCAGCACGCCCGCCATAAAGATTTCTGCCATGCCCCAGTTACGCAGCTGAAACAGAATACGTGCCAGACCAGTTTTGAGTCCAGTCGGCAACGGGACCCGATTGACCAGAAGGATAATGGTGATCATGCAGAAGGCCGGAACCGCCTGCACAAAGAGAAGGAACAGCGTCGCCAGACTGCTGTAATCTTCCGTCACCATCACCTGAGGTATCTGGGCCAGGGTTATCTGGCTGGTCAGCCCCGCCACCTTCATTGAGACAAAAGGAAACAGATTCGCCAGCAGCAGCATAAACAGCGCTGCCAGCGCATAGCCCGTTGGCCGTTTACGCGGTTCGTGCCAGTTGGCCGTCAGGGAGGTGTGGCAGCGCGGGCATGACGCACGGCTGCCAACGGGAATGTCCGGCAGCTTAATCATTAAATCGCATTGTGGACAGAGCATCCACGCGTTACTTTTCACTGCTGAACACATCCGTTAGCCCTGCCCTACGCGCCGTTTTTCAGTGACTCTAGCTCTTCCCAGCGCGCAAAAGCGGTTTCCAGCTCCTGCTCAGTCTGAGCCAGATTATCCAGCACCGGTTGCGTCTGATCGTGTGCCTGGCTGAAGAAGTCGGGATGACTCATCTTCGCCTGCAGCTCTCCGATACGCGCTTCCAGCTGCTCCAGTTTTTGCGGCAGCTGTTCCAGCTCGCGCGCCAGATTGTAGCTGAGTTTATTCACGCTACGCTTCGCATCACCCTTCTCGGTTGCAGGCTTAGAGGCGTTGCCCGTCGCTTTCGCCGGTGCTGCCGCCTTGTGCTGCCGGTAGGCGGCGCGCTGCTGCTGAGCATCGTGATAACCGCCAACAAAGGTACCAATCTCACCGTTGCCTTCAAAAATCCAGCACTCGGTAACGGTATTATCGACGAACTGACGATCGTGGCTCACCAGTAACACGGTGCCCTGATAACCATCAATCAGCTCTTCCAGCAGTTCCAGCGTTTCGACGTCAAGGTCGTTAGTCGGTTCATCCAGAATCATCAGGTTGCTGGGACGCAGGAACAGGCGTGCCAGCAGCAGACGGTTACGTTCACCGCCCGAAAGGGCGCGCACCGGCGTCATGGCACGTTTTGGATGGAACAGGAAGTCCTGCAGATAGCCCAGTACGTGGCGCGGTTTGCCGTTGACCAGTACTTCCTGCTTGCCTTCGGCCAGGTTGTCCATCACGGTGCGATCCGGATCCAGTTCAGCGCGATGCTGGTCAAAGTAGGCTACTTCCAGCTTGGTGCCGGAATGCACACGACCATGGTCAGCTTTCAGCTGCTGCAGCATCAGGCGTAGTAAGGTAGTTTTCCCGCAGCCATTTGGTCCGATCAGCGCAATTTTGTCGCCACGCTGCACCTGGGTTGAGAAGTCCTTCACCAGCACTTTGCCATCGACCGCGTAGTCGACATTTTCCAGCTCAAAGACAATCTTGCCGGAACGGGACGCTTCGCCCACCTGCATGTTGGCTTTGCCCATCACTTCGCGGCGTTCTGAATGTTCACGACGCAGCGCTTTCAGCGCACGCACACGGCCTTCGTTGCGGGTACGGCGAGCTTTGATGCCCTGACGGATCCACACCTCTTCCTGCGCCAGTTTGCGGTCGAATTCGGCGTTCTGCATCTCTTCAACGCGCAACGCTTCCTCTTTGCCTTCCAGATAGAGATCGTAGTTGCCTGGCCAGGAGACCAGCTTGCCACGGTCCAGATCGACAATGCGCGTCGCCATGTTGCGGATAAACGAACGGTCATGGGAAATAAAGATGATGCTGCCGGTGAAGTTCTTCAGGAACGTTTCCAGCCAGTCGATGGTTTCGATATCGAGGTGGTTGGTTGGCTCATCCAGCATCAGGACGCGCGGGTTACTCACCAGCGCACGACCCAGTGCCGCTTTACGCAGCCAGCCGCCCGAGAGCGATGACAGCTCGGTATCGGGCTGCAGACCAATCTGCTCCAGCACGTCATGGATGCGGCTCTCCAGCTGCCACAGATTCTGATGGTCGAGGATGCTCTGCAGACGCGCCATCTCATTGAGGTTTTTATCGCTGGGATCTTCCATCACCACATGGGAAATGGCGTGATAGGCTTTCAGATGCTCAGCCTGCTCTTCAACGCCCTCGGCCACGAAGTCATACACCGAACCGGTAATATTGCGCGGCGGATCCTGTTGCAGACGCGCCACGACCAGATCGGTTTCATAAATAATGCGGCCATCATCCAGTGGCTGTTCGCCATTGATGATTTTCATCAGCGTGGATTTACCCGCACCGTTACGGCCCACCAGACAGACGCGTTCGTTCTCTTCGATGTGCAGTTCGGTGTTGTCTAACAGCGGCGCATCGCTGAAGGAGAGATAAGCGCCGTGGATACTGATTAATGACATGTAAGCTTATTCCTTACCGGCGTGAGTGATCAGCCAGCAGTTGTGAATTTGACGGTTACGCGCGAAGTCCTGCGACTGCGTTTTCTGGGTAATATCCTGCGCCTGCAGGCCCAGTGATTTCAGGCCATCCATGTCCATTTTGAAACCGCGTTTGTTATTGGAGAACATGATGGTGCCGCCGCGACGCAGCAGGCGCTTCAGGTTACGCATCAGCATCATATGATCGCGCTGAACGTCGAAGCTCTCTTCCATACGTTTTGAGTTGGAGAACGTTGGCGGATCGATAAAGATCAGGTCAAAGTTCTCGTCACTCTCATTCAGCCAGCTCAGACAGTCCGCCTGCATCAGACGGTGCTGACGCCCGGTCAGTCCGTTAAGACGCAGGTTGCGCTCCGCCCACTCCAGATAGGTACGCGACATATCTACCGTAGTGGTTGAACGCGCGCCACCCAGACCGGCATGCACACTGGCGGTACCGGTATAGGCAAACAGGTTCAGGAAATCTTTGCCCTGACTCATCTGGCCCAGCATTTTACGGGCAATGCGGTGATCGAGGAACAGGCCGGTATCGAGATAGTCGGTCAGATTCACCCAGAAACGCGCATTAAACTCTTTAACTTCGAAATAGTCGCCCTTCTCGCTCAGCTTCTGATACTGCGCTTTGCCTTTCTGGCGTTCACGCGTTTTCATAATCAGACGGTCGGCAGGCAGTTGCAGCACGCTCAGCGTCGCGCTGATGACATCGAACAGACGCTGACGCGCTTTATCAGGATCGATAGTTTTCGGTGGCGCATATTCCTGGATAATCACCCAGTCGCCATAGCGATCGACAGCAACGTTGTAGTCTGGCAGATCGGCATCGTAAATACGGTAGCATTCAATGCCTTCCTGACGCGCCCACTTCTCCAGTTTCTTCACGTTTTTACGCAGGCGGTTAGCGTAATCTTCCGCAATCTGTCCAGCGCTTTCATGACTGTTAACCGCCAGCTTATAGTTTTTCTGCACGCAATCCAGCGGACCGTTCTTCGCTTTAAACTGGCGATCGGCACGCAGCTGCAGGCAGCTCAGCAGTTCTGGCGAGGCGCTGAACAGCGACAGGTTCCAGCCGCCAAAATGCTGCTTCATCAGACGTCCGAGCTGGCTGTGCAGCGCAATCAGGGCTGGTTCGCTCTCCAGACGTTCACCGTAAGGAGGATTACTCAGCACCGTACCGTGAACCGCCGGATCGACCGGATTAGTCAGCTTCAGCAGATCCTGCTGGCCGAAGGTGAAAAGTTCAAAGACGCCAGCGCGGCGGGCATTCGCCTGCGCCCACTCCAGCACCCGACCATTATTGTCGTAGCCAAAGAAGCGCGCCTGGGTGGCAGCCGTGCCAGTGCGGGCACGGTTCTGCGCCTCAGTTTTAACCTCCTGCCACAACGCAGCGTTAAACTGGCTCCAGGCGGTGAAGCCCCAGTGCTTGCGCAGCAGGCCTGGCGCACGATCGCAGGCAATCAGTGCGGCTTCAATCAGCAGCGTACCGGAACCACACATCGGATCGATCAGCGGTGTCGTCGGCTCCCAGCCAGAACGCAGCACGATGGCCGCCGCCAGGGTCTCTTTTAACGGCGCCTGACCGGTCTGCTGGCGATAACCACGTTGATGCAGCGAGCTGCCGCTGAGATCCAGTGCAATGCTGGCGCGATCGTCATTCAGCCAGACGTTGACACGGATATCTGCCTGCTCACGATCGACGTTGGGTCGTTCGAGATTCTGACGGGTAAAGCTGTCCACGATGGCATCTTTAACTTTCAGCGCGCCGAACTGGCTGTTACGAATCGAATCGTTGGTGCCGCTGAAATGCACAACAAAGGTTTTGTCGCTGCCGAACATCGTCGGCCAGTCCACGCTCTGCACACCCAGATAGAGATCCAAATCGCTGTAGACGCCAAACTCTCCCAGCGGCAACAGGATGCGTGATGCTAAACGACTCCACATCAGGCTTTGGTACATAGTGCGATCGTCGGCTTCGTAGTGAACGCCTCCCTGCACCACTTGCAAATCCTGCGCGCCCAGCGCGTCCAGCTCACTTTTTAACAGCTCTTCGAGCCCACGCGCCGTGCTGGCAAACAGAGAATTCATATCGTCACTTTTTAACTCTTGAGAAAATTGTCGCGCATTATAGCGAATCGGAGACCTATGTCATAAAGTTAGCTTCTTTTGTGCTGCGCGTCGGGTTCAAGGAGAACACCATGATCACGCTTTCCCGCTTATTTATTCATCCTGTGAAGTCGATGCGGGGATTAGCGCTGTCACACGCGCTGGTCACTGACAGCGGACTGGCATTTGATCGTCTGTTTATGGTGACCGAACCTGATGGCACCTTTATTACCGCGCGTCAGCACCCGGAGATGGTGCGCTTCACGCCCGCGATTTTACCGGATGGCCTGCTGCTGACGGCTCCGGATGGCAGTCACTCCCTGATCCGCTTCAGCGATTTCGATGAGCAGGATCACCCCACCGAAGTCTGGGGAAATCATTTCACCGCGCGTATAGCGCCGCATGCGATTAACCAATGGCTGAGCCAGTTCTTCCCGCGTGAGGTTCAGTTGCGCTGGGTCGGGCCGCAACCCAGCCGCCGGTTAAAAGCGTTTAATCATATTCCGCTGAGCTTTGCCGACGGCTTTCCGTTTTTGCTGATCAACAACGCGTCGCTGCATGATCTGCAACAGCGCTGCCCGGCCAGCGTCCGTGCCGAACAGTTTCGTCCGAATCTGGTCGTCAGCGGCGCTGCCGCATGGGATGAAGACAGCTGGGCGGAGATTCAGATTGGCGACGTAATATTCGAGGTTCCTAAGCCATGCAGTCGCTGCGTGCTCACCACTGTCAGCACCGAAACCGGCGTTAAGCATCCTGCCGGTCATCCGCTGGCCACGCTGCAGACGTTCCGCACCGCCCTGGATGGCAGCGGGGATATTGATTTCGGTCTGAACTTAGTGGCGCGCAACAGTGGGGTGGTGCGCGCTGGTGATGAGATGATTGTCCTGAAACGTCATGCACCGCGCAGCTATGGTGCCGGTGAAGTGGTCGAAACACTGAAACCAAAGCAGCAGGCGCCAGATGCCGTGACTATCACGTTTCAGGGTCAGACGTTTACCGGGGATAATCAGCAGGTATTACTGGATCAGCTGGAGATGCAGGGCTTCCGGATCCCCTACTCCTGTCGGGCGGGACTGTGCGGCAGTTGCAAGCTGAGTCTGGTCGCGGGTGAGGTTAAGGCGCTGAAACAGAGCGCCCTGCGTCAGGACGGCACGCTGTTGAGCTGCAGCTGTATTCCGGCTGGCGATGTAGAACTAAGGTAGTCAGACTGCGCGGGCGTAGCGCGGCGCGACATCCTGATACAGGGGCTGCAGGCGATCGTTCATCACCTTGATGGCATCGCCGAGCACCATGTTTTTTCCGGCCAGCGTCAATCCCGGCTGCGCCAGCAGGCAGAGTGCCGCGTTATCGCCACTCTCAACCACCAGCAGTCGTGCCTGCGTTCCCTCGTCTGCCAGCGTAACCTGTACCATTTCACCGGGACGGGGCTGCATTGCCGGGGCATAAGAGGCGAAATGCCAGCTTTTCGGCATCAGTGGCTTGAGGAAGCGTGCAGCGACCAGCGCATTTAACACCAGTTCGGCGCGATGGCTGCCACTGAGTTTGCACTGACGGCAGGTCTCTTCAAAGGTGTAATAAAGGGCGGCGTCATCGACACAAAAACCCGATTCAGTGAAGGCATCCGGCGTGAGCATTTTGCGGGAATAACGGGAACGAAAAAGCATACCGTCTGCCAGGTCGAGCATCATTCGGTCGTGGCTGCTGTCAAAATACCAACGCCAGTTATCATCGGGTTTAATTTTCATCGTGTGCCCTGTATTTACCGCTGCGCCAAACATCACGCAGAATTCAGCGAAAAAAGAAACATAAGGAAAAGCTGAAAAAGCGTGCAACAGGACAAAATATAAACGAGCCGAGGGGATAAATAAACCCCCCGGCCAATGATTGTGAGAATTGTCTTAGAGATGGGTGACGATATCTTTAATTAAGCCTGGCCCCTGATAAATAAAGCCTGAATAAATCTGAACCAGTGTTGCCCCGGCGGCGATTTTTTCACGCGCTGCCGTCAGAGAATCGATCCCGCCTACGCCAATAATCGGCAACCGTCCCTGCAGTTCCTGAGAGAGACGCTGGATCACCGCCGTGCTGCGCGACTGCACTGGCCGTCCACTTAACCCACCCGCTTCCTCAGCATGCTTAAGACCGCTCACCAGCGAACGATCGAGCGTGGTATTGCTGGCAATCACGCCATCAATCTGATGACGAATTAAACTGTCCGCGACCTGAATTAACTCTTCTTCAGAGAGATCGGGCGCAATTTTTACGGCCAGCGGAACATATTTCAGATGACGCTGTTCCAGCTCTTTTTGTTTCTGTTTGATGGAAGAAAGCAGATCATCCAGCGCCTCGCCATATTGCAGCGAACGTAAACCTGGGGTGTTAGGTGAGGAAATATTGATGGCGATATAACCGGCGTGGGCATAAACCTTTTCCATGCAGATCAGATAATCATCTTTGCCCTGCTCGACCGGCGTATCTTTATTTTTACCGATATTGATCCCCAGCACGCCGTTAAAACGCGCTTTCTTCACGTTTTCAACCAGGTGATCAACACCCAGATTATTAAATCCCATCCGATTGATAATTCCGCCCGCTTCGACCAGACGAAACATGCGTGGCTTATCATTTCCTGCCTGAGCGCGTGGTGTGACGGTGCCGACTTCAACAAAACCAAAGCCCATCGCCGCAAACGCATCAATACACTCTGCGTTCTTATCCAGACCCGCCGCCAGGCCCAGGGCATTCTTAAAGGTCAGTCCCATACAGGTGACCGGACGCGATGGCAGATTCTGGCGATAAAACATCTCCAGTGGGGTGCCGTTCATAAAACGCAGTTGCTGAAAGGTGAGTTCGTGTGCGCGTTCGGGATCAAGTTTAAACAGCGCCGGTCGGACGATAGGATAAAACATGCACTCTCCTGAAGGACGGAAGCGATCGTGAAAGTCGGTGCACGGGAAATTGTGCGCCAGAATGGTAAAGTGCTCTGGCGCAAAAGTAAATCGAACAGCGGGGATGCATAAAACTATCTGAAAATGCTTTGATCTTACGCGGCGGAATCGTTTACGGGTTGATTTTTCACCTGAGAGGGAAACAGATAATCCCGCAGGATGCCGTGACGTTGCATGATGCCAAAAATACCGAGACAGACAAACGCTTCAGCCCCGACCATCGACCATGCGGCACCGATTGCGCCAAACTTCCACGCCAGGAAACAGCAGAGCGGTACGTTAATCAAACCAGCGGCCATCATTACCCACATACGCTGACGCGCTAAACCATGTGGGATCAGAATCTGTAATCCAGCCGGATAGGCAATGTTGCCAAACAGGAAGCAGAGCACAAAGACGCGCAGCACATCCGCCGACGGGATAAAGTCTTTACCCAGCAATATTGAGACCACCAGGTCAGCAAAGAACCAGGTGAAGATTACAATCGACAGACTCAGGGAAAACGACAGCAGCAGGCTTTTACGTGTCGCCGCAATCGCGGCCCGTTTATCCCGGCCGAACAGGTGGCTGACGCGCGGGAAGAAGGCGCTGCCAATCTGCTCAGGCACAGAGTTGGCCGCTTTACGCAGGCGATCGGCGCCGTTGTAGATCCCGACCATATAGGTGGAGGTAAAGGAGGCGAGAATCACCACGTTGACGCTGTTGAAAAGGTTAGCACCGGCGATGGCGATAAACACATCCATGCTGTCGGTGATGCGCTGTTTGATTTCGCGCGGTTCAAAGCGGTAGCGGCCTATGACTTTCATCTCCAGCACAAACTTCAGCGTAATCGCCGCGCTGATAATGGAGACCGCGCCAGGGATCAGGGCAGCCAGCCAGGTATCCTGCGGAGATTTCACCAGTAAAAAGGTCAGCGGAATCGCACAGAAGTTACCGAAGGTGGCGATCATCGCCGTCTTACCCAGCTTCTCAAAGCCCTGCATCAGCCAGCCGAATGAAAACAGCGAGCCGACCAGCGTGGTGCAGTTCGCCAGAATAATGAAGAACAGAGGATGCCAGGAGGGATTGAACCAGGTCGCGGTCAGCAGCGTGCCGCTGGTGACCACCAGCAGCATCAGCTTGGCGTTAAACGTTGACCAGAAGAGCTGGCTGACGCGTTCTTTGTCATCACGATGGTGAGCAATATCTTTGGTGGTAAAGACATTGAATCCCCAGTCGGAGATGGTGCTGCAATAGAGGACGCAGGCGATCGCCAGCGCCAGCGTACCCATCTGCTCTACGCCCAGAACGCGGGCAAGATAGGGCAGCGTGGCCAGCGGAAACAGAAACGATGCGCCACGGTAAGCCAGCAGCGAGAAAATATTAATAACCAGACTTTTATCGAGTACTTTTGCCATGTCGCAACAACCTTATACACATTGCATGTCTCACCTTCTCATTTCGCTAAGGCATAAACAATATCGCTTCACATTTTTCAGAATCAGGCTGCGCGCTTGAGCTCTTTTTTAACCTTGTAATGCTGCAACGCAATAAAGAGTTCCGGGCGATTAAACAACAACCACTCTTTAAGATTTTCTGATTTTACATTACGACCCATAAAGCGAATGGCATTACAGACATATTCCGGCACCGGCGTTTTATTATAGAGAGACAAATAGATCATCAGACGGAACGAGTGAAGTAAATAAGATTTTTCCAGCGAACTACGCCAGGCTGATTTAGGGAGCGAACTGGTTAACGTATTATAAGCATGCATAAAAGCGTCATAGCGCTGATAGAAAAACTCATTGCCTTTGGTACTGTTGGTCAGTGAACCACTGCGGATGCGCTGCTTATAATAGACCTGACGGCTGACCCATGCGTGCTGGCATTTCATAAACACGGAGAGCGTAAAGTTGTGGTCTTCATGAACCCGACGTACAAAGCGCAACTTATGCTGTTCAATGACGCTTTTTCTTAAGACGTAATTCCAGACGGCAGAGGTATATCTGCCATTACGCAGCAGGCGCAGAAAGACCTCCTGTGGTTTCTGCTGGCCAAACTGGTCATGCTTCACTTTTGGCGAGGTGATATCAATGTGGCCATCTTCATAGACGCAGGAGTTAAAACAGAAAAGATCCGTTTCAGGATGCTTCTCCGCCACCATTGCCAGCTCAGTCACGAGGCCATCAACCACGACATCATCCGGATCACAGAAAAAGAGAAACTGACCCTTTGCCAGTGCAATGCCGGTGTCCCGTGCATTGCCGAGGCCGCCATTTTCAATGGTGATCACTTTCACCTGAGAAAGGTGTGCATAATTCTGTTCAATTAAGGCTAATGTTCCATCAGTAGATCCATCATTCACAATGATTATTTCATTGGGCGCTTTAACCTGGCGTAATAACGAATCGACGCACTCTACAATATATTTCTCAACATTGTAGGTTGGAATAATAACGGATAACAGGATGTCAGACATATGCAATTCTCTGCTGTTAGAAAATGACAATACGATTCACCTGCCTGATGCAGGTTCTGACCAGAGGCGAAACGTCGAAAAGAGTAAGGCGCGATTATTATGATTGCTTTCATTGAGCCCGATTATCTTAAACCTGTAATGCGAAAAAAGACCAGCCGTAAAAATCATCTTAATGTTTCATGTGAGCATCACTCTTAACGAAAGTGCATCTATAGCCAGCAGTAATGTTAAAACCGTTGAGGATCGATTTAAATTAGCCCTGCAAAGCAGACGTAACCAGATTCAGAAATCTGTAAGCGAACATCTGAAACGATGAATAAGTTCAGCATTCCTTCATTATTATTACAGTTTGCTTTCTGCAATAAATCTTAATCTTTGGCAGAGGCTGCCGCAGATAAGCTGATTCTGTGCTGCTTCGCAGCGCTATTTTGTCAGCCGTTGCGCTTTATGGCCGCGCCACTCTCAGAAAAAATGATTAAGCAATCAGACGAAAGATATTTTTTCTGCTCAACCGACACATTTTGACGATCTCGTATCATGCCCCTTAATGAATTGTTCCGCTGCCAGCGCTTAATTTAAGAATTATCGGAAGCGGCGATGCTGACATCTGTCGCAACGCCTTCTATTTGCAGATTTCACCCTTACTTTGCCGGATAAATCATTTAAGCCCACTCCCCTGCTCTGACAGTATGAAGGCATAAGTTCTCAACATTTGATAATCAATAACTTTTAGTTATAAGGAGTGATGATGCGAGTTATTACGCTGGCTGGCAGCCCACGATTCCCCTCCCGCTCAACCTCACTGCTGACGCTGTGTCAGCACAAGCTGGAGGCGCGTGGCATTGAAGTCATTCCGTGGAATATTCACAACTTTCAGCCTGACGATTTAATCAATGCGCGTTTTGATGCACCTGCGCTGCTGGCCCTGCGTGACGATCTGGCTTCGGCTGATGGACTGATTATTGCGACACCTATCTATAAAGCATCGTTTTCGGGTGCGCTGAAGACGCTGCTCGATCTGCTGCCTGAACGCGCACTGGAACACAAAGTCGTGTTACCGCTGGCCAGCGGCGGCAGTGCCGGTCATATGCTGGCGCTGGACTACGCCCTGAAGCCGGTGCTCAACGCCTTAAAGGCGCAGGAGATCCTGCATGGTGTTTATGCCGAGGATCATCAGATCAGTCATTACGACCGTCAGCCTGAACTGCAGGATTCACTGTCACAGCGCCTGGATGAGGCCGTCTCCGCCTTCTGGCTGGCACTGACCCGTCACCACCATCCCGTTGCGCAAGCGGTATAAGGAAGCGATCGATGAAGCTGAGATTAGGAAAGTGGCTGGTGGCCGGACTTCTGCTGGCCGGCCTTCAGGTACAGGCCGCCGAATCCGATCCGTCTGAGATTCGCATCGGCTATCAGAAAGGTTCGGTCAGCATGGTGCTGGCGAAGTCACATCAGTTACTGGAGAAGCGTTTTCCCCATACCCGGATTAAGTGGATCGAGTTCCCTGCAGGTCCGCAAATGCTGGAAGCGCTGAACATCAACAGCATCGACCTGGGCAGTACCGGTGATCTTCCCCCGCTGTTTGCCCAGGCCGCGGGCGCGGATCTGCTCTATGTTGGCGCGGAGCCGCCCAAACCCAAAGCAGAAGTGATTCTGGTGCCAAAAAGCAGCCCGCTGAAACAGGTTGCGGATCTGAAAGGGAAAAAAGTCGCTTTCCAGAAAGGCTCCAGCTCTCACAACTTACTGCTGCGCGCCTTGCAGCAGGCGGGTCTGACCTTTAAAGACATCACGCCGGTCTATCTCACCCCCGCCGATGCGCGCGCCGCCTTCCAGCAGGGTGACGTTGATGCCTGGGCAATCTGGGACCCCTACTATTCATCGGTGCTGCTGCAGGGGAATTCGCGCCTGCTGATTGATGGCAGCTCCCTTAACCTGACCGGCTCCTTCTATTTAGCGACCCGCAGCTATGCCGAAGCCCATGGCGCGTTTATTCAGCAGGTGCTCGACACCTTCAGCTCTGCTGACGCGCTGACAATCAGCCAGCGTCAGCAGAGCACCACGTTACTGGCACAGGCGATGGGCTTGCCCGAACCGGTCATCGCCAGCTACCTCAGCCATCGGCCGCCAACCCGCATTTCGCCAGTTAGTGCCGAAACCGCGGCCGCCCAGCAGCGCACCGCTGACCTGTTCTATGCCAATCATCTCTTGCCAGTAAAAGTGACGATTCAGGATCGCATCTGGCATCCGCATACCGTGACGCAATAAGGAGCAACAATGAGCGTATCCATTTTCTGGTTCCTGCCGACGCATGGCGACGGCCACTATCTTGGTACCGCCGAAGGGGCGCGACCGGTTGATCACGCCTACCTGCAACAGGTGGCGCAGGCCGCTGACCGCCTCGGTTTTGGTGGCGTACTGATCCCGACCGGCCGCTCCTGTGAAGATGCCTGGCTGGTTGCCGCCTCGCTGATTCCGGTGACGCAGCGCCTGCGATTCCTGGTGGCGTTGCGTCCTGGGGTGATTTCACCAACCCAGGCAGCGCGTCAGGCCGCCACGCTGGACCGTCTTTCTAACGGACGTGCGCTGTTTAATCTGGTGACCGGCGGCGATCCGGAAGAGCTGGCGGGCGACGGCGTGTTTCTCGATCACCGCGAGCGTTACGCGGAATCCGCCGAGTTTACCCGCGTCTGGCGTCGGGTGCTGGAAGGCGAAACCGTCGATTATGAAGGCAAGCACGTGAAGGTTCGCGGTGCGCGTCTGATGTTTAACCCGGTGCAGCAGCCTCGTCCCCCGCTGTGGTTTGGTGGCTCTTCTGAACCCGCCCAGGAGCTGGCGGCCGAACAGGTCGATGTCTACCTCACCTGGGGCGAACCCCCTGCGCAGGTTAAAGAGAAGATTGATCAGGTGCGTGCGAAAGCGGCTGCCCAGGGACGCACCGTCCGGTTCGGCATCCGTCTGCATGTGATCGTGCGTGAAACCAATGAAGAGGCCTGGCAGGCCGCAGACAAACTGATTGCCAATGTGGATGACGCCACCATCGCGAAAGCGCAGGCGGCGTTCCAGCGGGCAGATTCTGTGGGGCAGCGCCGGATGGCCGCACTGCATGGCGGTCGCCGCGACAAGCTCGAAATCAGCCCTAACCTGTGGGCAGGCGTCGGCCTGGTGCGCAGCGGAGCCGGGACCGCGCTGGTCGGCGATGGCCCGACCGTGGCCGCTCGCATCAAAGAGTATGAAGCGCTGGGCATTGAGACCTTCATCCTGTCGGGTTATCCGCATCTGGAAGAGGCTTATCGCGTCGGCGAACTGCTGTTCCCGCATCTTGATCTGCAGATTCCACTGGTGCCCCAGCCGCGCGTGATTCAGGCACACGGTGAAGCGGTAGCCAACGATTTTACCCCTGAGAAAAAAGTCGCCCGGGGCTGAGGAGAGCATGATGACCAGAACCCGAAAACGCCTTGCTGATACGCTGGTGCCCTGGCTGCTGCCGACGCTGCTGGTCGTGGTGTGGCAGATTGCCTCGCAAACCGGCTGGTTGTCGACCCGTATTCTGCCCGCACCGGAGAAAATTGTGACCACCTTCTGGCAGCTGACCGCCAGTGGTGAACTCTGGCAGCACCTGGCGATCAGTAGCTGGCGGGCGTTGATCGGCTTCAGTATCGGCGGATCTATCGGCCTGCTGCTCGGGCTGATTACCGGCACCTCCAGAACCGGTGAACGACTGCTGGATACCTCGGTACAGATGCTGCGCAATGTGCCGCATCTGGCGCTGATCCCGCTGGTAATCCTCTGGTTCGGTATTGATGAGTCCGCCAAGATCTTTCTGGTGGCGCTGGGTACGCTGTTCCCGATCTACCTGAATACCTATCACGGCATCCGCAACATCGATCGCGGGCTGGTTGAGATGGCGCGCAGCTATGGCCTTTCCGGCTGGAGCCTGTTTATCCAGGTGATCCTGCCCGGCGCGCTGCCCAATATCATGGTCGGCGTGCGTTTCGCGCTGGGTCTGATGTGGCTGACGCTGATTGTCGCAGAGACCATCTCTGCCAACGCGGGTATCGGCTATCTGGCCATGAACGCGCGTGAATTCCTGCAGACCGATGTGGTGGTGGTCGCCATTATTCTTTACGCCCTGCTCGGCAAACTGGCGGATGTCGCCGCGTTGTTGCTTGAACGTGTCTGGCTGCGCTGGCATCCCGCTTATCAACTGAAGGAGGAGAACGCATGAGCCAGACTCTCCCACCGGCGCGCCTCAACACCGGCACCCCGGTTGGCGTTAACGGCGTCAGCAAACAGTATGGCAGCCGCACCATTCTCAATAAGATTGACCTGCATATTCCCTCAGGTCAGTTTGTGGCGGTGGTGGGCCGCAGCGGCTGTGGTAAAAGCACGCTGCTGCGCCTGCTGGCCGGTCTCGAACAGAGCTCCAGCGGTGAACTGCTGGCAGGCAATGCGCCGCTGCAGTCGGCTCGTGAAGATACCCGCCTGATGTTTCAGGATGCGCGACTGCTGCCGTGGAAAAAAGTGATCGATAACGTCGGGCTGGGTCTGCGCGGACGCGAATGGCGCAGCGCGGCGCTGGATGCGCTGGCGGCGGTAGGCCTCGCCGATCGGGCTGATGAGTGGCCAGCCGCCCTCTCCGGCGGCCAGAAACAGCGCGTCGCACTGGCCAGGGCGCTGATCCACCGGCCCGGTTTACTGCTGCTGGATGAACCGCTGGGGGCGCTGGATGCCCTGACACGCATTGAAATGCAGGGATTGATTGAGTCACTGTGGCAGCAGCATCACTTTACCGTGCTGCTGGTTACGCATGATGTCAGTGAAGCGGTGGTGATGGCAGATCGCGTGCTGTTAATCGAAGAGGGTCAGATCGGGCTGGATCTGCTGGTGGATCTGCCCCGTCCCCGCCGTCGCGGATCGGCGCGGCTGGCCGAGCTGGAAGCGGAGGTACTGGATCGGGTCATGCAGCGTACGGAGCGACCGCAGCCGGTTCGTTACGCGCAGCAGCGCTGAAAAAGGGGAGTGTCTCAGACGCTCCCCTTTTTAATTATCAGGCGTTCAGTGCCCGGGTAATTTTTTCGTAGAGGTCGCCAGAGAGTTTATCCAGCTCCAGCAGCTGCTCCAGTGCCTGGCGCATCATCGCCTGACGGCCTTCGTCATAACGTTTCAGGCGAATCAGCGGCTCCACCATCCGTGCCGCAACCTGCGGATTGCGGGTGTTGAGGTCGGTAAGCATCTCCACCAGGAACTTGTACCCGCTGCCATCTTTAGCATGGAAGGCGGCCGGGTTAGCCGAGGCAAAGGCACCCACCAGCGAGCGAACGCGGTTCGGATTACTCATGGTGAAGGAGCGATGATTCAGAAGCTGACGCACATTGCGCATCACGTTAGCGGCCGGACTGGTCGCCTGCAGCACAAACCATTTGTCCATCACCAGACCATCCTGATGCCAGCGCTCATCGTAAGCTGCCAGCAGCGCATCACGGCACGGTAACTGTGCCGCAACAGCAGCAGAAAGCGCCGCCAGCGCATCGGTCATGTTGGTCGCCTGGTGATACTGGGTCTGCACCAGTTTATCCGCCAGCTGCGCATCGCTGAAGGCGAGATAGGTCAGGCAGATATTTTTCAGGCTGCGCTGACCAATCGCGTCATGCTCCACGCGGTATTCAGGCTGCTGATTGGCGTTGTAGATCGCAAAAAACTCATCGGCCAGTTCGCGTGCCAGCGTGCGTTGCAGCGCGTCACGCACCAGCGCAATCGCCTGCGGATCGATAGTATCAAACAGCTCGGCAATCTCATTTTCCGACGGCAGCGTCAGAATCAGCGCGGTCAGTGCCGGGTCGCAGTCGGTATCCAGCAGCACCGCACGGAAGGCGTCGGCGACATGCAGCGGCAGTGACAGATGCTGGCCCTGCTGATAGCGGGCGACATTCAGACGGATATAGGTCGCCAGCAGGCTCTGAGCCGCATCCCAGCGGGAGAAGTCGTTGCGTGCATGACGCATCAGGAAGGTGAGCTGAGCATCACTCCATTTGTAATCAAGCTTCACCGGGGCAGAGAATTCGCGCAGCAGCGACGGCACTGGCTGGAAGTAGACATTATCGAAAATAAAGGTCTGGAACTCCTCGGTAACATTCAGCACATGATGTACCGGATGACCATTATTCTGCAGCGGGATCACCTTGCCTTCGCCATCATAGAGTTCAATATCCAGCGGGATATGCAGCGGCAGCTTCTCTTTCTGATCGGCAGTCGCAGGCGTGTGCTGCGTGACGTGCAGCGTATACTGCTCCAGCTCCGGGTTGTAATCGTCGCGCACCGTCAGCACTGGCGTACCGGACTGGCTGTACCAGCGGCGGAACTGCGACAGGTCAACATTCGAGGCATCTTCCATCGCCTGAACAAAATCATCACAGGTTGCGGCGCTGCCGTCGTGGCGATCAAAATAGAGCTTCATGCCCTTCTGGAAGTTCTCTTCACCCAGCAGGGTGTGCATCATACGGATCACTTCTGACCCTTTTTCATACACCGTCAGGGTATAGAAGTTGTTCATCTCGATGACCTGATCCGGACGGATCGGGTGTGCCATCGGGCTGGCATCTTCGGCGAACTGCGCACCGCGTACGATACGCACGTTATCAATGCGGTTCACCGCGCGTGAGCCCAGATCAGAGCTGAACTCCTGATCGCGGAACACCGTCAGTCCCTCTTTCAGGCTGAGCTGGAACCAGTCGCGGCAGGTCACACGGTTACCGGTCCAGTTATGGAAATATTCGTGACCGATAACCGCTTCAATGCCCAGGTAATCTTTGTCCGTCGCCGTTTCCGCTTTAGCCAGCACATATTTGGCATTGAAGACGTTAAGGCCTTTGTTCTCCATGGCGCCCATGTTGAAGAAGTCCACCGCCACGATCATAAAGATGTCGAGGTCATACTCCAGACCGAAACGCTCTTCATCCCACTTCATGCTGTTTTTCAGCGAGGTCATCGCCCAGTCGGCACGGTCGAGGTTACCGCGATCGACGAAGATCTCCAGCGCCACATCACGTCCTGAACGGGTGGTGAAGCTGTCGCGCAGCACGTCGAAATCGCCCGCCACCAGCGCAAACAGGTAGCAGGGTTTCGGGAACGGATCCTGCCACTTCACCCAGCTGCGACCCTGCTCATCCCGGCCGCTGTCAATGCGGTTACCGTTGGAGAGCAGGAATGGATAGCGCTCACCGTCGGCATAGATGGTGGTCGTAAAGCGCGCCAGCACGTCGGGGCGATCGAGATACCAGGTAATATGACGGAAGCCTTCAGCCTCACATTGGGTGCAGAGCGCCTCGCCCGATTTATACAGCCCTTCCAGCGCGGTGTTCTGATCCGGGTGAATATCGTTAATAATTTTCAGGGTGAAGCTTTCCGGCAGCTGGCTGATGACCAGTGCGCCCTCTTCTTCACGGAAGGCCGTCCAGGCTTGCCCGTCGACCTCCAGCGCAATCAGCGTTAACGCTTCGCCGTCCAGTCGCAGCTCAGCCTGGCTGTCGCCCAGTCGTTTAACCTGGCTGATGGCCGTTACACGAGTGGTGGACGCATCCAGTTCAAAAGTTAAATCGATATCGGTGATGGTGTACTCAGGCGCACGGTAGTCGTGGCGATACTTGATTTGGGGCTGTTGCGTCATATTGCGTCTCGCGTTGTTATAAGTTTACCGGCAAAGTCTAAGCTTGTTACTACAAGCTTGCCACGCACAATGCACCTAAAGGGTGAAATGGCTACACTTTGTTAACAATGGCACAGATTGGCCTCGACCCGCCCGTCTGAAATATGCTGTGATCGGCTTCAGATAGTGAATTATACTTTTGCGTCTTTATGACTGTGTACAACACCGGGCTCTGCGCCACCGAACAGGATGCTGAAACGCGCCATGACAGGACATGCTTCCCCGATACTGACCTCGCTGCTGGATACGGACGCCTATAAGCTCCATATGCAACAGGCCGTTTTCCACCGCTATCATGACATAACGGTGGCGGCGGAGTTTCGCTGCCGCGGCGACGAACTGCTGGGTCTCTACGCTGACGAAATTCGTGACGCGATAACCGCAATGCAACACCTGGCGCTGACTGATGATGAAGCGACCTGGTTGTCTCACCTTCCCTTCTTCCGGCAGGATTACCTCAGCTGGTTACGCCAGTTCCGCTATAACCCGGATCAGGTTGAGGTGCGCAATCATCATGGCAAGCTGGAACTCCGTATTCAGGGGCCGTGGCGAGAAGTGATCATGTGGGAGGTGCCGCTGCTGGCGCTGATCAGTGAGATTGTGCATCGTCATCGTACGCCACAGGTCACCACTCAGCAGGCACTTGACCACTTACATCAGAAACTCGGCGACTTTAAAGCTCAGGTGGCTGACCTTGATATGTCACGCTTCCGCCTGATGGATTTTGGCACCCGTCGTCGCTATTCGCAGGATGTGCAACAGTCGATCGTCTCAACGCTGAAACAGGAATTTCCGTGGCTGATTGGCACCAGTAACTATGATCTGGCGCGCCGTCTGTCACTGACGCCGGTGGGAACACAGGCGCACGAGTGGTTCCAGGCCTTCCAGCAGATCAGTCCGGTACTGGCCAACAGCCAGCGCGCGGCGCTGCAGGCGTGGCTGGATGAGTATGACGATAAGCTGGGCATCGCCCTGACCGATTGCATTGCCATGGACGCCTTTCTGCGCGATTTCGGTCCGGTGTTTGCCCGCCGCTACCAGGGACTGCGCCACGACTCCGGCGATCCGGTCGAATGGGGCGAGAAAGCGCTCGCCCACTACCAGAAGCTGGGTATCGATCCGCAAAGCAAACACCTGGTCTTTTCTGACAACTTAAATCTCGACAAAGCGCTGGCGCTTTACCGCCACTTTGGCCAGCGGACGAACGTCGTGTTCGGCATCGGAACCCGCCTCACCTGCGATATTCCGGGCGTGACGCCACTGAATATCGTTATCAAACTGGTGCAGTGCAATGGCAAGCCGGTGGCGAAACTCTCAGACAGCCCGGGCAAAACCATCTGCCAGGATAAAGCCTTTGTCAGGGCCCTGCGTAAAGCTTTTGATCTGCCGCTGGTGAAAAAAGCGAGTTAATCCTCTTCTTATCGGGGCGTTGATACGCCCCGCCTCTGCTGTAATAAATCTGCTTTCCCCCTGAATTTTGCTTGTTTCCTGAAGACTCGCAAGTAACATAGCAAAACCCCGGATGGGGCAACTTTTTTACTCACTTCTTCTATATAGAGAGATATTTATGAGCGTAGTGCCTGTAGCGGACGTACTGCACGGTCGCGTCGCGGTTGACAGTGAAGTCACCGTACGTGGTTGGGTGCGTACCCGAAGAGATTCCAAAGCCGGTCTTTCCTTCATCGCTGTCTATGACGGCTCCTGCTTTAATCCCGTTCAGGCTGTCGTCAATAATTCTCTGAATAATTATCAGGATGAAGTGCTGCGTCTGACCACGGGCTGTTCCGTTATCGTCACCGGTAAAGTGGTGGCCTCGCCGGGTCAGGGCCAGGCGTTTGAGATTCAGGCGACCAGCCTGGAAGTCGTGGGCTGGGTGGAAGATCCCGACAGCTATCCGATGGCGGCGAAACGCCACAGTATCGAGTATCTGCGCGAAGTGGCTCACCTGCGTCCGCGCACCAACCTGATTGGCGCGGTCGCCCGCGTTCGCCACACCCTGGCGCAGGCGCTGCATCGCTTCTTCCATGAAAATGGCTATTTCTGGGTCTCGACGCCGCTGATTACCGCCTCCGATACCGAAGGTGCCGGCGAAATGTTCCGTGTCTCTACGCTGGATATGGAAAACCTGCCGCGTAACGATCAGGGCAAAGTTGACTTCAGTGAAGATTTCTTTGGTAAAGAGGCGTTCCTGACCGTTTCAGGTCAGCTGAATGGCGAAACCTATGCCAGCGCTCTGTCGAAGATCTACACCTTTGGTCCGACGTTCCGCGCAGAGAACTCCAACACCAGCCGCCATCTGGCGGAATTCTGGATGCTGGAGCCGGAAATCGCTTTTGCCTCACTGGATGATGCCGCTGCACTGGCCGAATCAATGCTGAAGTATGTCTTCAACGCGGTGCTGGAAGAGCGTGCCGATGACATGGCCTTCTTTGCTGAGCGGGTAGATAAAGAGGCGGTTGAGCGTCTGCAGCGTTTCATCACCACCGATTTCGCGCAGGTGGATTACACCGATGCGGTTGAGATCCTGATGAACTGCGGTCAGACCTTCGAAAACCCGGTTTCCTGGGGTATTGACCTCTCATCTGAGCATGAGCGTTACCTGGCCGAGAAACATTTTAAAGCGCCGGTGGTGGTGAAAAACTATCCGAAAGACATTAAAGCGTTCTATATGCGCCTGAATGACGATGGCAAAACCGTGGCGGCGATGGATGTTCTGGCGCCAGGCATTGGTGAGATCATTGGCGGTTCACAGCGTGAAGAACGTCTGGATGTCCTGGATGCGCGTCTGGAAGAAATGGGTCTGAATAAAGAAGACTACTGGTGGTATCGTGACTTGCGTCGCTACGGTACCGTGCCACATTCTGGCTTTGGATTAGGCTTTGAACGTTTAATCGCCTATGTCACCGGCGTACAAAATGTCAGGGACGTAATCCCCTTCCCGCGCACCCCACGCAACGCGAGTTTCTGATATTCGGCATTAAATATAAGAAATTCATATATATAACGAGGTCGGCACTGCCGGCCTTTTTTTATTTTTGTAAATTTTGAGTTCTCTCACAAAGTTCCGTGTTTTTTACATTTTGTAATACATATTTTCTTACTGAAACAAGATTACGAGTTTAGTAGCATTTAAGCGCTAGAATTACGGCGGGTGGGATGGAAAGATGCGTGCAGACACAGGAAGACACCAAACTTCGTTCAGGGTTCCCGTAAAGGTTTCTTGACGGCAGTGGCAGGTGTACAAATAACTCCAATGAGGGTAATGAATAATGATGAAGCGCAATATTCTTGCAGTGGTTATCCCTGCTCTGTTAGTAGCTGGCGCAGCAAACGCTGCAGAAATCTATAACAAAGACGGCAACAAACTGGACCTGTACGGTAAAGTGGATGCGCGTCACCAATTCTCTGATAGCGCTGGTGATGATGGCGATCAGACTTATGTGCGCTTCGGCTTCAAAGGCGAAACCCAGATTAATGACCAGCTGACCGGTTACGGCCAGTGGGAATACAACATTCAGGCGAACAAATCTGAAGGTGATGACGCACGGGACGGCACCAAAACCCGTCTGGGCTTCGCGGGTCTGAAATTCGGCGATGCCGGTTCAATCGACTACGGCCGTAACTACGGTCTGGTTTACGATGCAATCGGCTGGACCGATATGCTGCCAGTATTTGGTGGCGACTGGGGCAGCTCAGATAACTTCCTGAACGGTCGCAGCACCGGCCTGCTGACCTACCGCAACACCAACTTCTTCGGCCTGGTTGATGGCTGGGACTTCGCAGTTCAGTATCAGGGCAAAAACGACCGTACCGACATTACTCGTGCTAACGGCGACGGATGGGGTGCATCAACCAGCTATACCTCACCAATCGGTGTAGGCATCGTTGGTGCCTACAGCAGCAGCGACCGTACTGATACACAGGCTGCAGGTGTTACTGATGTTAATGGTAATGTAATTGGACAGGGCAAACGTGCTGAGAACTGGGCAACTGCGCTGAAATATGATGCAAACAACGTTTACCTGGCAGCGATGTATGGTGAAGGTCGTAACTCTTCATACTTTACCGCCACTATTCCAGGCACCGCACCTAACACAACCGCCGATGCTAATGCAACCATTAACAAAACCCAGACTATTGAGTTAGTTGCACAGTACCAGTTTGATTTCGGCCTGCGTCCATCTATCGCATACGTACAGCAGAAAGGCAAAGATATCGAAGGTATCGGCGATGCTGACCTGTACAAATACATTGACGTTGGCGCAACTTACTACTTCAACAAAAACATGTCTACCTATGTTGATTACAAAATCAACCAGCTGGATGACAATAACCCACTGGGTCAGAACACAGACGATATTGTTGGTGTTGGCCTGGTTTACCAGTTCTAATTCCGCTTAAAACATGTTGAAAAACGGGGCTAAGGCCCCGTTTTTTTATGGCTGCTATTCCAAACAGGTGCGTTTTTCCTCGCGCCGTTACCCCGCTTTAATCACTACCTTTCCCCGTCGTGCAATCCACACTGCAAAATGTATGAATTTGTCTCGCAAACGGTTGGCATTTGTCTGGCCGGACGCTAACCTGAGAGCTCTTTTCGCTAAAGTTCACGCTAATGGACCTGACACATGTTTGAATCGATCTCTGCTGCACCCGCCGATCCTATTCTTGGGCTGGCCGATCTGTTTCGTGCTGACGACCGCCCGGAAAAAATCAATCTGGGCATTGGCGTCTATAAAGACGAAACCGGCAAGACCCCGGTGCTGACCAGTGTTAAAAAAGCTGAGCAATATCTGCTGGAAAATGAAACCACCAAAAACTATCTCAGTATTGATGGTCTGGCTGATTTTGCCCGTTGCACACAGGCCCTGCTGTTCGGCAACCAGAGCCCGCTAATCACCGCTGGCCGTGCTCGCACGGCTCAGACACCGGGTGGTACCGGTGCGCTTCGCGTTGCAGCCGATTTCCTCGCCACGCAAACATCGGTGAAGCGGGTCTGGATCAGCAATCCAAGCTGGCCGAATCACAACAACGTGTTTAACGCTGCCGGTCTTGAGGTCTGTGAATACCACTATTACGACCCGGCAAACCATACGCTGGATTTCGATGGCATGGTCGCGTCACTGAAACAGGTTCAGCCAGGCGACGTGGTGCTGTTCCACGGCTGCTGCCATAACCCGACCGGTATCGACCCGACCGCTGAGCAGTGGCAACAGCTGGCGGAGCTGTCACAGGCCAACGGCTGGCTGCCGTTGTTTGACTTCGCTTACCAGGGTTTTGCCCGTGGTCTGGAGGAAGATGCAGAAGGCCTGCGTATTTTTGCCGCCTCGCATCAGGAACTGATCGTCGCCAGCTCTTACTCCAAGAATTTCGGCCTGTATAACGAGCGTGTTGGTGCCATCACGCTGGTTGCCGCCGATGCGAGCGTGGCAGATACCGCGTTCAGTCAGGTGAAGTACACCATTCGCGCGAACTACTCCAATCCGCCGGCACATGGCGCCGCCATCGTCGCCACCATTCTGGGCAACGATACCCTGCGTACCATCTGGGAGCAGGAGCTGTCGGACATGCGTCAGCGCATTCAGCGCATGCGCCAGCTCTTCGTAAATACCCTGGCGGAAAAAGGTGCACAGCGCGACTTCAGCTTTATTATTAAGCAGAACGGCATGTTCTCGTTCAGCGGCTTAACCAAAGAGCAGGTCATTCGCCTGCGTGAAGAGTTTGGCGTCTACGCGGTGAACTCAGGGCGGGTGAATGTGGCGGGCATGACGCCAGACAATATGTCGGCGCTGTGCGAAGCGATTGTCGCCGTGCTGTAAGCAGGATGACCGAATTGAAAAATGGGCCTGCTGGCCCATTTTTTATTGCAGGAAAGGATTGCTGATGCGTTCATGCCCCAGCGTAGAAATCGGGCCGTGACCGGGCAGAAAAGTGACATCATCGCCCAGCGGCAGCAGTTTCGTGCGGATAGCATCGATTAACTGCTGATGATCGCCCTGCGGGAAGTCTGTGCGTCCCACACCACCATTAAAAATCACGTCACCTGAAATCAATAACCTTCCTGGACGATCGAAGAACACCACGTGGCCAGGCGAATGGCCCGGACAATGCAGCACTTCCAGCGTGGTCAGCCCTACCTGTACGCTCTCCCCCTCTTCCAGCCAGCGATCTGGGGTAAAAGGCGCGCACTCATCAAGTCCGAACATCCGGCTCTGGGTAGGCAGCGCCTCCAGCCAGAATGCATCACGCTTTTGCGGTCCGACAATCGGAATCTGCCAGAAGGCAGCCAGCTCGACGGCGGCCCCGACGTGATCAAGGTGTCCATGGGTCAGCAGAATCTGGGAAGGTTTAAGTTTGCATTGTTCCAGCGTCTCTTTGATCAGATCGGCATCGCCGCCTGGATCAACCAGCGCGGCTTCACGAGTGGACTCGCACCAGATAACTGAACAGTTCTGGGCAAACGCGGTAACAGGAATAATGTGGTAATTCATAACGCTCCATGACCGGCTCACGCAGCGTTGCCGGTGTCATTACCAGTGCCTGATCGGCCCGGTATCAATATGTACAAAGTTACTGCGGGGATAATATCCTACACCACCCGCACGCAGAGATAATGCCGCTTTGCGTACATTGGCCAGAGAAACTCCTTCGATATGGAAATCCATTGCCTGGCCTTTGGTATGATAGCTGTGCTTTGCCACCCCAGGACCGCTCTCACGTAACATGTTGTTGGTTGCCAGTGAACGGTAGCCCGAAACCAGCTGTATCGGTTTACGCATTCCCAGCAGCGCCTGCAGGCGGAAGATTTGATCAAACAGGTGCGGATCGATGCTTTTCACTTTATTGGCGCGATAGTCACGGAAAAAGTGATTTAATCGTGACAACTCATCCTTGTCGTAACTCTTACCATTAAAAAACTCAGTTTTAAGGGTTTCACCGGTATGAAGATTATTAAGCATCAATACACGCGGGCGAGAGGTAGAAAGCGAGGCCCTTGCAGAAGCGGGTAATAATGCCAGACCGGCGGCGGCGCTACCGCACAGCAGTAGTTTGCGACGAAAAGAATCAATAGTAGACATGTAACGATTTACCTGAGAGTGAAGCCATAGAAATGTGCAAAAAGCGCACAGCCCGAACCATAACTTTCTCTCAGTAGAGCGTCAACCCATCTGCAACCTGTTTGCGTGGCGATCCCTGCAGGAATCGCCATTTGATAACATTTTTCTGAATAACCGGCCCGCCGCTAACGATTTAAAATCAATCACTAGAGCAGCAATTGCTCAGCCCGACTCAAAGCCTGGCTGCCCGAACGCGCGGTGTCATCATAATTGTAAATATCTGTGCGGAACTGTGGTTTGCCATCATCAGCGACCCACGCCGTCAGATAATAGAGATTGACCGGAATACGATGGCGAATGGGCACGTAGCGGGTGTCACCCTCTTTTAACGTACTGGAGATGCGGGCATCGTTCCAGCCCGCGTCCTGCAGTAATAAACCTGCCAGTTCAGACGCTTTATTCACCCGGACGCAGCCTGAGCTGAGCGCGCGGATATCCCGCTGGAACAGGTTGTGGTTCGGCGTGTCGTGCAGATAGATCGCATCTGAGCTGGGCATATTAAATTTATAGCGGCCCAGCGCATTCGCCACACCCGGTGCCTGAATCAACCGATAGGGGAACGATGAAGCGGTGACCATGCGCCAGTCGATCATGCTGGGGTCGATCACTTCAGCGTCAGCGCTCCAGCCCGACAGCAGGGTATAGCCATGCTTATAGAGATAGGTCGGATCCTGCTTCACTTTCGGAATGATATCTTTACGCACCAGCGTGGTTGGCACATTCCACGGCGGGTTCAGCACCACATTATTGAGCGCGCTGCGCATCAACGGCGTTTTGCGATCCGGACGCCCGACGATGACCCGTGATGAGAGGATCTTGTTGCCGTTGTTGTAATAAATCAGCGAGTAGTTGGCGATGTTCACCATTATGCCGTTGTGCATATCGTCCGGCAGCAGGCGCAGTCGCTGAATGTTCAGCGCCAGCAACGAAGCACGCATCTGCGGAGAGACGTTAAGCCACTGCCGCGTTCTGGCACCGATAGCACCGTCGCCATCCAGTCCCTGCCACTGCTGGAAACGCTTCACACCCGCCACCAGCGTCTCGTCATAGACATTGGCGGTGTTCCCTTCCAGCGTCTGACTCTGAACGTTACCCGGCGATTGCAGTGAAGGCGCAGACAAATCGGTGACTGGCGCGGCAGAAGGGCTGACCGCAACCGGCTGGTCGCTGTGGGTCACTGGTGAGGCGGCCACCGGCACCGCATCGTCATCCGGTGCAGGCGCATTAACCTGCGACGTTAACATGCCGCTGCGCTGCAGGATTTCACGCAGCGCCGGAACATCGTCACTGACCTGTCCCGGACGCAGTGTTTCACTGCTCTTCAGCTGCGGCCAGGGCTGCTTATCGCCTAGCAGGGTTTTCAGCGCGGCGTGCATCGGCTGATACTGCGGGTGCTGCGGCTGCAGTGACGCAATAAACGTGTTGCCCGATCCTGCATTGACCGCGTTCTGCCACTGATTCACGACCGCCACCGACGGCTGTGTCAGCCGGTAGGGAACATTGCTGTAAAGCCAGGTTTCACCCTGCGTCGGCACATTAGAAACAAATTGCAGATAGCCCAGCATCGCATCGGACAGCGCGACATCCCGGGCAAAGCCGGTGATCGCCGGGTTAGTCAGACGCTCAATCCAGCGCGTGAATTGTGGCTGAACACCAGAAAGTGCCACTTCAGCCAGCTGCTGCTGAAATTTTTGTATCGCCTGAGGATCCTGCCAGAGTGGTTGCATATGGCGGGATGCATAGAGCGTCGCCAGCGGTGCCAGATAAAACGGCTGATCGGCGCTGGAAAACGCCTGCCGGATGCGTTGCTGACTTTCGGAAACGGAGATAGCCGCCTGCGTTGTCCCGGGCAAAGCGGCGATAACAGCGGCCTGTGGTAGCGTAAATGGAACAACGGTTAGCGCCAGCGCTAACAATGATAGAACGCGATGATGATTTAATTTTTTTACCAGCAACATCCCTGCCCCCTTGTTTTTCAACTTCGCAGTGTTCCCTGTATCCACTGCGACCGCGCCGTGACTCATCATGTGAGTATACAAACAAAAACGGCATTTGCCTCATGCGACAAATGCCGTAACCAGATTAACGAATGGTTCAGTTTTTGACTACGTTTCTGCCTGCGAATTTTCAGCGGTTAAATCGGGCAGCGCATCTGCGTCGCTTCCCGCCCGCACCGGCGAAGGATCGGCAGCAAAACCACGCAGACCGACCACATGCACATGCTCGGTGTTATTAAACACCTTACGCACCAGTTTGTAGGTCGTGCCTTTTTCCGGACTGATATTCTCCGGTGCTGCAATCACCAGCTGCATCTCCAGTCGCTCACAGAGTTCAAACAGCGTGGCGATGGAGCGGGCATCCAGACGGGCCGCTTCATCAAGGAACAGCAGTCGGCATGGCGAAATATCTTTGCCGCGCAGACGACGGGACTCCTCTTCCCAGCTCTGCACTACCATCACCAGAATGGACATGCCGGTACCGATCGCTTCACCGGTTGAGAGCGCCCCGCTCTCTGCGCGCAGCCAGCCATCGGAACCGCGGTTGACTTCCACTTCCATCTCCAGATAGTTGCGGTAGTCCAGCAGCTCCTCACCGATGGTCTGCGGCGTACGCTGCCCCATGTCGATATGCGGATTAAGACGCTGATAGAGTTTCGCCAGCGCCTCCGAGAAGGTCAGGCGATTGCTGTTAAAGAGATCCTGATGCTGCTCGTGCTCTTCCGACAGCGTATCCAGCAGCATGGCGTGGGTTTCACGCACGTTCACGTTGAGCCGCACGCTGCGTACCTGACCAAAGCTGACGGTCTGCAGGCCCTGGTTGAGCTGGCGGATACGGTTCTGTTCACGCTGGATCGTTTTACGGATGATGTTGGCCGCACTGCGCGAACTGATTGCCAGCATCTGCTCACGCGCCGTCAGCTCTTCCGTCAGACGGTTCAGTTCGATTTCCATCTGCTCAATCGCTTCGACCGGATCGTCAGTCCGAATAATATCCTGACGAATACGCTCGCGCAGATGCTGATAAACCGCAATAAAGAACTGAATTTTACGTTCCGGACGTTTTGGATCTTCCGACAGTCGCAGCACGTCGCGCAGATGTTCGTTGTCCGCCACCGCCAGACGCAGCGCACCCAGCGCTTTATCCGACATAGAGCGCAGCTCATCGCCGCTCAGGTAGGCCAGTTCACGGCGATGCAGACGACGCTCAACGCCATTCTCTTTCACCAGACGCAGTACGGTACACCAGCCCGCTTTGGCGCTGACCACCTGCTCACGCACCTGATGATACTGACGCTCCAGCTGACGCAGTCGCTTCTGCAGATTATCCATCTCCGCTTCGCAGAAGGTGAGCTGTTTCTCCAGCTGATTGCGGCGGGCGCGGTTATGACTCAGCGCCGTGTAGAGCTCGTCACGGCGAATACGCGCGCGTTCTTCGGCGCTGCTGTCAGCCTGGACGCCAATGTCCTGCATCTCCTGCTGCAGCTCTTTGAGCATGTCGCGCTTGGCGTCATAGGCGCTTTTCAGCGAGGCCAGCACCTGGGAGTATTGCGTCAGCTGCGCCTGATGTTCACGCAGGCGATCACGACTGCGGCTGCGTTCGCCCTCAGCCTGCTCCAGACGCTGACGCAGCTTATCGCTGAGGTCGTTGTTGCCATTGAGCATGCTGGCCGAGTCGTCGTAGCTGAAGTGAGCGCGACGCTGCACCACCTCTGTCAGGGCAAAGGCCTGCTGACGGGCGTTGCGCTGCTGCTGCTGCGCCTGCTGATAATCCGCCTGTAACTGCTCATGCTGTTCCGGATCGCTCTGCAGCACGGCGATAATCGGTTCCAGCTTCGCCAGCTTAGCGCCATGCTGATGCAGGAAGCGCGCCGCTTCCTGTGCGGCATCGACCTGCTCGCGGATCTCTTCACAGCGATCGCCCAGCGTGTCGTCCAGCAGCAGATTGATGCGTGGCAGCAGCCGGTTTAACTGTGATACGCCCTCTTTGGCCAGCTCATACTGCTGACGCTGCTGCTGATTGTTGCTCTCATGCTGATTCAGCGCCCGCTCCAGCTCACCCCGGCGCGCGCCGAGCTGACGGATCTGCGCTTCCGGATCGGCGTCAAAGGCGACGGCCAGATGACTGCCGATAAAGCGGCTGAATGACTGATGCAGACGCTGCGTTTTCTGTACGTCGAACGACAGCGTGGCGTAGCGTTCGGCCAGCTTATCGCGCTCAAGGTGCAGCAGCTCCAGCTGATTCTCACGCGCCGCGCGGCCAAACAGCGGTATTTTCGGGAAGCGGGAATAGCGCCACTGACGCTCTGCCACCTTCACCACCACCGCATTCTGTAGTTCATCGACGCTGAAGACGCTGTCATCGAACGACTGCGGATCACCCTCGATCAGGTAGAGATCTTCCGGACACTCTTCCAGACCATCCAGCAACTCACGAACGCGGGAGAGATCCGGCACCACAATCGCATGACGCGACGGACCGTAGAGCGCCGAGAAGTACGGCGCATCATCCAGCGTCACATCATCGTAAATCTCTGACAGCAACACGCCGCCAAACCGTTCTGCCAGCTGGGTCAGGCGCGCATCTTCGGCACCGCCCGGCTGGCTGAGCCGCTCAATCTGCCGCTCGATATCGCGTTTACGCGCCGCCACTTCGTCGCGCTCGACGGTGGTTTCACGCTCACGCTCCAGCAGCTGCTGCATATATTCGGTCACGTCCTGGCTGCTGTTCAGCGCCTGGCCGGTCTGTTCGCTGAGCTGGGTCAGGATCTCCTGCGCCGCCAGCCAGTGTGGCGCACGGGCGGTCAGGCTGGTGATGCGTTCGCGCAGCTGCTCCAGCTCCTGGCGCATCATCATGCGCTGCTCACCGGCGTCGGAGACGCTGCTATTCAGCTGTTCAATCTGTGCTTCAAGCTCCTGCTGCAGGCCTGCCAGCGCATCCGCTTCATAATGCTGCCCCTGACGCTTGCAGAATTCCGCCAGCAGACGCTCCGCCTCATGCTGCTCGCGCAGACGCTGCTCCAGCTCATTCAGACGCAGACGCAGCGACGAGAGCTGTTCGGCGTGATGACGCTGGTTGCTGGCATCACGCAGCAGTTCGCGGCCGGTTTGCCAGGCGTCCTGACGGGTCACGTCACCGGCAATGCTGGTCACCAGCGCCAGCGCCTGTTCAAACTGACTGTGCGCCGCTTCCGCTACGCTCAGCTTCTGCTCCAGGCGCAGCAACCGTTCTGTCGCCTCTTCCTCTTTGGCCTGGAAGCTTTCCTGCCATTCAGCCGCATTGTCAATGCTCAGATCGGGCAGCTGGCAGAGCGTGCGGGCGCGCTCCAGCGCCTGCAATGCCTGCTGATACTGGATAGCGCGGGTTTGCTGCACGTCGAGCGCCTGCTGGAAATCGGCCAGCTGGCTTTTCAGCTCATCCACTTCCAGCTCAGCCGCTTCGGCCCGCGCTTCATTCTCTTCCTGAATTTCACGCGCTTCGGCGACTACTTCGGTCTGCTCTTCCAGCCGCAGCGTCAGATCTTCGATATCCGCATCGTAGCGCTCAATCTTCTCCTGCTGACGCATCGCCGTCTGTACCAGGTTCAGGTGATCGCTGGCGGCCTGATAATCGACTTCTAGATCGTTTTCTGCACCACTGTGCTCGGCCAGTTCGCGCGCCATCTCAACATGACGATACTGCTCGGTGGCGAGCTGCTTACGGCTGCTGAACAGTTCGCTGCGCAGCTGTAACGCGCTGTCGAGGTGTCCCCGACGCTCGTTGGCGTGGCGCATATAGTCAGCCGAAACGTAGCTGGTCGCCTCGGAGATCAGATGCTTGAAGAGATCGCGGTCAGACTGGGTAACGCGGATCGCCTCCAGCGTCATGCGGTTCTCGCGCAGCGCGGCTTCCATATCCTGGAACGCTTTGCGCACGCCACTGTTTTCTGGCAGCAGGTAATCACGCAGCGATCGGGTGATGGCGCTGGAGATACCGCCATACAGCGAGGCTTCAATCAGACGATAAAACTTGCTGCGATCGCTGGCAGAGCGCAGACGACGCGGCACCACGCCAAGATCAAACAGCATGGCGTGATAATCGGTGACTGAGTTATAGGCGCGGAACTGCACGCCTTCCTGTGCCTCAACCCGATCTTTGACTTCGTTCAGCGGCAATACGCGAGCCTGACGGCTGTTGAGCACTTCCGTCAGCATATCGGTTGGGTTGGTGTCGGTGGGCAGGCCATGAATACTGAATGGCTTGATATCGACCTTTTTATCGCGTCCGGCGACCTGTTGCAGACGGACACCGACCACGACACGCTGATGGCGTGAGTTCACCACATCCAGCATGGAGTAGCAGACGCCAGCCCGCAGTTTACCGTGCAGACCCTTGTCACGAGATCCTGATGTCGCGCCCGCTTCGGTGGTATTACGGAAGTGCAGCAGCGTTAAATCGGGGATCAGCGCGGTGACAAATGCCGCCATCGTGGTGGACTTACCCGCACCGTTACCGCCTGACAGCGTGGTCACTAATTCATCGAGATCAAAAGTACGGGCAAAAAAGCCGTTCCAGTTGATCAGCGTAAGCGAACGAAACTTTCCGCGCTCAATCATGCCTGTTCTTCCTCTGCGTTCTCACTCGCGTCGCTTTCCTGCCCTTCACCGTCATCGGTGTCGACCGGTGCTGTCGCGTTTTCCAGTAGCATGGCCTCGCCATCACGAATCAGACGAAGCTGCGCTTCACGGGCGTCATCACCGCCGCGCACGTCGGCACCAAAGCGGAACACCGATTCCGTGATGCGGAACTTGCTGCTGTCATTGCCGAAAAACCACACCATGCCAAGGCGACGCAGGCGGCTCAGAGAGGCGCGCACTTTCTCCTGCAGTTTGGTGCGATCCAGATCCGAACCGGTTGAGCGCTGGTTGACCAGCTTCAGCAGGCGGTTCTCATCGGCCAGAGAGAGCAGTTCGTCGTACAGCTCCTGCTGGGTGAAGATACCTTCATTGGCCAGTCGTTCCGGGCTGAGATAGAGATAGCAGAGAATCTTCCCGACCATCATATCCAGCTCAGAGAGCACGGAACGCGGAATCAGCGTGGTTGAACGCGGACGCAGATAGAAAAAGCCTTCCGGCGCACGGATTAACTCAACGTTATAGCGGCTGTAAAACTCTTCGAGAAACGACTGGTAGTCCATCAGAAAAGCGTGATTATCCAGCTCTTCGATACCGATATGGCGTCCGGCGCGTAACTGGCTGTCCAGCGCGGGGAAAATCGGGTTGGCCAGTGCCTGTGCCAGCTTAACCGGCATCACTTGTTCAATATTTGTCGATGACATGTGCCTGCACCTTGGCTCCGTAATCATTGATGGCTTGCCATTCCACAGGCAAACCGGCTAAATCAGCTTCCGCTACGCCAAGGCGCACCGCCTGATCCACCACAATGCGCGCCAGATCGAAATGGCGGGCTCGGGGATACTGGGCCAGGTAGTCGCGCATCACTGACGCGAGGTTGAGCGGTTTTTGTTGCGATTTGTAGACCTGCAGCGCTTCTTCAATCATCGCTGCCAGCTGTTCGCGGATTTCGTTGATCTCTTCGTACTCCATCTCCGGCGGCAGTTCACCCATCACTTCGTCGTTACGCAGCGTCAGCGCCTCATCACGCATGTCATACAGGCGGTCGGCGTTGGCATAGGTCAGCGCCCAGGGCGCGTCGAAGTAATTCTGCACCGATACCCGCAGGCGCTGCGCAAAGACGCGGTTTTTATCCATGTCGATGGCGGTACGAATAAATTTATGGACGTGGCGGTCATAGCCGATCCAGAGGTCAATCGCCTGCTGGCCCCAGCTGGTAATACGGTCGAGTTTGCTTTGCAGATCAAACACCAGCTTATCGACAAAGCCCAGATCGGGACTGTCCAGCGTGGCATCCTGAATGCGCAGCAGATTTTCCTGAAGTTTGTCGCCCGCGGCTTCCAGCGTATCCTGCAGTTCACGCAGCGTTCCTGAGGTTTCAGAAAGCAGCATTTCACAGCTGGAGATGGCCGCGCGCCAGTCTTTGTTCAGCAGTTCGGCGATATCATTTTTAACCGCCTGCTGCTGTTCATCCATCAGACGCTGGGTCATATCGATGCTGTCGAAGATCTCCGCCACGGAATATTTCAGCGGCGCGAAAACATTGCGGTGCCAGTGAAACTCATCGCCATTTTCCTGCGCAGCATCGGCTGCCCGCTTAAGCTCATTGGCCACAATCGACAGCTGCATCGACAGGCGCAGAGTCGAGAACTCACGCTGGCGGATGTAATAGTCGGTGATGCCGATCGCCAGCGGCGTCAGGCGATAGATGGCATTGCCTTCCGTGATTTCGCTGGTAAAACGGTTGAGCAGGCGCTGTCGCACCATGTCGTTGATGGCGTTGTTGGCACGAACCAACACGGTTTCATGGGTTTGTTCGAAAGCTTTACTGACGTGACGGAAAGCATCAATCAGATCGCCTTCGCTCATTTCGCCATCCATCCGCTCACCGTTGAGGGTGGCGATAGCCAGCAAAAAGGCCAGACGTTCCACTGGCAGCGCAAGGGAAAAGTCATTTTTGCGCGCCCAGGAGACCAGTTCAGGTACCGTCTGGGAAAATTCACTCATAATTCGTCCTTCTGCCCGGGTTTACGCGCGGTCACGTGGATGTAGCGCCCTAAGCTCAAAAAGGGTTCCTGACGGCAGTAACGCCGCTCCATCTCAATAATTTCGTCGTCGCTTTTTGGCTCGCCCTTCGGCGGCTTCATGTAGTCACTGAACACCCGGATCCCGGCACGCTGCTCAATCACAAAGCCACACGCCTCCAGCCAGCGATAGACCTGCTCGGGGTCGCGCGGATAGTCAGGCGACAGCGTTCGCTTTTTGCGTTTGGTCAGGTTGGTGCGCAGATAGCCGAAGTTACCCAGCGTTAAGGTGCGCAATGTCAGGCCGTGCAGATTGTAAAACATCAGCGACATGACGCCCCCCGGACGCAGCAGATCGAACAGCGCTTTCAGCACCTTCTCCGGTTCAGCGACCCACTCAAGCACAGCGTGGAACAATACCAGATCCACCGGCTTATCCAAATGTTCACCCACCTGCTGAGCGCTAATTTGTCTGAATTGCATGTTGTGGCTCACACCCTGCGCCGCTGCATTTTCCGCGGCCCGGCGCAGCATCTCGCTGGAAAGGTCGCACAGCAGAACCTGATGGCCCTGCGCAGCAAGCCCGCTGGAGACCTGGCCGACACCGCCGCCAGCATCCAGCACCGACAGCGGGTGCGGTGACAGACCGGGCAGTATCTTCTCCAGCTCATCCCAGAGAATGGCCTGGCGTATCTTCCCTTTAGTGGTGCCGTAAATATTTTGCGAAAATTTATCCGCGAGATCGTCAAAGTTACGATCCTGCATGGCATGCGCTCCGGTATGCTGCGGTGAGACTTGTGCTATTTTGTCACAGGCACCAGAAGAATGAACCTTTCATCCCCATCTTCCCTTCCGGGTGCTCTATTTTCGGACAACAGGACTCTTTTTTGATGTTATTTACCCTTAAAAAAGTTATCGGCGGGCTGCTTTTACCCCTGCCGTTTCTGCTTTTGCTGATGGCGCTTGGCATTTTACTGCTTTGGTTTACTGGCTGGCAGAAAAGCGGCAAAACCGTGATCTCCGTCAGTTGGCTGTTACTGCTGCTGCTGAGCCTGCAACCGCTGGCCGATCGTCTGCTTTTGCCGCTGGATAGCCGCTATCCGACCTGGAACGGATCAGAGAAGGTGGACTTCATTGTGGTGCTGGGCGGAGGCTACACCTTTAACCCGGCGTGGGCGCCCAGCTCAAACCTGCTGAATAACAGTCTGCCGCGCGTGGCAGAAGGCGTTCGTCAGTGGCAGCGGAATCCGCAGTCGACGCTGATTTTTACCGGCGCAGCGGGCGGCACCAATCCAAAGAGTAGCGCCTGGGTAGCGTCACAGGTGGCGGAAAGTCTGGGCGTTCCCCGCGAACATGTTCAGATTCTCGACCAGCCCCGCGACACCGCGGATGAAGCGCAGGCGGTCAAAACCGTGGTGGGCGATCGCCCGTTTCTGCTGGTCACATCCGCGAATCATATGCCGCGCGCAATACGCTTTTTCCACGCGATCGGGTTGAAGCCAATGGCCGCTCCCGCGAATCAGCTGGCGATTACGTCACCGCTGAATGGATGGGAGCGGGCGATACCCTCATCGATCTGGCTGAGTCACAGCGAACGTGCGGTCTACGAAACGCTTGGCACACTATTGCAACGGCTGAAAGGCGAGGAGTCGGACTCAGCCGAGCCAGGGAAGTAATTGCGCGCGTGCATGGTCAAAACGCGGACGATTAAACGTGCCGGTCTGTACCAGATGCTCAATGCAGTCCCACAGTTGATAAACCCACCGACGCCAGACAAAACCCTCTGAAACCGGCGCCCGTTGCAGGTAGCTGTGCAGCAGCGCCGTTTCTGCAGGCGAGGTATCCAGATGGATAAGATCGTATTCACGGGGTGCCCAGAGGATGGTGCCCGGCTGTGTCATCGCGATTAACTGGTCACTGCGGCTATCTTTCAGCATGCTCTGCAGCTGAACGTTGCCGTGAACCATCACGCAGGGATCGTCGAAGCCGCGAAACAGATGCGCCAGTCGTGCCCGGCAGCGAAACAGAATCTGACGATCTTCCAGCGTAAAGGCTGGAGGACGCAGATAGCTCAGGGTCGCCCATAGCACCTCAACCCGTTGTGCATACCAGGCGGGCCAGCTGTTCTGCTGCGTGCTGTCCACCGTACCGACCAGGCCATGGCTGTCGAGCCGGTGCCAGGCCAGCACTCCCTCGACCACCTGTTCGCAAAACTGTTGCCAGCGCTGAGCATCCCGCGCAGGCGCTTCCGCCGTTACGCCATTCAGTCGCGCCAGCAGGAGCATTTCATGCACCGGCGGCTGCTGGCTCATCACCAGACCATAGACCGCTGGCACGGCGATCAGTCCGGCCTGGCCCAGCAGCGCCAGCTTTCTGGCTTCCATCGCCGCCCGGCCCTGATGACGAAAATATTTCGCCACCACCGGCATGGGGCGCCCGTCCCGATCGTATAACGCATAAAGCCGGGTGGGTGGATGTTCACTGATCATTTCGAGGCGGCTGATGGTTTCACCCAGCGCCAGCGTGAGTTCCGATTTAAGCTGTTCCATGCGGCATCCTCCTCAGATGAGTATCACAATATCCTGAAGGAAGTGTTGGAGATAAGTTTAGCGGCGGATCAAGAACGTTGCGCTGAAACGGGGAGACAGGCTCCCCGCTTGTCAGGCCTGCATGGCATCACGAACGCGTTGCAAATCGTCTGGCGTATCCACACCCACACTGGGAATGGTTTTCGCGACGGCGACATGAATTTTTTCGCCGTACCATAAAACACGCAGTTGCTCGAGCAGCTCAATCTGTTCCAGAGGACAAGGCGCCCAGGCGACATAGCGGCGTATAAAACCAGCACGGTAAGCGTAGATGCCAATGTGGCGCAGCAGCGTATCACCGATCTGCTCGCGCGATGCGGCGTACCGTTCACGATCCCAGGGGATGGTCGCCCGTGAAAAATAGAGCGCGTAGCCATTCACATCCATGACGACTTTCACCGCATTCGGATTAAAGGCTTCTTCCACATCGTTGATCGGCACCGCCAGCGTCGCCATCCCGGCCGCCGACCCCGCCAGATTGGTCGCCACCTGACGCACAATCTCGGCCGGAATCATCGGCTCGTCGCCCTGCACGTTTACGATGATTTCATCATCGGCAAACTGATATTTTTCGATCACTTCCGCCAGTCGCTCAGTGCCAGACTGGTGATCGGCGCGCGTCATGCAGACTTCGCCGCCTGCCGCTTCCACTGCCTGCGCCACGTCGGGATGATCGGTGGCAACAATGACCCGGCTGGCACCCGATTCACGGGCCCGCTCCATTACATGCACGACCATCGGTTTACCGTGGATATCGAGCAGCGGCTTGCCGGGTAAGCGGGTTGACGCATAACGCGCAGGAATGATAGCGGTGAAACTCATGGATGAATCTCTTCAACTGACAGCGTGCGGGCTTCTGTTTCCAGCAGCACCGGAATGCCGTCCCGGACCGGGAAGGCCAGGCCGTCGGGTTTGCAGATCAGCTCCTGTTGAGCATTGTTGAAGTAGAGTTTGCCATTGCAAACCGGGCAGGCAACGATTTCGAGTAAACGATGATCCATATGTCCTCCATCAGGGACCGAATGCTTAAGGATTCAAGCATACCATAGCGCGGCGCGTGCGGGATGGGGTAAAACGCCATCCCGCAGCGGCTGCCGCAAAATTGATTAATCCAGCGTCCACAGGGCTGGCCACTGATCGTTAAGCGCGTCGGGTGCCTGCAGGATAGCGACGCTTTCAGCACCCTGCCACGTCGCAAAGCGTTCGATAGCACGCCGGATATCCACTAAAAATCGCGCCGTAACGCGGGTCTTCTCCTCCAGCCAGATGTTTTTAATCTCCAGCTGTTTTGCCTGACGCAGCATGCGGGCATCCAGCCGCCCTTTTATCTGGCCGCGATGGAGGATGGGCAAAACAAAATAGCCAAATTTGCGTTTTTCCTCCGGGGTATAGCACTCAATACGGTAGTCAAAATTGAACAGCTCCCGCGCACGCTTGCGATCCCAGACTACCGGATCAAACGGCGACAGCAGCGCGCTGTGCGTCGCCTGCAGCGGCGTATCCAGCAACGGCACGTAGTCACGATGCAGCCACATCTCACCCAGTCCCTCTGTATTGACGGCGACCAGATCGCCCGCAGCCTGGGCGTCAGCGATAAAGTCGTTCACGGGTGCCCGCTTCAGGCGGTAGTAATCCGCCAGCCAGGCCGCGCGGAAAACCCCTAAGCTGCGGGCGCTGTTCATCAGCATCTGACGGGTTGCCTCCGCTTCACTGATGCCATGTATCGCATCCTGCCAGTCAGGCATTACGCGGCTGCGCAGATCGTAGACGCGCTGAAAATTACGGCGTTCGGTGACCATAAGCTCACCGGCGCTGAAGAGATTCTCCAGATGACGTTTGTGCGGTTTCCATGCCCACCAGCCTGACTTCGGGTTATCGGCATGGGTAAAATCGGCGGCGCGTACCGGGCCGTTGTCTCTGATCTGCTGCAGTAATTCGGCAATGGCCTGCTGGTGCTCAGCGACCCATTGCGCATTGTATTTCCAGCCCAGACGTTCCGGCGACAGCATGCGATGACGAAGAAGTCGGTAATCGGCACGGGGAATAAAGCAGGCTTCGTGCGCCCAGTACTCAAAGAGTTCGCCCTGTGCCAGAGCCTGTTCCAGCCATGCCTGAGGATAGTTCCCCAGGCGACTGAACAGCACCAGATACGGACTACGGGCCACCACATGAATGGTATCGATTTGCAGCAGCGACATGCGGGAAATGCAGTCAATCAGATCCTGATAAACAGCACGTTTTGCCGGAGTTCGCAGCAGGCCCTGCGCGGCGAGATGAAGGTGGCGTGCTTGCTGTAACGAAAGTGAATGCGTACTGTTCATCCTCTTCCTTATCAGGCTTCACCTGAACGGGGACGGGTATCAGGAAATATGGCGGCAGAGTTGTTCAATGTCATCCAGTAACGGCGTCACGGCATTACCAGTTAAATGGGCATCGACCGGCAAATACCACCAGTCAGGCTGGGCAAAGTGACGGCATTTCACCGCGTCTTTTTCGGTCATCAGCAGTTGCTGCCCCGCCTGGAGTAATCGGGTCAGTTCATCTTTGCTGTAGGCGTGATGATCGGCAAAGGCGATCTCTGCGACCGGCGTTATACCCTGCTGTTTCAGCGTGGTGAAAAAACGCGGGGGATGACCAATACCGGCCATGGCGACTACCGCACCCAGTTGCTCCGGCGGGCAGGTTTCACCGGTCAGCAGACTGGTAGCCAGCCCGGGCTGAAGTTGCATGGCAATCTCGTCGGGCTGTGCTTCGCCGCCGTTAATGATCACGGCATCGACCTGCTGCAGACGATCGGCACGTTCACGCATCGGACCGGCAGGCAACCACCAGCCATTACCAAAACGACGGACCCCATCAACCACCACGATCTCGCGATCGCGCTGCAGGGCGTAATGCTGCAGGCCATCATCCGTGATGATCACATCCAGCGAACCCTGTTTCAGTAACGCCTCAATCGCCCGTCGCCGTTGAGGGGCGACCGCGACCGGCGCCCCGGTGCGCTGGGCGATCAATACCGGCTCATCCCCGGCCTGTTCGGTGGGGGTCTGCGCCGTGACCAGCAAGGGATAGTGGTCCGTCTTGCCGCCATATCCTCGGGAGACCACGCCAGCGCGCAGGCCGCGCTGCTGTAATGCCTCGACCAGCCAGATGACCACCGGCGTCTTTCCATTCCCGCCGGCAGTCAGGTTACCCACCACCACGACCGGCAGGGGCGCACGCCAGCTTTTACGCCAGCCGCGCCTGTAACTTAAGCGTATCAGGGCCGTGATCGCACCATACAGCAGGCTGAATGGCCATAGCAGCAGCCATAGCGGTGAGCGACCACTCCAGATACGTTCAATCATTGGCCGAATTGCATCTTGTGCAGCTGTGCATAGGCACCGCGTTCTGCTAACAGCACCTGATGCGTACCGCGTTCAACAATCTGGCCATCTTCAATTACCACGATTTCATCCGCTTTCTCGATGGTAGAGAGTCGGTGCGCAATCACCAGCGAGGTACGGTTCTTCTGCAACTCATCCAGTGCAGACTGAATCGCGCGTTCAGACTCGGTATCCAGCGCCGAGGTGGCTTCATCGAGGATCAGGATCGGGCAATCACGTAATAACGCACGGGCAATGGCAATACGCTGACGCTGACCGCCAGATAACAGCACGCCATTCTCGCCAATCATCGTATCCAGGCCCTTATCCATTTTATTGATAAAGTCCATGGCATGCGCCATGGTGGCCGCCTGCTCGATCTCTTCACGACTGTATTGCTCACTGCGGGCATACGCGATGTTATTGGCAATGGTGTCGTTGAAGAGGTGCACATTCTGTGACACCAGCGCCACCTGATTACGCAATGAGCGCAGGCTGTACTCACGCAGATCATGACCGTCCAGCAGGATTTCGCCCTGCTGGATATCATAAAAGCGGGTCAGCAGGCTCGCCATCGTAGACTTACCGGAACCGGAACGGCCCACCAGCGCCACCGTTTTTCCTGCTGGCAGCGACAGATTGATATTACGCAGTGCCGGAATTTCACGACCTGGGTAGGTAAAGGTGACATCACGGAATTCAATATCCCCTTTAGCACGGGTAATTTCGCGCGTACCGTTATCTACTTCCTGCTCACTATCCAGAATAGAGAACAGTGTCTGACAGGCCGCCATCCCACGCTGGAACTGGGCGTTGACGTTGGTCAGAGACTTAAGCGGGCGCATCAGGGCAATCATCGAGGAGAAGACCACGGTGATGGTACCGGCTGTCAGGGTATCCATGACGCTGGGGAAGCTGGCGGCATAGAGCACAAAAGCCAGTGCCAGCGACGCGATCAGCTGAATAATCGGATCGGAAATGGAGGAGGCTGAAACGAGTTTCATTCCCTGCTGACGCATCCGGTTACTGACGCGGGAAAAGCGCTCCGATTCAATGTCCTGTCCGCCAAAAATCAGCACTTCTTTGTGCCCTTTCAGCATCTGCTCGGCGCTGGTTGTCACCTGCCCCATAGTGTTCTGCATACTTTTGCTGATGGTGCGGAAGCGCTTAGAAACGGTGCGGATAGCAAAGGAGACGATAGGTGCCAGTACAATCAGGATCAGCGACAGCTGCCAGCTGTAGTAGAACATCATGATAAACAGGCCAATAATGGAAGCCCCTTCACGCACTACGGTGACCAGCGCGCCCGAAGAAGAGGAGGCGACCTGCTCAGAATCGTAAGTAATGCGTGACAACAGGGTGCCGGTTGACTGCTGGTCGAAAAACGAAACCGGCATGCCCATCATATGGCTGAACAGACGGCGGCGGATGTTCATCACGACATTGCCAGAGACCCAGGAGATGCAGTAGCTGGAGATATAACTGGTAACTCCGCGTACCAGCATCAGGCCAATAACCACTAACGGCAGCCACAGCATCACCGATCTGTCAGCTTTACCAAAACCATCATCCAGTAACGGTTTCAACAGTGAGAGCATTAAGGCGTCGCCCGCAGCATTAATAATCAGGGCGACTGAGGCCGCAATTAATCCCGCTTTATTAGGCGCGATCATCGGCCAGAGTCGGCGAAACGTCTGCCACGTAGAGAGATCTTTATCTTGATGCATTATTTATTCACGCTGTTGGAAATAGCCGGCCATTCTACCTGGATTCGCGTTTGACGCCAAACCACTGATGATACCAACGGGGCATTAATTGTTCCCGCAGGGTAGAAACCTGCGCTCTGCCCTGCTCTATCCTGATACTGATTTGTCCTGACTGGCCCGTATCCAGCCACTGAAAACCGGCCGTTCGATAGTTTTCCAGCACATTTTTCGCGGGCATACGCCATGCATTGTAGCGTGCCAGCGAGGCGATAGCGGTGTGGCCTGCGGCTTTACGCAGCAGCAATGAGGTCGACGACGTCCGGCTGCCGTGGTGCGGGACCTGCAGAATATCGACCTTCAGCCCCTGCTTCTCCAGCGCCACCAGCTGGCGTTCCGCTTTCGCTTCAATATCACCGGTTAACATCAGACGAACCTGGCCATCATCGACGATCACCACACAGGAGTCATTATTCCCACCCGGCAGGGGGGCCGTCAGCGGCCAGACCACCCGAAAGTGGAGCTGCCGCCAGCGCCACTGCGTGCCCCGTACGCAGGGTAAGTGTGCCTCATCAGCCAGCGCACTTCTGACTTCAACCGCTGGCCAGCGTTGAGTAATCGCCGCCAGCCCGCCAGTATGATCCAGATGTTTATGACTCAGGATGACCTGTTTTAACCGTAGCTGCCGGCGCTCCAGCCACGGAATGATCACCCGACTCCCCGCATTATCGTTCTGCCAGCGCGGGCCGGTGTCATACATCACGGCCTCGTCGCCCTGGCTGATCACCAGACTCAGACCGTGCCCGATATCCAGCATATCGATTCGCCAGCCCTGCTCCTGTTCTGGCTGGCGACTCAGTATCATTGCCAGCGCTAAGGCGCCGCTGCTTAACGGCAGAGAGAAAAAGAGTTGCGCACGCCAGAGAATCAGACCGCCCCATACCATGACCGTAAACCAGGTTGTGCCACTCAGCGGCCACCAGCCTGGTGGCAGCAACGTCAGGCCATGAAACAGTGCACGTAAAGAGAGATCGGCCGCTCCCCAGAAGAAGCCAGATAAATGCGCCACCGGCAGCAGCAGGGCAAGCGTCACCAGAGGCATGGTAATAAACGAGACGACCGGAATCGCGACAACATTTGCCACCAGCGCAGTCAGGCTGATGCCGTTGAAAATCGCCACCTGCAACGGCACCATTAAAATCATCATGCCCGCCTGTAAATGCAGCAGTTGTACCGGAATCCAGCGCCGTTGCCGACGGAACAACGCAGGCAGCGGGAACCAGTGATACCAGACCAGCAGCATGCCGACAGCCAGTACCGAGAGCCAGAAGCTGTCTGAGAGCACGGTCAGCGGGTCGGTTACCAGCAGCAACGCAATACAGAACGTCCAGACCTGCCAGCTATTCAGCTGAACACCCGCAAACCGTGTTATCGCCCAGAGCGTCAGGGCAAGCAGCGAACGCTCTGCGGGAGGCTGTGCACCGGAGAGCCAGGTATAGATTGCAGCAAACAGCCAGCTCACGATGAGGGGGAAAAGATAGCTGATATAACGGGCTGGCAAGATAAATTGCACCCCACGCGCAATCATCCAGCCGGTGCTGGCGGCCAGGGCGATATGCATGCCCGATATCGCCATCAGATGCGCGGTACCGGTATCCCGCAGTAGCTGACGCGTCTGCTGGCTCATCTCATCCCGAATGCCAAAAGCCAGTGCCTCCAGCGTTGCACGTGCAGGCATTGCACGGGTCCTGTCACGATGCCATAAAATAAATCGCCAGCGGCTATCACAGCGATCGCTTACCGCAGTCTGCTTAAGGATTCGTCCCTGAAGCGGCGTATTATTAGCCAGTGCAAAACGCTGCGCATCGAAATCACCCTCATTAAGGCGGGCATGTACCGGTCGCAGACGCAGTTTCATCGTCCAGCGTTGTCCTGGACAGTAGACCTCCGGATCAGCATCAAACCAGATCCAGGCAAAGCGAGGCGGAAAAATCATCCTGCCCTCCTCTTTCAGCAGACGAACCCGGATTTGCTTCCGCTCTTTCCGCAGTTCACTGATCTGAAGGGTGTAGGTGGCAGGACGCGCCGAGAACTTTTCGATATCCCGCACCATCAGACGGGCGTCGTTACAGGCCCATGCCAGAAACAGCAGAGTAATACCGGCCAGACGGACGGGTTGGTAAGGGCAATGCAGCAGAGCCAGTCCTGTGAGGAGGAAGCCCCACATCACCTCACCGGAAGGCAGCCGGGCCATCAGCATTAGCGGTAACGTTGCAACGATCGCCAGTCGCGCCAGAACGGTCCATGTCAGCATAATCGTATCCATTGAATCAGTTCGATTATTCTGGGCAAAGGAGATGAAAGTAACAGCGGATGATCAGGCAGGCTGGAGCGCTCTCACAAAGAGAGTGCGGTGTTGCAGTGTTGATGACAGCAATCCGGATGTCAGGTCTGAGCCTGAATCGCAGGCAAAAAAAAACGACATCCGGAGATGTCGTTTATCTGGTTCGGTATCGGCTTAGCCGTAGATATTTGCGCGATCGCGCAGCTCTTTGCCTGGCTTAAAGTGGGGAACGTATTTACCTTCCAGATCCACTTTGTCACCCGTTTTCGGGTTACGTCCAGTACGCGGAGCGCGATAGTGCAAAGAAAAGCTGCCGAATCCCCGGATTTCGATGCGTTCGCCCTGTGCCAGCGTAGTGGCCATGTGCTCAAGCATCTCTTTTACTGCATCCTCAACGACTTTCGCCGGTATATGAGTATGCTGTCCCGCCAGTCTTTCGATCAGTTCTGACTTGGTCATGTAACCTCCGGTTTATCCCTATGGGAATGTATGACAGCTTTTACCGAAACCGGGTGGTTGCCCACCCGGTGCTTCAGGCCGATTACTCGCCTTTAGCCGCTTTGAACGCTTCAGCCATAGCGCTAGAGAAATTGCCTTCTTCCTGTTTGGTGTTAACAGTATTGATAGCTTCTTTCTCATCAGCCTGGTCTTTCGCACGGACAGACAGGCTTACGACACGGTTTTTACGATCAACGCCGGTGAACTTAGCTTCAACGTCGTCGCCAACGTTCAGAACCAGAGTTGCATCTTCAATGCGGTCCAGTGAAGCTTCAGAAGCGCGCAGGTAACCCTCAACGCCGTCTGCTAATTCAACTGTAGCACCTTTAGCATCAACTGCAGTCACTTTACCGGTGACGATGGCACCTTTCTTGTTCAAAGTGATGTAGTTGTTGAACGGATCTTCTGCCAGCTGTTTAACGCCCAGAGAGATACGCTCGCGCTCTGCATCAACCTGCAGTACAACGGCAGCGATTTCGTCGCCTTTTTTGTACTCACGAACGGCTTCTTCGCCAGTCGCGTTCCAGGAGATGTCAGACAGGTGAACCAGACCGTCGATGCCGCCATCCAGGCCGATGAAGATACCGAAGTCAGTGATTGACTTGATTTTACCTTCAACACGATCGCCTTTGTTGTGCGTCTCAGCGAACAGCTGCCATGGGTTAGATTTACACTGCTTCAGACCCAGGGAGATACGACGACGCTCTTCGTCAATGTCCAGAACCATAACTTCAACCACGTCGCCTACGTTAACAACTTTAGACGGATGGATGTTTTTGTTGGTCCAGTCCATTTCAGACACGTGTACCAGACCTTCAACGCCTTCTTCGATTTCCACGAAGCAGCCGTAATCAGTCAGGTTGGTAACACGACCGGTCAGGCGAGTGCCTTCCGGATAGCGTTTAGCGATAGCAACCCATGGATCTTCGCCCAGCTGCTTCAGACCCAGAGAAACACGGGTACGCTCGCGGTCGAACTTCAGCACCTTAACGGTGATTTCGTCGCCCACGTTGACGATTTCGCTTGGATGCTTAACGCGTTTCCATGCCATGTCAGTGATGTGCAGCAGGCCATCAACGCCGCCCAGATCAACGAATGCACCGTAGTCAGTCAGGTTCTTAACGATACCTTTGACTTCCATGCCTTCCTGCAGGTTTTCCAGCAGCTGATCGCGCTCTGCGCTGTTTTCGGATTCGATAACCGCACGACGTGAAACCACGACGTTGTTGCGTTTCTGATCCAGCTTGATCACTTTAAATTCAAGCTCTTTGCCTTCCAGGTGCAGCGTATCGCGCACCGGACGCACATCTACCAGTGAACCTGGCAGGAACGCACGGATACCGTTGAGCTCAACTGTGAAGCCGCCTTTAACTTTGCCGTTGATAACACCGGTAACAGTTTCAGCGTCTTCGTAAGCTTTCTCCAGCGTGATCCATGCTTCATGGCGCTTAGCTTTCTCACGGGACAGCAGGGTTTCACCGAAGCCGTCTTCCACTGCATCCAGAGCAACATCAACTTCGTCGCCTACCTGGATTTCCAGTTCGCCGGCTGCGTTCTTGAACTGCTCTGCAGGAATTGCAGATTCAGATTTCAGACCCGCATCAACCAGAACGACATCTTTGTCGATAGAAACGACGATGCCACGAACGATAGAACCCGGGCGGGTTTCGATTGTTTTTAAGGATTCTTCAAATAGTTGAGCAAAAGATTCAGTCATATTGATAATCTTCAGGATTCTTCAATTTAACGTCCATCTGACTTCATGTCGGATGGGGTTGTTTCACATGCCCGGCACCGGATCCATGGTACAGGGTGGTAGATTCAGTTAAGCCGTAATACCCAGCTTCTCGCGGGCATATTGTAGCGCTTTTTCAATGACTTGATCGATAGACATCTCGGTAGAGTCCAGAACCAATGCATCGCCAGCGGCTACTAAAGGCGCAATTGCGCGATTACGATCGCGGTCGTCGCGTTCTTTTATCTCGGCTAAAAGGCGGTCAAAGTTAACATTAAAGCCATTATCCTGCAACTGTAGCATACGGCGCTGAGCACGCTCTTCCGGGCTGGCATCAAGGAAAATTTTCACTGGCGCATCCGGAAAAACTACGGTGCCCATATCACGGCCATCAGCAATCAGGCCAGGCATCTCGCGGAAACCGCGCTGGCGGCGCAATAATGCTTCGCGTACCCGGGGAAAAGCGGCAACACGAGAAGCGGTGTTGCTGACCTCCTGAGTACGGATTTCACCGGTGACATCTTCACCTTCAAGTATGACCTGCATTTCACCATTTTGTGACACAAAGCGCACATCCAGGTGAGCGGCAATCGGCACCAGCGCCTCTTCAGATTCAATCTCCACCTGATGATGCAATGCGGCCAACGCCAGCACGCGATAAATAGCACCGGAGTCCAGCAGATGCCACTGCAGCGATTCCGCCATCGCTTTGCACAGGGTTCCCTTTCCCGCTCCACTTGGCCCATCAATAGTTATGACCGGGGCAGTTACTGTCATTATTCCCTCCTGTTGCTGCGTGCTTCCTGACCTTTCGGTCACCATTAATGACTAGCATTATACGCTGCATAGCACGGCTTGGTTACCCTTTCGCACTGATCAGGTTCGTAATCTTAGTCAATTCAGAGGATCTCTGGCCTGTTACAGCCAGATAAAATCAGGGGAGTTCCGGTGCGAACCGCACCGGAAGGGGAGATATCAGGCGCTCTGGCTGATTTTAGCCAGTTGAACGAAATAGTCCGGGAAGGTTTTTGCAGTACAGCCAGGATCGAGAATGGTCACCGGGGTATCAGAAAGTGCAACCAGAGAGAAACACATCGCCATGCGGTGGTCATTGTAGGTGCCAATATCCGCATGAATCAGCGTCGCTGGCGGCGTAATAAGGATGTAGTCATGACCCTCTTCGACTTCTGCCCCGACTTTACGCAGCTCTGTGGCCATTGCGCTCAGTCGATCGGTCTCTTTTACCCGCCAGTTATAAATATTGCGTAACCGGGTGGTGCCCTCTGCAAATAGCGCCGTAGTCGCGATGGTCATTGCAGCATCCGGAATATGGTTCATGTCCATATCAATGGCCTGCAGTTTGCCGGCCGTACAGGCAATGTAATCATCGCCCCACTCAATCGTCGCGCCCATCTTTTCCAGCACGTCAGCAAACCGGATGTCACCCTGCACACTTTGGCGTCCAATCCCGGTGACGCGAACCGTGCCGCCTTTTATAGCGGCAGCGGCCAGGAAATAGGAAGCGGAAGAGGCATCGCCTTCAACCAGGTAATCACCCGGCGACTGATACTGTTGCTGTCCCTTGATCAGGAAGCGCTGATAGTTCTGATTCTCAACCTCGACGCCAAAGCACTGCATCAGATTGAGGGTAATATCGATGTAAGGTTTCGACACCAAATCACCTTTGATGGTGATGCAGGTATCCTGCTGTGCCAGCGGCGCGGTCATCAGCAGCGCGGTCAGGAACTGGCTGGAAACGCTGCCATCCACACTGACTTCACCCCCGGTAAAACCACCGCGTAAACGCAGCGGCGGATAGTTTTCGTTTTCCAGGTACTCAATGGTTGCTCCGCCCTGACGAAGTGCGTCAACCAGATGCCCGATTGGACGCTCTTTCATGCGGGGTTCGCCGGTCAGTTCGATATCGTGCTGGCCCAGACAAAGCGCCGCGGCCAGCGGACGCATTGCGGTTCCTGCATTGCCCAGAAACAGTGACAGCGGTTGAGATGCGTGCAGTGGCCCGGCATTTCCCGTCACTTCACACAGGGTGCGATCGCTGGAAAGCGTATAGCTTACACCAAGCGCGGTCAGCGCATTCAGCATGTGCTTAACGTCGTCGCTGTCGAGCAGGTTGGTAAGACGGGTTGTACCTTTAGCCAGAGCAGCCAGCAGCAATGCACGATTGGAAACGCTCTTTGAGCCGGGCAGATTTACCGTGCCGTTGACGCGCGCAATCGGTTGGAGAGTCAGGGAGTCCTGCATGTGAAACGAAATCCTCAAAAAATACAGAGACCTCGCCGTGTGACGAGGTCTGGCATCAGCATCAATGCTGATATCTTAATAATCAGCCGTGACGGCGTTCAAAATCGACCATGAAATCGGTCAGGGCCTTCACACCTTCCAGCGGCATCGCATTATAAATAGAGGCGCGCATACCGCCTACTACACGATGGCCTTTAAGCGCGTGTAATCCCGCCTTAAAAGACTCTTCCAGGAACAGCGCATCGAGTGAAGCATCGGCCAGCTGGAAAGGGATGTTCATGCGTGAGCGGTTTTCTGTTGCCACATCATTACGATAGAAGCCACTGTGATCGATTACGCCATAAAGCAGGTCAGATTTTGCCTGATTGATACGATCAATTTCAGCGACACCGCCCTTCTCTTTCAGCCATTTAAACACCAGCCCTGAGAGATACCACGCAAAAGTCGGCGGGGTGTTAAACATCGAATCGTTATCGGCCAGCACTTTGTAATCGAGGATTGAGGGCACAGAGGCGTGCGCCTGACCCAGCAGATCTTCGCGAACGACAACCAGCGTTAATCCGGCCGGGCCCACATTTTTCTGCGCACCCGCATAAATCACACCGTAACGACTCACATCGATAGGGCGTGACAGAATGGTGGATGAGAAATCAGCAACAACGGTTTTACTGCCAAAGTCGGGCTGTTCGTCAATCGCGATGCCATCAATGGTTTCATTCGGGCAGAAATGCAGGTAAGCGGACGTCTCACTCACCTCCCATTCGCTCATCGGCAGGATGGCTCGTTTACCGTCGCGCGTTGTTTTGACATCAAGCGTGCGTGGGGAACAAAACTTTTCCGCTTCTTTTATTGCGCTATGCGCCCAGTAACCGCCATCAACATAGTCGGCACTGGTCGCTTTACCCAGCAGATTTCCCGGTACGGCAGCGAACTGCGCACGCGCCCCACCATGACAGAATAAAACTTTGTAATTCGACGGTATTTTTAGCAGATCACGGAAGTCCTGCTCCGCTTCTTCAGCCACCTGAATAAACTCTTTACTGCGGTGACTGATCTCCATTACAGAGGTACCCAGACCGCGCCAGTTCGTCAGTTCCTGTTCTGCACGACGAAGGACTTCAACCGGTAGCATCGCCGGGCCAGAGCTAAAATTATAAACTTGCGTCATTTCCCCTCACCACTGTCATATCGAACGGTTATGAATAACCATCCGGTTTTATCACTGCATTCTGATAGCTGCAATCATAAATCAGGGAGCGGTCACATTTTCTGAATCCGGCTCGCCGGAGGTTATGTTACCAATGCAAATCTGCGCGGAATTTTGTGAGGCTTTATCCAGCGCCATTAATTCGCGTTTGGCCTGAGAGCAGAAGTGATGAAAACTAAGCCGGTAAAGTAAGCCGGTAAAAATGTCCCGCCCTGATAGCGGTCTGTTAGCAAAATCCGTATCATTGCGCGCTTTACGCACCCTATGACAACTGAGAGAGCGGCACTATGACGCAAACATTTATCCCGGGCAAAGATGCCGCACTGGAAGACTCCATTGCGCGTTTCCAGAACAAGCTGCAGGATCTTGGCTTTAACATTGAAGAAGCATCCTGGCTGAATCCTGTCCCCCATGTCTGGTCAGTGCATATCCGCGACCGCGATTGCCCGCTCTGTTTTACCAACGGCAAGGGCGCCAGTAAAAAAGCGGCGCTGGCCTCCGCGCTGGGCGAGTATTTCGAGCGTCTCTCAACTAACTATTTTTTTGCTGACTTCTGGCTGGGAAAAAAGATCGCTAACGGCGATTTTGTTCACTATCCCAATGAAAAATGGTTTGCGTTACCTGATGATGAGTCCTTACCTGAAGGTATTCTGGATCCGCGCCTGCGCGCATTTTACGATCCCGACAATGCACTGACGGCTTCCGGCCTGATTGATCTGCAGTCCGGGAATACTGAACGTGGTATCTGCGCCCTGCCCTTTACCCGTCAGTCCGACCAGCAGACTGTCTATATCCCGATGAATATTATCGGCAACCTCTATGTCTCAAACGGCATGTCGGCAGGTAATACCGCGAATGAAGCGCGTGTTCAGGGGCTGTCTGAAGTGTTTGAGCGCTATATTAAAAACCGCATTATTGCTGAAGCGATCAGCCTGCCTGCGATTCCAGATGACGTGATGCAGCGTTATCCTGAGGTGATCGAAGCCATTGCACGTCTTGAAGCGGAAGGCTTCCCGATTTTCGCTTATGACGCCTCTCTCGGCGGTAAATATCCGGTTATCTGCGTGGTGCTGTTTAACCCAACCAACGGAACCTGTTTTGCCTCATTTGGTGCTCACCCTGATTTCGGTGTGGCGCTGGAGCGTACCGTTACCGAGTTGCTGCAGGGCCGAAGCCTCAAAGATCTGGATGTGTTTACCCCACCGACCTTTGATGACGAAGAAGTGGCTGAGCATGCCAACCTTGAAACACACTTCATCGATTCAAGCGGCCTGATCTCCTGGGATCTGTTTAAAGAAACTGCGGATTATCCTTTTGTCGACTGGTCATTCGCGGGCAGCACCGAACAGGAATTCGCCACGCTGATGGCAATCTTCGCCTCGGAAGATCAGGAAGTCTATATTGCAGACTACGAACATCTTGGTGTCTATGCCTGCCGCATCATCGTGCCAGGCATGTCTGATATCTACCCGGCAGAAGATCTGTTCCTGGCGAACAACAGCATGGGAGCGGGCATGCGTGAAACCCTGCTGGCCCTGCCTGACAGCAACTGGAATCCGGAAGAGTATCTGGATCTGATTGGACAGCTTGATGATGAAGGCTTTGATGACTTCACCCGCGTTCGTGAGCTGCTGGGTCTGGCGACCGGTAAAGACAATGGCTGGTACACGCTGCGTGTTGGCGAATTAAAAGCGATGCTGGCGCTGGCGGGCGGCGATCTGGATCAGGCATTGATCTGGACAGAATGGACGATGGAGTTTAACAGCTCAATCTTTACGCCAGAGCGCGCTAACTACTATCGTTGCCTGCAGACCCTGCTGTTACTGGCTATGGAAGATGAGCGTGATCCGTTGCAGTATCATCACGCTTTCCTGCGGATGTATGGTGAGAGCGCAATGGAAGCAGCTTCAGCCGCGATCAGTGGTGAGAATCCGTTTAATGGCCTTCAGGCTGTTGATGATGAACTGCAGGCCTTCCCGGCCCATCAGTCTCTGCTTGCCGCCTACGAAAAACTGCAAAACGCCAAACGTCACTACTGGAAAAACGCGTAAGCCATAACGCGTCAGACTGAAAGCAGACGACTAAACATGGCACTGGATTTATCTGGTGCCATCCTTCCCCACTTTCTCTATGAAACATTAGCTACTTTAAAATTCCTTCCCATTACATCACATCATTTTAATTAACATATAAGCCATTAATTAATAACACAGGCTGAACTAAAAAAGTGGCGCATCACTTTATATTAAAATATTTTTGTATTTTTAAAAAAAATTTATTTGTCTATATTCAGCTAGTTAACTCATTATTTTCTCATTAATTTGCGACCAGTGGGTTACCACCCTGGCAAACATGATCCATATCAATTACTGACCTATACTCCTTTGTTAGTATTTTTTCAGACAACTTCAGGAGTAAGTTAGTGTGAAAACTGACAACCCTTTTAATCTTTTATTACCCGCCGCGATGGCGAAAGTGGCCGAAGACGCGGGTATCTATAAAGCAACCAAACATCCTTTTACGACCTTCTTTCTGGCAATAAACGCCGGCGTATTTATCTCAATCGCATTCGTTTTTTATATTACAGCGACCACCGGTAGCGGCGCGATGCCATATGGCATAGCCAAACTGATTGGAGGTATCTGCTTTTCACTCGGCTTAATGCTGGTCGTGGTATGTGGTGCCGACCTTTTTACCTCTACTGTATTAATCGTTGTCGCCAAAGCCAGTGGCCGCATCAGCTGGGGACAGCTGGCCCGCAACTGGATTAACGTCTACGCCGGTAACCTTGCAGGTGCACTCTTCTTTGTCGCTCTGATGTGGTTTGCCGGACAGCACATGGTCGCGAATGGCGCCTGGGGATTGAATGTCCTGCAAACCGCCGATCACAAGATGCATCACACCTTCATAGAAGCGGTTTGTCTGGGTACATTGGCCAATCTGCTGGTCTGTCTCGCCGTCTGGATGAGTTACTCAGGCCGCACCCTGACCGATAAGCTGGTCGTGATGATTCTGCCTGTTGCGATGTTTGTCGCAAGCGGTTTCGAACACAGTATCGCCAACATGTTTCTTATACCCTATGCCATTGCTATTCGTGACTTCGCGACACCTGAATTCTGGCAGGCAGCTGGCACCACGGCGGCACAGTTTCACTCGCTGACCCTCAGTAACTTTATTATCGACAACCTGATTCCCGTGACCATCGGAAACATTATCGGCGGCGGCGTTCTGGTTGGGTTGACCTACTGGGTTATCTATCTCCGTAAAGGTGACCAGGTTCATTAAACGCATTTTTGACGGCACAGGAAGTTGGCTGTGCCCGACCGTAAAGTCTCCTCATATAAGGCAGGTATATTATGACCGAACTTAATGCAAAACTGGCTTCAGCATGGGAAGGATTTGCTGAAGGCGAATGGCAGAATAGCGTCAATGTGCGCGACTTCATTCAGAAAAACTACACCCCATATGAAGGTGACGAGTCATTCCTGGCGGGTGCCACCGAAGCGACCACCAAACTGTGGGAAAGCGTGCTGGAAGGCATCAAAATTGAGAACCGCACCCACGCGCCAGTCGACTTCGACACCGATCTCGCCTCAACCATTACCTCGCACGACGCGGGTTACATCATTAAGTCACTGGAAAAAATTGTCGGTCTGCAGACCGAAGCGCCATTAAAACGCGCCATCATTCCTTATGGCGGCATCAAAATGGTCGAAGGGTCATGCAAAGTGTATGGCCGTGAACTCGACCCTTCACTGAAAAAAATCTTCACCGAATACCGCAAAACGCACAACCAGGGCGTGTTCGATGTTTATACCCCGGACATTTTGCGCTGCCGTAAATCAGGTATCCTGACCGGCCTTCCTGATGCTTATGGCCGTGGCCGTATTATCGGTGACTATCGTCGTGTGGCGCTGTACGGCATCGATTTCCTGATGGCGGATAAATTCGCTCAGTTCGCCTCACTGCAGGAAGATTTAGAGAATGGCGTTAATCTGGAAGCGACCATTCGTCTGCGTGAAGAGATTTCTGACCAGCATCATGCGCTGGCCCAGATTAAAGAGATGGCAGCAAAATATGGCCATGACATCTCCGGTCCGGCTACCAATGCGGTTGAAGCAGTACAGTGGACTTACTATGGCTACCTGGCTGCAGTTAAATCACAAAACGGTGCTGCCATGTCATTTGGCCGCGTCTCAACCTTCCTTGATGTTTATATCGAACGTGACCTTAAAGCCGGTAAACTGACTGAAGAGCAGGCACAGGAACTGATTGACCATCTGGTGATGAAACTGCGTATGGTTCGCTTCCTGCGTACACCTGAATATGATGAGCTGTTCTCAGGTGACCCAATCTGGGCAACAGAATCCCTGGCAGGTATGGGCGTTGATGGCCGTACCCTGGTCTCAAAAAGTACGTTCCGCTTCCTGAATACCCTCTACACCATGGGTCCTTCACCTGAGCCGAACATGACCATCCTGTGGTCAGAAAAACTGCCGATTAATTTCAAAAAATATGCCGCTAAAGTCTCTATCGATACCTCATCTTTGCAGTATGAGAACGATGACCTGATGCGTGCTGATTTCGACAATGATGACTACGCAATCGCCTGCTGCGTGAGCCCGATGATTGTCGGCAAACAAATGCAGTTCTTTGGCGCACGTGCCAACCTGGCGAAAACGCTGCTCTACGCAATCAACGGCGGCGTGGATGAAAAGCTGAAAATGCAGGTTGGACCGAAAGGCGACAAAATCAGCGACGACGTACTGGATTTCGACACCGTCATGGAGCGTATGGATCACTTCATGGACTGGCTGGCAAAACAGTATGTGACTTCGCTGAACATCATTCACTACATGCATGATAAATACAGCTACGAAGCGGCGCTGATGGCCTTACATGATCGGGATGTCTACCGCACTATGGCCTGTGGTATCGCGGGTCTCTCCGTCGCTGCGGATTCACTTTCTGCCATTAAATATGCCAAAGTGAAACCAATTCGTGACGAAGATGGTCTGGCCATCGACTTCGATATTGAAGGCGAATATCCGCAGTTCGGTAACAACGACTCACGGGTAGATGACCTGGCCTGCGATCTGGTTGAACGCTTCATGAAGAAAATTCAGCAGCTGAACACCTATCGTAATGCCGTGCCGACGCAGTCTGTTCTGACCATTACTTCGAACGTGGTATATGGTAAGAAAACCGGTAACACACCAGATGGACGTCGTGCTGGCGCGCCGTTTGGACCAGGTGCTAACCCGATGCATGGTCGTGACCAGAAAGGTGCAGTTGCCTCGCTGACTTCCGTCGCGAAACTGCCGTTTGCCTACGCAAAAGATGGTATCTCCTATACCTTCTCAATCGTACCAAACGCGCTGGGTAAAGATGATAACGTGCGGAAAACCAACCTTGCCGGTCTGATGGATGGTTACTTCCATCACGAAGCCAGCATCGAAGGCGGTCAGCACCTCAACGTTAACGTTATGAACCGTGAAATGCTGCTGGATGCGATGGAACATCCAGAGAAATATCCGCAACTGACCATTCGCGTTTCCGGTTACGCTGTGCGCTTTAACTCACTGACTAAAGAGCAGCAGCAGGATGTGATTACCCGAACCTTCACTAAGTCACTGTAATTACTGCTCTACCTGATAAAAAAGGCTCCTCGCGGAGCCTTTTAATTAAAAGTCTGTTCTGGTGGTCATCTCCATCAAGGTTCCCACCAGAATCGATTTCCTGCCCTGAGCGCAACAGAGATTGCGCCGTCTGTCCCGGCAGACTTACTGGAGAAAACATCGCAATGTCAGTTAACGGTCGTATCCACTCATTTGAATCCTGCGGCACCGTCGATGGTCCCGGTATCCGTTTTATCACCTTCTTCCAGGGCTGCCTCATGCGCTGCCTCTACTGTCACAACCGCGACACCTGGGATACTCACGGTGGCAAAGAGATCAGCGTCGAAGCGCTGATGGCGGATGTACTCTCCTATCGCCATTTTATGAACGCCTCTGGTGGCGGCGTCACGGCCTCAGGCGGTGAAGCCATTCTCCAGGCTGAATTTGTGCGCGACTGGTTCCGTGCCTGCAAGGCCGAAGGTATTCATACCTGTCTCGACACCAACGGCTTCGTACGCCGCTATGATCCGGTGATCGATGAACTGCTCGACGTTACCGACTTAGTGATGCTCGACCTGAAACAGATGAATGACGACGTGCATCAGATTCTGGTGGGTGTCTCCAATCACCGTACGCTGGACTTTGCCCGTTACCTGCAGAAAAAAGGCAAACGGACATGGATCCGTTTTGTCGTGGTGCCCGGCTATTCCGACGATGATGACACCGCGCATCGCTTGGGTGAATTCACGCGTGACATGGAGAACGTTGAGAAGATTGAATTGCTGCCCTATCATGAGCTGGGTAAGCATAAATGGATTGCGATGGGTGAAGAGTACAAGCTGGACGGGGTGAAGCCACCGAGCAAAGAGACAATGGATCGCGTGAAAAACATTCTCGCCAGCTATGGCCACGAAGTGATGTACTGAAGAATCTGCCACAAAAAAAGGGAGCTTAACGCTCCCTTTTTGCTGTTCAGCGATCAGGCATGTGCCACTGGCGTAGCCTGATGATTCGCTTTGCGCAGCAGCATCACCAGATAAATCAGCGCCACAGCAGCGATCATCACGAACAGCAGCTGGTCAGAATAATTCTGCATCAGAACAGAGGTCATTGCCGGTCCAGCCAGACTGCCCACGGTATAACTCATCAGCAGTGCCTGATTCATCGCTACCAGTTCATGATGTGCGACCGTCTCGCAAGCCCAGGACATCGCCACCGGATAGAGTGTGAAGCCTGCCAGCCCCAGAACAAATAGCGCTGGTGCCATCGCGGCATTGGTTAACATGGCCATCGCACCCAGGATAACCACAAAGACCTGAACTCGCAGCACCAGCATGCGACCAAAACGATCGGCCAGACGGCCAATGGGCCACTGGCCCACAATGCCTGCGCTGACCAGCAACGCCATCCAGTAACCCACATTGGCATCACTCATTCCCTGATGTGACAGGTAAAGCGGCATCAGGCCATAAAGCGAGCCCAGAAGGATGCCAGAGATAATGCAGCCATTGATGCCCAGACGTGAGCTACGGCGACGCAGCATTGGCCAGATGCGGGCCGGAGCGGCTTCTGTCGCTTCACCGCTGGCGGAGACGCGAGTAAAGACCAGCGGCAGCACGGCGCAGAAGACCAGCGACGTCACCCACGGGATCACGCTGAGTAATTCCGTAGACAGTTTGCTGACCAGCAACTGGCCTGTCACGGTGCCGATGTAATAGACAACCATATAGGCCGCCAGCAGCTGTCCCCGATTACGTACCGTTCCGCTGCACAGAAGTGCGCTCTCGACCACCACCCACATCAGCGCACAGCCGACACCGGCGATGAAACGCATTGAACTCCATGCCCAGAAACCCGACATCATCACCAGGCACAGGGTCGCGACGGCAAACATCAAGGTAGCCAGGTAGTAGCTGCGGTTGAAGCCGTAATGCCTGATTAACCAGCCAGCCAGCAGAGTCCCTGCGAGGTTACCGGTGTAATAGGAGGAGCTTACGATGCCCACCTGCCAGGTTGTCAGTAAGTCATGCGTCAGCCACAGTGGAACGAGCGTATTCAGCACGGCAATTGCGACAGTCATTAACATCAGGCCGCAAAGCAGCAATATCACGGGGCGTGACCAGGTTGACATAGGGGATAGAAACCAGAGCAAATGAAGGAAATTGCGCGCAGTTTGCCACTGGCCTTTTTAAAGTCAATGGGCGAATTTTAACGGCAGCACATTTTGCTGTGCGACAATTTAATTTACTAATCTTCAGTGGGTTACAATCGTAAGAAGCGGCAGGTCGCTAAATGCTATCTCTATGAAAAATTAGGTTTTTAGCCATTCCGGCCTGGCTGGTATCGATAACGTTTATTTGTGATTAAAATGAGGCCTGACAGAACAGTTTTTCCGGAGCAATAACATAAAAAAACCCGGCCATGGCCGGGTTCAGAGAGTTACTGTTGCTTAGCCGATAATTTCGACGCCATTCATATAGGGGCGTAAAACCTCAGGCACAGTGATGCGGCCATCTTCCTGCTGATAATTTTCCAGCACCGCCACCAGGGTACGGCCTACGGCCAGCCCTGAGCCATTCAGGGTATGAACCAGACGCGGTTTCTTATCCTGTTTGTTGCGGCAACGCGCCTGCATACGACGCGCCTGGAAATCACCCATGTTGGAACAGGATGAAATTTCACGATAGGTATTCTGCGCCGGTAGCCAGACTTCCAGATCGTAAGTTTTAGTCGATCCAAAGCCCATATCGCCGGTGCAGAGTAAAACCTTACGATATGGCAGGTTCAGCAGCTGCAGCACTTTCTCAGCGTGACCGGTCAGCTCTTCCAGGGCATCCATTGACTGCTCCGGCGTGACGATCTGCACCATCTCAACTTTGTCGAACTGGTGCATACGGATCAGGCCACGCGTGTCACGACCGTAAGAACCCGCTTCAGAACGGAAGCACGGCGTGTGCGCAGTCAGTTTAACCGGCAGGCTATCCTCTTCGAGGATCTCATCACGCACCAGGTTAGTCAGCGGCACTTCCGCAGTAGGAATCAACGCATAGTTGCTGCTGTCTGACTCCTCTTCCAGCGGACGGGTGTGGAACAGGTCTTCGCCAAACTTAGGCAGCTGTCCGGTACCGTAAAGCGTTTCGTGGTTAACCAGATATGGCACGTAGGTTTCAAGGTAGCCATGCTGCTCGGTGTGCAGGTCAATCATAAACTGACTCAGTGCACGGTGCAGGCGGGCAATCTGCCCCTGCATGACCACAAAGCGTGAACCGGTCAGTTTCACGGCAGACGCAAAATCCAGGCCTTTAGCCGCTTCACCCAGCTCAACGTGATCTTTAACCGGGAAGCTGAACTCGCGCGGGGTACCCCAGCGGCTCACTTCCTGGTTTTCGCTGTCATCTTTGCCCAGCGGCACTTCATCGGCCGGAATGTTCGGCAGTGCCAGTGAGAAGTCACGGATTTGATTCTGCAGTTCATCCAGTTCTGCTTTTGCGGCATCCAGGCGTTCGCCCAGCGCGTTCACTTCCTGACGCAGCGGCTCGATGTCTTCCCCACGTGCTTTGGCCTGACCGATGGATTTGGATCGGGAGTTACGCTCTGCCTGCAGATTTTCTGTTTCCACCTGCAGCACTTTGCGACGCTCTTCAAGCGAACGCAGCGTTTCCACATCCAGTTTGTATCCCCGGCGTGCCAGTTTTTCTGCGACTGCGTCTGGCTCGTTACGCAGCAGATTGGGATCGAGCATGCTTATCCTGTGTATAAAAAGTTGGTTGAAAGAAGGGACGCATTCCAGCGGAATGCGTTGAAAACATTGCCCACATTACCGTAACGTCTGTTTCAGCGGTAGCGTTTTGTCGGGCTATTTTGATCCTGCTCAGCCAGCCAGCTTAGCTTTTCACCAATCTTGCCTTCAAGCCCGCGCTGGGTTGGGGTGTAATAGCGCGCGCTGGCCAGTTCCTGCGGAAAATAGACTTCACCCGCGGCATAGGCGTTGGTTTCATCATGGGCATAACGGTACTCTTTACCCAGGCCCATCTCTTTCATCAGCTTAGTCGGGGCATTGCGCAGATGTTCCGGCACATCGTAATCGGGATGGTCGCGTGCATCACGCATTGCGGCTTTAAACGCGTTGTAGACCGCATTACTTTTAGGCGCACAAGCCAGATAAACAATGGCCTGGGCAATCGCACGCTCCCCTTCTGCCGGACCGACGCGCGTGAAGCAATCCCAGGCCGCAATCGCCACCTGCATACCGCGCGGATCGGCGTTGCCGACATCTTCGGAGGCGATTGCCAGCAACCGACGAGCCACATAGAGCGGATCGCCGCCCGCAGTGATAATGCGCGCATACCAGTAGAGCGCCGCATCCGGTGCGGAGCCGCGTACCGATTTGTGCAGTGCAGAAATCAGATCGTAAAAACGATCGCCTTTATTATCAAACCGCGCGGATCGCTCACCAGAGACTTCGTTAAGCAGCTGCGGCGTCAGTTCTCGCTGACCTGATGCGGTGATTTCGGCCATATCAGCCATCATCTCCAGCGTGTTCAGCGCCCGACGTGCATCACCATTAACCAGTTCAGCGATCATCCTGCGTGTGTTGTCCGGCAGCACGATGTCACTGTCCCCATAACCTCGCGCTTTATCCTGCATCGCCTGATCCAGCACCTGCTCAATATCTTCCAGGGTTAGTGATTTCAGCAGGTAAACGCGGGCGCGTGACAACAACGCAGAGTTAAGTTCAAAAGAGGGGTTTTCGGTGGTCGCACCAATAAAGGTAATGGTGCCATCTTCGATATGGGGCAGAAAGGCATCCTGCTGGCTCTTGTTGAACCGATGGACCTCGTCCACAAACAGGATCGTGCGCCGCCCGGCATGTTTATTCTGACGGGCCCGCTCAATCGCCTCACGGATCTCTTTTACGCCGGAGGTGACGGCCGAAATACGCTCCACATCGGCGTTACCGTAATGGGCAATGATCTCAGCCAGCGTGGTCTTGCCGGTCCCGGGAGGTCCCCACAGGATCATTGAATGCAGGTGCCCTGCTTCAATCGCGCGCGGCAGAGGTTTGCCTGCGCCCAGCAGATGCTGCTGACCAATGTACTGTTTCAATGTTTCTGGCCGCATACGCGCGGCCAGAGGTTTGAAATTTTCGGTGGAAAAATCCAGGGACAGGTTACTCACCGTGACCTCACTGACGTTGGTCGTCCACCGTCACGCCTTTTGGCGGTGTGAACGTGAATTTATCCGGGCTGATAGCGCCATTCTGCTGGCTTTTCAGCTGGTAATCGCTGCGCTGGCCATCCTGCTCGATAGCACTGAAGCGGTTGATGGTCCCGCTGGACGTCACCTGGATGGTGAACTGTTTCAGGTTGCCGTCGCTGTTCTTAGGTGTCAGTTCAAAATTGTCACCCTGCTGTTTGATATTGTACTGCTTCCAGTCATTTGACTGGTTGCGGGCAATCAGCATAAAGGGCGTGTTGCTGGTCGCATTCTGCAACAGGCTGACTGTCGCCTGCTCAACAAACGGGTTGTAGAACCACAGCGATTTACCGTCGGAGATGATGATGCTTTCGTCCGGCGCGGTCATGTGCCAGTTAAACAGGCTGGGACGTTTTACCCACAATTCGCCTTCGCCGTCCTGCACATTCGCGCCGCTGCTGTCGGTCACTTTTTGGGTGAAGCTGGCGTGGAAGCTGCTGACCTTGTTCAGGCGCTGTTGCAGATCACTGGAAGCATCAGCCAGAACGCTGGCTGAAGAAAAGGTGGCCAACAGGCCCAGAGCGATTACGCGTAATTTCATCTGCTTCAATTCCTTATTTAAACGTTCCCATCGATAACTGCATTAAGCCTGGCCGCCGTTCCGCCATCAGAACAGAGGAAAAAACCGAAAGCTGATTCAGATATGGGGTTTAACCGCATAAAAACAATGAGCCAGTCGGAACTGGCTCATTGCGTTGTGTTTCAAAACATTTAGCCACTACATATCGTGTGGCGGTGGCGACAGCACTTCACGGTTACCATTGTGTCCTGGTGCAGAAACGATGCCCTGCGCTTCCATCTGTTCAATGATACGTGCCGCGCGGTTATAGCCGATGCGGAACTGACGCTGAACGCCTGAAATCGACGCACGGCGCTTATCGACCACAAAACCGACCGCCTGATCGAACAGCGGATCGAGCTCTTCATCACTGTCGATGCCACCGGCATTTTCGCTCTCTTCGCCCGCCGTAATGCTGTCGATATATTGCGGACGACCACGCGCTTTCCAGTCCTGAACCACTGCATGCACTTCCTGGTCACGAACAAACGCACCGTGAACACGAATCGGCAGCGAGGAGTTCGGCGGCATGTAGAGCATGTCACCCATACCCAGCAATGACTCCGCGCCGCCCTGATCGAGAATGGTACGTGAGTCAATTTTGCTGGAAACGGTAAAGGCGATACGCGTCGGAATGTTCGCTTTGATCAGACCGGTAATGACATCCACGGATGGACGCTGTGTCGCCAGTACCAGATGGATGCCGGCAGCACGGGCTTTCTGTGCCAGGCGGGCAATCAGCTCTTCCACCTTTTTACCGACTGCCATGATCAGGTCAGCAAACTCATCGACCATCACCACGATGTAAGGCAGTTTCTCCAGAACCGGCGGCGTCATATCCATGCTGTCGCCCGGCTTCCAGAACGGATCGGGAATCGGACGACCCATCGCTTCGGCCTGTTCCACTTTTTCGTTGTAGCCCGCCAGATTACGCACGCCCAGCGCCGACATCAGCTTATAGCGGCGCTCCATTTCACCGACGCTCCAGCGCAGCGCATTGGCAGCATCCTTCATGTCTGTGACCACTTCGGTCAGCAGATGCGGAATACCTTCATAGACCGACAGCTCAAGCATTTTCGGGTCGATCATGATGAAGCGAACTTCTTCCGGCGTCGCCTTATACAGCATGCTGATAATCATGGCGTTCACGCCCACAGACTTACCGGAACCGGTGGTACCGGCGACCAGTAAGTGTGGCATTTTCGCCAGATCGGCCACCACCGGCTGACCGGCAATGTCTTTACCCAGCACGACGGCCAGCGGTGAAGGGTTGTCGCGAAATTTAGGACAATCCAGCACTTCACGCAGATAGACGGTCTGACGATGCTTGTTTGGCAGTTCCAGACCTACGTAAGGTTTGCCTGGGATCACTTCCACCACACGAACCGCTACCGTCGACAGCGAACGCGCCAGATCGCGGGACAGATTGGAGATACGCGCCGCTTTAACGCCCGGTGCCAGGTCAAGTTCGAAACGGGTAATAACCGGGCCAGGCGAGATACCGACCACCTCCGCTTTGACGCGATAATCGCCTAAGCGCGACTCCACCAGACGGGCAGTCTGCTCCAGCGAGAACATATCAACCGGCTCTTCCTCTTCAGGCGGTGCGGTCAGCAGATCCAGCGAAGGCAGTGGCGTGGAGGGTTTCTCCAGCGGCTGCTCATGGCGCATCAGGAAAGGATGAATCAGGCTGTCATGCAGTGAAGGTTTCGCCTCTTCCACCGGCTGAACCGGCGCTGCCGCTGGCGTGCCATAGCCAGGCGCAGCGTAAGCCGGAGCCTGAGGAGTTGCAGGGGCACCATAAGCGGGCGCAGAGGTCGCCGCAGGCGCAGCATAGTCAGGTTCAGACGGTGCTGCCGGGGCGCTATAGGCAGGCTCTGCCGGGGCAAAGCTGGCTGGTGCAGGAACATGAGCCGGAGCCTGAGGTCTTGAAACCTCACTCACCTGCTGCCAGGGTTCGTGTGAAACCGCTGGGGCTTCAGGTTCTGGCGTCGCCGCAATGGTAAACAGCGGTTCAGAAGGACCGTCATCCACCAGATCTTTCATCGGTGAAAAATCAAACGCTGAGGCGGTATCAATATTTAATACCGGCTCTTTTTTCACTTCTGGCTCATAGCGCTGCTGTTGCTGCTCGGCGAACTGACGCGCCAGTGCATCCTGCTGCTGTGCATCCTGTTCATCTTCCTCGTCCTGCTGCCAGCTGGTGCCGTAACGCTGCTGCTGTTCAGACTGGAAGGCCTGTCGCAGTTCAGCCTGCTGCAGCGCCTCTTCAGCATCCGGAGCAGAGGAAACGGAGCCAGCACTAACCGGTTCGGTCTCTTCAGTTTTCGCTTTCTCTTCTGCCATGCGCTGAGAAGGCAGCTTAATGCCATAAGAGGCCAGCTCACGACGGGTTGGCAGTTTTACCGGGTTAGGACGCGGCAGTGCCGGGCCGATACCTTGTTTAACCTGCGGATTGAGATTGGTTTCAGGGGCTAAATCAAAAACAGGCGCAGTACGCGTTGTTGCCTGGGCTGCCGTTGCAGCGGCTGCCGCTGCCGCCGATGCCGCAGGGATGGCTGACGTATCCCGCCAGTTACCCATTTTAGGTTCATCATCGTCGTAAGCACTGAACGACGGCGTAGCCGGAGCGTCGTCTGGCATTTCAAAGTGATAAAGCGGTGGTGAGTCTGCGGGTGCAGAAGCACTCTGCGGCGGCGTCGGGGAGTTCGCCACACTCTGCGGAGCTGGCGCGCTCTGTGCGTACGCAGGCGCAGGTTGTGCAGACGGTGATGCAGGGATGGATGTCGCTGACGCGGCAGGCGCCGAAGCGGTAACCGCAGCAGCAGGTGCAGCGACAGATGCTGGCGTCACCGTGGCTGCAGGGGCGAGGGTCACCTCGGCGGCTTCAGCGGTGGTCGCGACTGCCGCACTGGTGGCTGCTGCAGCTTTAGCCAGCAGCGGATCCTGTTGTGACGCCGCAGGCTCAGCAGCTGCACGTGGGGCAGAAAGCAGCACATCATCATCCTGATCGGCGGCATGAAGCTCAGGCACATCCGCGTATTCACGCGCGTCCCGCTCGTCATCCTCTTCCTGCCAGGGTTCATCGTGACGAGAGCGGTTGCTGGCAAACGTCAGTACGCCCATGACTACGCCACCAATTCTTTCTGCAATGGTGAGCCATGACCAGCCGGTGTAAAGGGTAATGCCCGCCGCCCAGACGCAGAGCAGCATCAGCGTGCCGCCAGCCGGACTGAACCAGGGTGCAATAGCATTACTGACCAGGCTGCCGATCACGCCGCCCGAGGCAAAGTACCAGATATCATCGGCATTCAGCGCCGCCATACCACAGGTTGTCACCACCAGCGCGAGGACGCCAATTAAGCGCAGCCCGACGGCAAAGTAGTCAAAGTAGTCCTGGCTGTCGCGCTGACGGAAAGCAATCCAGCACAGTCCCAGGATGACGGGCGGAATGGCATACGCCATCACACCAAAGATGAAAAGTAAGGTGTCAGCCAGCCAGGCACCGACGCTGCCGCCGATATTATGGATAGGTTCATGCCAGGCCGTTTGCGACCAGCTCGGGTCGGAAGGGTTAAAACTGACCAGAGAAACCATCAGGTAGATGGCAAACAGCGCCACCAGAATGAGCATTGCTTCCAGCAGACGACGTCCACTGCTCATCGATTGTAACGAAACGTCTTTATCTTCTGTATATTCCTGGCTCAAGAGGACTCTCCAGGTGCCTGTAAAGTAAGAAGCAACAGCGCCGGGCGAGCCCGACGCTGATCCTGTATGAATGCACAGGAGTGTACCGAAATCTCACAGGTTTTGCACCTGCCCCGCATCAGCGAGTTTTGATCACCAGTCGATTGCTCTGTTTAACCTCTTCCATCACCACATACGTACGCGTGTCGTTTACGCCCGGCAGGCGCAACAGGGTTTCACCCAGCAGCTTACGGTAGGCTGACATATCAGGTACGCGCGTTTTCAGCAGGTAGTCGAAATCGCCGGAAACGAGGTGACACTCTTGAGTTTCCTCAAGTTTTTGCACAGCGGCGTTAAATTGCTCAAACACATCCGGTGCACCACGATTCAGAGTAATCTCAACGAACACCAGCAGCGACGCATCCAGATAGTGCGGGTTCAACTGCGCGGTGTAGCCAAGAATAAATCCCTGACGTTCGAGACGACGCACGCGTTCAAGACATGGCGTAGGCGATAAGCCTACGCGTTTGGAAAGCTCTACGTTTGAAATGCGACCATCTTTCTGAAGTTCATTCAGAATGTTCCTGTCAATTCTGTCGAGGTCTTTCCCGGGGCGTTTCTTATTGTCTACCATTATTATTGTCTCTCTTAATTCCTTCCCTTTACCTGCCACGCCCTGAAAACGCTCATTGTTCGGGGCATTTCTGAAGTGAGCTAACAGAGCCTGTGTTCTGACACCTATCGATATGACGCATGTTGTCTGTCCACATCATGCGTCATTATCCATATCAGGCTGCTTTTATTCGGCGTTACGTGCAAAACGGGCGATGAAAACCTGTTTTGTTCCGATAAATGTTATTCGCTTCTGATAATGTTTTCGCAAAAGCGCAGGCGATTGTCAAAGTAAAATCACCAAATTCAGGACAAGATGCCAGACAGTTCGCTGGGTATCTGTTTTTAAATGACTATTTTTCCACTATTGCACCCCTCTGACCCGAGTTTTGCCCCCTTTTGGCGCATTGGCCAGGCAAAACCGTCGCTCATCGTCTACGCCGTTTGCAGCTATCGTTAACAAAATTGCCGAAGCCTTGTCATTGTCGCCGGATATTCCCTACAATCGCAGGCTATGTCAGCCGAATGAAACTGAGGAACGCATGAGTACGGCCAAACACAGTAAGTTACTCATTCTGGGCTCCGGCCCAGCGGGTTATACCGCAGCCGTTTATGCTGCACGCGCCAACCTGAACCCGGTACTGATCACGGGTCTGGAAAAAGGCGGACAGCTGACCACCACCACCGAAGTGGAGAACTGGCCGGGCGACCCGCACGATCTGACAGGTCCATCGCTGATGGAGCGGATGCATGAGCATGCCGAAAAATTTAATACTGAAATCATTTTCGATCACATTCACACCGTCGATTTGCAGAACCGTCCGTTCCGCCTCACGGGTGACAGTGGCGAATACACGGCAGATGCCCTGATCATCGCCACCGGTGCGTCAGCGCGCTACCTCGGTCTGCCTTCCGAAGAGGCCTTCAAAGGCAAAGGCGTATCTGCCTGTGCAACCTGTGACGGCTTCTTCTATCGCAACCAGAAAGTCGCGGTGATTGGCGGTGGCAACACGGCTGTGGAAGAGGCGCTCTACCTGGCAAATATTGCGGCTGAAGTGCACCTTATTCACCGTCGTGACAGCTTCCGCGCAGAGAAGATCCTGATCGACCGCCTGATGGAAAAAGTGCGCAATGGCAATATCGTGCTGCACACCCATCGCACGCTGGAAGAAGTGGTGGGCGATCAGATGGGTGTCACCGGTCTGACGCTGCGTTCTACCCAGAACAGTGATGAGACAGAAGCGCTGGAGGTGGCGGGTCTTTTTGTTGCTATCGGACACAGCCCGAATACGGCCATTTTTGAGGGTCAGCTGGCGCTGGAGAACGGTTACATCAAAGTTCAGTCAGGTCTGCACGGCAACGCCACTCAGACCAGCATCCCTGGCGTCTTTGCGGCAGGCGATGTGATGGACCATATCTATCGTCAGGCGATCACCTCTGCGGGCACCGGCTGTATGGCCGCGTTAGACGCTGAGCGCTTTCTTGACGGACTGGTTAAAAACGATCAGTAAGTTGTTAACCCTCTGATCTCAAATGTTCCAGGCGACGGTTTTTCCGTCGCCTTTTTTATTGCTCTCATGCTAGATTCTTGCGCCTGAAGAGATGGAAATGTCTTTCCATTTTCACCCGTCATCGACATTCATCATGGTCTCGCATGGACAAATCGCGGCAGCAGCATCTTACCCGCTGGCTTCGTCAGCAACGTCATTTCGCCGGTCGCTGGTTGCGACTCAACACCCTGCTGGGCATGGCAAGTGCACTTCTGATCATTGCTCAGGCGGGTTTACTGGCCTCGCTGCTGCAGGCTCTGATTGTTGACCAGCAGCCGCGTGAATCCCTGACTGTCAGCATCCTGCTGTTACTGCTCTGCTTTGTGCTCCGCGCCCTGATTAACTATGCCCGTGAACTGACCGGTTATCGTGCCGGACAGGTTATCCGTCAGGCTTTACGTCAGCAGGTATTAGACCGATTGTCTGATCTGGGGCCGGCGTGGATTCAGGGAAAGCCAGCCGGCAGTTGGGCGACGCTGCTACTGGAGCAGATCGAAGAGATGCAGGAGTATTACGCGCGCTATCTGCCGCAGATGACTCTGGCGGTGCTGATCCCCTGCTGCATTCTGCTGACTATTTTTCCGCTCAACTGGACGGCGGGTCTGATCCTGTTTGCCACCGCGCCACTGATTCCGCTGTTTATGGCGCTGGTCGGGATGGGTGCGGCCGAGGCCAACCGCCGGAACTTCCTGGTGCTGGCCCGCCTGAGCGGTAACTTTCTCGACCGCCTGCGCGGCAGAGAGACGCTGCGGCTGTTTCATCGTGGCGCAGCGGAGCAGCAGGCGGTTGCGGCCGCCACCACCGATTTTCGCCAGCGCACCATGGAAGTGCTGCGCTTAGCCTTTCTCTCCTCTGCCGTGCTGGAGTTTTTTGCCTCGCTGGCGATTGCCGTGGTGGCCGTCTACTTTGGTTTCTCCTATCTGGGCGAATTGCATTTCGGTGATTACGGCCAGGGCGTGACGCTGTTTGCCGGCTTTCTGGTGCTGATCCTCGCCCCGGAGTTTTTCCAGCCACTGCGCGATCTCGGCGCTTTCTATCACGCCAAAGCCCAGGCTGTAGGCGGTGCCGATGCCCTTGAAGCCTTTATGCAGGCGACGCCTGCCACCGCGCCGCAGGAAGGCCAGTTGCCCTTCACTGCCGATCGCTCAATCGCACTTACCGCCGAAGATCTGCGTGTCTGTGCGCCTGATGGTCAGGTGTTGTGCGGCCCGCTCTCTTTTACTGTCGCCCCTGGCGAACAGATTGCGCTGGTCGGTCAAAGCGGGGCCGGTAAAACGGCCCTGATGAACGCCCTGCTCGGTTTTCTGCCTTATCAGGGTTCGCTGAAAGCGAATGGCGTTGAACTTCGCGATATACGACGGAGTGACTGGCATCAGCAGCTCAGTTGGGTAGGACAGAATCCTCAGTTACCGGCCGCCACCTTGCGCGACAATATCGTGATGAATGCGGCCTGGGATGACGAGCGTTTTGCGGCGCTGCTGGAGTCGTGCGGCATTAATGAGTTCCTGCCTCGGCTGCCCCAGGGCATTGACACCCAGCCCGGCGATGGCGGTAATCAGCTGTCGGTGGGTCAGGCGCAGCGGGTCGCGGTCGCGCGCGCACTCTATAAATCCTCGCATTTTTTGCTGCTCGATGAACCCGCAGCCAGCCTGGATGCGCTCAGTGAACGTCATGTGATGCTGGCACTTAACCAGGCGGCAGCCCGCCAGACCACGCTGATGATAACTCATCAGATTGATACGCTAAGTCACTGGCAGACCCTCTGGGTAATGGAAGCCGGTAAGCTGGTGCAACAGGGTAACTGGCAGCAGCTGTCGCAACAGCCGGGTGCGTTCAGTGAGATGCTGAAGCATCGTCAACAGGAGATTCGCTGATGTCCGCCTTGCGTCCTTTTCTTCGTCTCTGGCTGCGCCACCCTTATCGCCTGGTGCTGGGCATCGTGCTGGCGATTGTTACCCTGCTGGCCAGCATCGGCCTGCTGACGCTTTCAGGCTGGTTTCTGGCCGCCTCGTCAGTGGCAGGCGTAGCCGGGCTCTATACCTTCAACTATATGCTGCCTGCGGCAGGCGTACGTGGCGCCGCCATCATTCGCACTGCCGCACGCTATGCTGAACGGCTGGTCAGCCACGATGCAACATTCAGGGTTCTTCAGCATCTGCGTGTCCACACCTTCAGCCGCCTGATGGCCCTTTCGCCAGGCCAGCTTTCGCGGTTCCGGCAGGCGGATCTGCTCAACCGCTTCGTGGCCGATGTCGATACGCTGGATCATCTCTATCTGCGCGTCATCTCGCCGCTGATCGGCGCACTGGTGGTGATTGTCGTGGTTACCCTCGGAATGAGCTTCATCGATCTTCAGCTGGCACTGACGCTGGGCGGCATCATGCTGAGTACGCTGGTGGTGATGCCAGCGCTGTTTTACCGTCTGGGATCGCCCGCAGGCGGCGCGATTGCCCGTGGGCGCGCCCGCTGGCGCTTACAGCTGATGCAGTGGCTGGCGGCTCAGGCTGAACTCACCCTGTACGGTGCCTCGCGGGACTGGCGTCAGCAACTTGATGAAGATGAACAGCGCTGGCAGCAGGCTCAGAGCCAGCAACAGCGCTTGCAGGCTGCGGCACAGAGCCTGCTGCTGCTGATCAGCGGCGTAACCGTCACACTGTTGCTCTGGCTCAGTGCGGCGACAATCAGCCAGCAGCAGTTGCCCGGCTCGCTGATTGCCCTGGTGGTGTTTTGCGCGCTGGCTGCTTTCGAGGCGCTGGCACCGGTTGCAGGGGCCTTTCTGCCCATGTCGCAGGTGATAAATGCCGCTCAGCGAGTCAATGACATTATCGATCAGTCACCCGCTATCACCTTTCCGGCAGATTCAGACGCCCGGCCAGGACGACTCGCGGTTGCTATCGATCAGCTCGACTTCAGCTATCCCGACCGCCCGGATAAGGTGCTGAACCGCTTTACCCTTAAGGTGGCAGCCGGTGAACACATTGCACTGCTGGGGCCGACCGGCTGCGGCAAATCCACTCTGCTGGCGCTGTTAACCCGTGGCTGGGATAGCCAGCACGGTGTTATCAGCCTGAATGACCTGCCGATCACCGCATGGTCAGAGCCAGCGCTGCGTCAGCGCATCAGCGTGGTGACTCAGCGGGTTCATCTCTTCAGTCAGAGCCTGCGTGATAACCTACTGCTGGCCTGTCCCGATGCTACTGATGAGCAGTTACGCCGCGTGCTGAATGACGTCGGCCTGCAGCGCCTGCTTGAGAGCCCGGAAGGATTAAACGCCTGGATGGGAGAAGGCGGTCGCCCGCTGTCAGGCGGCGAACTGCGTCGGCTGGCGCTGGCGCGTGCGTTACTGCATAACGGCGATCTCTGGCTGCTGGATGAACCCACCGAAGGACTGGATGCCACAACCGAGCAGCATATCCTCACCCTGCTGCAGCGGCTGACCGCTGGCAAGACCGTAATAATGGTCACCCACCGGCTCAGCGGCCTGGAGCAGATGGATCGCATCTGCGTGATGGATAATGGCGTGATTGTGGAACAGGGAAGTCATGCCGAATTAATCTCAAAAGCGGGCCGGTACTGGCGTTTCCGACAGCGGATTGCGCTATAGTCTTAGCGAAATGCTGATAGGTAACAAAACGCGATGAGACTGGTACAACTGTCACGGGAATCTTTGCAATTTCCTCCACCGGAGATGGCGCTGCGTGAGCCAAACGGCCTGCTGGCCATGGGGGGTGATCTCTCCCCTGCCCGGTTACTTAACGCTTATCAGCGCGGCATCTTTCCGTGGTTTTCTTCCGGCGACCCGATTCTGTGGTGGTCGCCCGATCCCCGTGCAGTGCTATTGCCTGAGCAGTTTCATCTCAGCCGGAGCATGAAGCGTTTCCACAGCCGTTCGCCCTATCGGGTGACGATGAATGAGTCATTTGCCGAGGTGATCGAGGGCTGTGCCACCGGTCGTGAGGAAGGCACCTGGATCACCTTTGAAATGAAGCGCGCCTGGTTGCGATTGTATGAACTGGGCCACGCCCACTCCATTGAAGTATGGGACGAACATCAGCTGGCAGGTGGCATGTATGGGCTGGCGATGGGGCAAATCTTCTGCGGCGAATCAATGTTCAGCCGTCAGCAGAATGCGTCCAAAACCGCACTTTGGGTATTTTGTCAGCATTTCCTCAGACATCAGGGCCGTCTGGTGGATTGTCAGGTACTTAACCCTCATACGGCCTCTTTGGGCGCGCAGGAGATCCCGCGCGCAGACTATCTGCAATATGTACAAAGCCTTGCGTGCCAGCCTGTCAGCGATGGCTGCTGGCAGACACAAACCCTTTTTTAGTCGCACAGAGATGTTTTGCACACATAAAGGCGTATTAAGTGGTATAATGGTCGAGTTTGGTATGTCGTCCGCGCTTCGCAATAACGAGCCGGAATTGCCAGGCTGGGAATCTCAACGCACTCTCGGAACTGTTTTCAATCGTGCGCGTGTAACCGGTTGATACAGATTCTTAGCCCGCTAATCCCCCGCAGACGTCACATAAACACCCTAATTTTACCGGATGCGCGCGACTGACGTGCACCCCGGCAAAGCGTTGGCAAAATCGCCGACGGTTCTTTACATAAATCGTTGAATTGGGCATTATCTTGCCGGTTCAACTGAAAGGTAGTACACCCAGAGGATTCGATGGCCAAAGAAGACAATATTGAAATGCAAGGTACCGTACTGGATACGTTACCTAACACCATGTTCCGCGTAGAACTTGAGAACGGACACGTGGTTACTGCTCATATCTCCGGTAAAATGCGCAAAAACTACATCCGCATCCTGACGGGTGACAAAGTGACCGTTGAGCTGACCCCGTACGACCTGAGCAAAGGCCGCATTGTCTTCCGTAGTCGCTAATTTGCAGTAATCTCATCGCTCTGCAATTTGCAGCGAAAAAAAAAGGCCGGATTTTAATCCGGCCTTTTTCATATCTGCAGCAGGTGATTAATGCACAGTGCCTTCGGTTTTGCGTTTTTCAGCACTCAGGAAGTGATAGGTCAGTTCACCTTTCTCACGATCCAGCGCCACTGACACCGAGCCGCCATCCACCAGCGAACCAAACAGCAGTTCATTGGCTAACGGTTTCTTCAGGCTGTCCTGCACGGTGCGCGCCATCGGACGAGCGCCCATCGCTTTGTCGTAGCCTTTCTCAGCAAGCCAGTCGCGTGCTTCATCGCTGACTTCCAGCGACACGCCTTTGGCATCCAGCTGCGCCTGCAACTCGACAATGAACTTGTCGACCACCTGATGGATCACCTCTGGTGACAGGTGACTGAACCAGATAATGTTGTCGAGACGGTTACGAAACTCTGGAGAAAACATCTTTTTGATCTCTTCCATGGCATCGGTGCTGTTGTCCTGATGAATCAGGCCAATCGACTTACGTTCAGTCTCGCGGACACCGGCGTTAGTGGTCATGACCAGCACCACGTTGCGGAAGTCCGCTTTGCGACCGTTGTTGTCGGTCAGCATACCGTTATCCATCACCTGCAACAGCAGGTTGAAGACATCCGGGTGTGCTTTCTCAATCTCATCCAGCAACACCACCGCATGAGGATGCTTAATCACCGCATCCGTCAGCAGGCCGCCCTGATCAAAACCGACGTAACCCGGAGGCGCACCAATCAAACGGCTGACGGTGTGACGCTCCATATACTCGGACATATCAAAGCGCAGCAACTCAATGCCCAGCGCTTTCGCCAGCTGCACGGTGACTTCCGTTTTACCGACACCGGTAGGCCCGGCAAACAGGAAGGAACCGACGGGCTTACGATCCTGACCCAGACCTGCACGGCTCATTTTGATCGCTTCCGTCAGCGCCTCAATAGCGTTGTCCTGACCAAACACCAGCATCTTCAGACGATCGCCCAGATTTTTCAGCGTATCGCGGTCGCTTGCTGACACGCTTTGCTCAGGAATACGGGCAATACGGGCCACCACCGTTTCAATGTCAGAGACGTTGATGGTTTTCTTGCGCTTACTGGCTGGCATCAGGCGCGCTCGCGCACCCGCTTCATCAATCACATCAATCGCCTTGTCAGGCAGATGACGGTCGTTGATATATTTCACCGCCAGTTCCACGGCTGCGCGCACCGCTTTCGCGGTATAGCGCACATCGTGATGCGCTTCGTACTTGGTCTTCAGGCCATTCAGGATCTGCACGGTCTCTTCTGGTGAAGGCTCCGTGATATCGATCTTCTGGAAGCGACGTGCCAGGGCACGATCTTTTTCAAAGATGTTGCTGAATTCCTGATAGGTGGTAGAACCCATCACCCGAATCTTGCCAGAGGAAAGAAGAGGTTTGATCAGGTTCGCAGCATCGACCTGGCCGCCGGATGCAGCACCCGCACCGATGATGGTATGGATCTCATCGATAAAAAGAATGCTGTGTTCGTCCTGCTCCAGCTGCTTCAGCAGCGCTTTGAAACGTTTTTCAAAGTCACCACGGTACTTGGTGCCGGCTAATAACGAACCGATATCCAGCGAGTAGATCGTGCAGTCTTTCATCACTTCCGGTACATCGCCCTGCTCTATGCGCCAGGCGAGACCTTCAGCAATGGCGGTTTTACCCACACCCGACTCACCCACCAGCAGCGGGTTATTTTTACGGCGACGACATAGCACCTGAACGGTACGTTCCAGCTCTTTATCGCGACCAATCAGTGGATCAATACCACCGACGCGAGCAAGCTGATTAAGATTGGTGGTGAAGTTTTCCATACGCTCCTCCCCGCCTGCTTGCTCTTCGTTAACCGGATTTTCTGCGCCTGGCGCCTGGCCGGACTCATCTTTACGCGTACCGTGAGAGATGAAGTTCACCACATCAAGGCGGCTCACTTCATGTTTGCGTAGCAGATAAGCCGCTTGCGACTCCTGCTCGCTGAAAATGGCGACCAGCACATTCGCACCGGAGACTTCGCTGCGACCGGATGACTGGACATGGAAAACCGCACGCTGCAGGACGCGCTGGAAGCTAAGCGTGGGTTGTGTATCACGCTCCTCTTCGCTGGCAGGCAGCACGGGCGTGGTTTGTTCGATGAAGGCTTCGAGTTCCTGCCGCAGAGCCACAATGTCCACCGTACAGGCTTCCAGTGCCTCTCTGGCCGACGGGTTACTGAGCAACGCCAGTAACAGATGCTCGACGGTCATAAACTCATGACGGTGCTCACGCGCTCTGGCGAAAGCCATATTTAAACTGAGTTCCAGTTCTTGATTGAGCATTAGGCACCTCCCCCAATTATCGCCCTTACCTGTTTCCTATATGGAGACGGGTTCAGGCCTTTTCCAGCGTACACAGCAACGGATGATGATTTTCCCGTGCATAGTTGTTCACCTGGGCCGCTTTTGTTTCGGCGACTTCTGCAGTAAATACACCACAGATCGCCTTGCCGTGATAGTGAACTTTCAACATCAGCTGCGTTGCACGTTCAACATCATAAGAAAAGAACTTTTGTACAACGTCAATAACAAATTCCATAGGTGTATAATCGTCATTATTCAGAATGACTTTATACATAGAAGGCGGCTTTAACCCTTCACGTACTTTATCGTCGGCCAGATGTTCAAAGTTAAGCCAGTCGTTTGCGTTTGCCATAGTGTTCCGTTGAGATTTTGCTTTTAGCCTTTAAGTAGCTACATATTGAGAGTTTAACATGCCTGTCAAGCCGCATGCCGCTGCTGAAAATTTATTCAGAAATTCCCCTGCGCGACCTGCATCACAAAATTTGCAATAGCGTTAACTGCCTCAAATTTTGATGATTTTTTCCCCACCTGGCCCGGTGGTTTGCTTGACGTCAGCCGCGCTTTCTCTACATTCTAGCTGCACAGGCTGATTGAGTTTTAATCAAATCCGACTCACAGCTTCGATGACCTCACCTACTTATAAAATGTCTTGCGAGGGAAGTAAAAGCATGGAGACGGGCACAGTTAAATGGTTCAACAATTCCAAAGGCTTTGGCTTTATCTGTCCGATTGGCGGTGGCGAAGATATTTTTGCGCACTACTCCACCATTCAGATGGAAGGCTACCGCACGCTTAAGGCAGGCCAGCAGGTACAGTTCGATGTCCACGAAGGCCCGAAAGGCAATCACGCCAGCCTGATCGTGCCGGTCGAGGTGCAGGCTGTGGCCTGACACATATCGCCTTTCTGAACAAAGACCCAAAAATGCCAGCCAGTGCCGCTGGCATTTTCCTGTTCGATGTCACCTAATCTGCCTGGCCCTGCGCCAGTCCAATCACCCGGGCAAACATCTGCCGCATCAATGGCGGGATGGCCTCTGGCCCGCGTTCCGCCGCCGACGTAGCCACTGCGATCGCCAGTTCCGGCTTGGAACTCTGGTGAATCGCTTTAGTAATAATACGCCTGGAACTCATCGGAACGTTTAACGGCAGGTGCGCCATCTGATGATAGACATCCTGAAAGCCGTGCTGATAGACATCCTGAAAGCCGTGCTGATAGAGAAAATTTTCCATATCCAGCGCCGGTAATTGCGTCAGAAAACGCGGCTCCGGTTCACCCGGCTGTAACTGAGTGCGTGCCGTACTGGCATATTTATTCCCCGCCTGATCACCGTCAGTCAGGACATGCCAGGCGATACCCATGCGCCGGGCAAACTTCAGTAGCGGTTTTAACCCCGACTGCGCAAACTCAATCACCTTCACGCCTTCAGCAGCGAAGTTGTAACCGCACTGCTGCGCCAGCTCATTCATGATCCAGACTTCGGTTTCTCCCTCCACCAGCAGCCAGTAACGGGCAAACAGCGCAGCAGGCCGGTTGACCCGAATATGGAAGCCGATGCGCCGGCTCTCTTCGGCACTCAGTCCCTCCGGACCGATGCGCCAGGCCGCTACGCGCGAGGGTCCACGCACCAGACGACAGACGTTTTCCACCGGCACCTGCGACAGCAGCTCCGGCGAATTAGTGGTGGCGATTTTTTGCAGCGGCAGCAGCCTCAGCAGATTCCATGCTACCGACAGCATAATCGGATGCAGCCGGGTTTCCGGATCTTCAATCAGCAGCAGCGGGCGGGCACCGGCGGCCAGCGGGACGTCTCCTCGTGCCTCAATCAGTAGGGTAAACATCTGCAGCAGTATCAGCTGACGGCTGCGGGAGTCGGTTCCGGCAATCAGCTGATTCAGGTGATCCAGCGCCCGCCATCCCTGTTCCCCCTCACGCGTCTGAGGATCCCGTAGCCTGACCTCGTTGCCCGCATCGGGCGGCTGTACCAGGAAGTAGTGCTGCATCAGTTGCTGCATCGTCTTCAGCCCCTGCCGCAGCACCTCATCGCTGAGCTGTTGCGGATGGTGCTCCAGATCGCGCGCCAGCGTCTCCATACCCGCCAGTAACTCAGGATGTGCGGTGGGGAGCGGTGCACTACTCCGCGTCCGCTTACTGAAACGCGCATCGCGCAATCGCAGAACCGGATACCGTTTCAGCAAAAGATCGATGGCCGCCGCGCAGTTCTGCTCAGGCAACAGCTGATAGTTCAGGTCAACAAAACGGCGGCGGGTTTCGATACCGCTGTCACGCCAGGTGGCGCTGACGCTGTAACAGAGCTGACGCTGGCCCTGAGCATCACGCTGCCAGAAGGTCGAGAGCACCGCATCCGGGTCGTTGCCGTCATCGCGAAAGTGGAACACCACCGACAGACGGCGCATCGCATCGGTCACATCGCCTGGGGTGAAATGGAAATCAGCCTCGGTAAAAACATAGGCCGGTTCATGGGGCGAAAGTAACAGGCTCAGGGCATCCAGCAGACTGGATTTGCCCCAGGCGTTCTCACCAATCAGCAGATTGGTCTGGGTTAAAGGCAGTGAGAGCTTATTGATGCCGCGGAAACCGCGAATGTCGATATGTTCCAGAATCATAGGCGTCCATCCTCAGTTTATAAACAGCATGGTTGCCGCCAGCGAGCCGGTCAAGCCGCTTTATCAGGGTTTACTCCGTTACGCTTTTTCGCTAGCGTGTGGCCTCTTCCACCATGGATGGCCCTTATCGCTATGTACTCCGGACTCCTGATTATTCTTCTGCCGCTGATCGCCGGCTGGCTGCTACCGTTCCGTCAAACTTCAACCCTGCGCCGGGTCAATCAGCTGCTGGGCTGGATGGTTTACGTCATTCTGTTCTTTATGGGCATCAGTCTGGCCTTTCTCGACAACCTGAGCAGCAATCTGCTGGCGGTATTTCACACCGCGCTGGTAGCGGCCTTCTGTATTTTGCTGTGCAACCTGCTGGCGCTGCGCGGGCTGGAAAAATATGCCCCATGGCAGCATGCGCATCGGCAGGAGAAACTGCCCTCGCGGCTGCATATGGCGCTGGACTCTCTGAAGCTATGCGGCGTGGTTGTCATCGGTTTTCTGCTTGGCCTGACCCAGTGGCCACTGCTGCAACACGCCTCGACGGCCAGCGAATATGCGCTGATCTTCCTGCTGTTTCTGGTTGGCATTCAGCTGCGCGGCAGCGGCATGACGCTGCGTCAGATTATCCTGAACCGTCGTGGCCTGCTGGTTGCCAGCGTAGTGCTGGTCAGCGCGCTTATCGGCGGCATGATTGCGGCGTTGCTGCTGGGCGTGCCGCTGAAAACCGGTCTGGCGTTAGCCAGCGGTTTTGGCTGGTACTCTCTCTCCGGCATTCTGATGACCGAAGCTTTTGGTCCGGTCATCGGCAGCGCCGCCTTCTTCAACGACCTGATACGTGAACTGGTGGCAATCATGCTCATTCCAGCGTTGATTGGCCGTCATCGCTCCAGCGCACTGGGCCTGTGTGGCGCAACTTCAATGGACTTTACCCTGCCGGTGCTGCAGCGGGCGGGCGGCAATGAGATCGTCCCGGCCGCCATTGTGCACGGCTTTGTGATGAGCCTGCTGGCCCCGATTCTTATCGCCCTCTTCTCCGCCTGAATCCTGTCTGATATGCGCTGAGCTCTGCCAGCGCATTTTTTCACGCCTGCTTTTCTGCCGTGTCGTCTACGCTTCTTTTTTCGGTTCTGGTCACGTCACTCTTCAGGGCGGGCCGACAAAGGAGAAGAGCATGAAACAAACCGTCGCGGCGCTGGTCGCCAAAACGCTGGAAAGCGCGGGCGTAAAACGCATCTGGGGCGTCACCGGGGATTCCCTTAACGGCCTGAGCGACAGTCTTAATCGCATGGGCACCATTGAATGGATGCCGACGCGCCATGAAGAAGTCGCCGCATTCGCAGCGGGCGCGGAAGCGCACATCAGCGGTGAACTGGCGGTCTGCGCCGGCTCCTGTGGGCCAGGCAACTTACATCTGATCAACGGTCTATTCGATTGCCATCGTAACCGCGTTCCTGTTCTGGCGATTGCGGCACATATTCCCTCCAGCGAAATCGGCAGCGGCTATTTTCAGGAAACCCATCCGCAGGAGCTGTTCCGCGAATGCAGCCACTACTGCGAACTGGTTTCGAACCCTGAGCAGCTCCCGCAGGTGCTGGGCATCGCGATGCGTAAAGCGATTCTGAATCGTGGTGTCTCGGTGGTGGTGCTGCCTGGGGATGTCGCGCTTAAACTGGCGCCAGAGAGCGCCAGCGCGGAATGGTATCCGCCACAGTTGCCGCAGGTCCTGCCACAGCCCGCCGAACTGGCGCAGCTGGCGCAAACGCTGAACGAAGCCAGCGATATTACGCTGCTGTGCGGCAGTGGCTGCGCCGGAGCGCATCAGGAGGTGGTGGCGCTGGCAGAAGCGCTGAAAGCCCCTATCGTCCATGCGCTGCGCGGCAAAGAACACATCGAATATGACAACCCTTATGATGTCGGCATGACCGGACTGATCGGTTTCTCATCCGGTTTCCACGCCATGATGAATGCCGGAACGCTGGTGTTGCTGGGCACGCAGTTCCCCTATCGCGCCTTCTATCCGGAAAAGGCTAAAATCATCCAGATTGATATCAATCCGGGCAGCCTTGGGTCACATTGTCACGTCGATCAGGCCTATGTCGGCGATGTGAAAAGCACACTGCAGGCGCTGCTGCCGCAACTGACACACAAAAGCGATCGCAGCCATCTCGACAGCGCGGTTAAGCACTATGGCGAGGCGCGCAAAAGTCTGGACGAACTGGCGCAGCCCAACGATAAGCAGCCGATCCATCCGCAATATCTGGCACAGCAGATCAGCCACTACGCCAGTGATGACGCCATCTTTACCTGCGATGTCGGGACACCGACCGTCTGGGCGGCGCGCTATCTGAAGATGAACGGCAGACGTCGCCTGCTGGGTTCGTTTAACCACGGCTCAATGGCGAACGCGATGCCACAGGCGCTGGGCGCGCAGTCGATTGATCGTAATCGTCAGGTGGTGGCACTGTGTGGCGACGGCGGCTTCAGCATGCTGATGGGGGATTTTATCTCGCTGGCGCAACTGAAAATGCCGGTCAAACTGGTGATTTTCAACAACAGCGTGCTGGGCTTTGTGGCGATGGAGATGAAAGCGGGTGGCTATCTCACCGATGGCACCGAGCTGGAGAATCCTGACTTTGCCGCTATCGCCGAGGCCTGCGGTATCCGGGGTATCCGGGTGGAAAAGGCATCTGATCTCAATGGCGCGCTGGAGCAGGCGTTTGCCCACGATGGCCCGGTGCTGGTGGATGTCATTACCGCCAAAGAGGAACTGGCGATGCCGCCCGAGATCAAAATGGAGCAGGCTAAAGGCTTCAGTCTCTACATGCTGCGCGCCATTATGAATGGTCGCGGTGATGAGGTGGTAGAACTGGCGAAAACCAACTGGCTGCGGTAAAACAGAGACTCCATCCAGGCGGGCGCGATGCCCGCCTTTTTTTTCTTCCGCCACGTTCAGGAGCATAGGGTGATCGATTTACGCAGTGATACCGTAACCCGGCCCAGCGCCGCCATGTTAAGCGCGATGATGTCTGCCGAAACCGGTGATGACGTCTACCGTGACGACCCCACCGTAAATGCGCTGGAGGCGGAAGCCGCACGGCTGAGCGGCAAAGCAGCGGCGCTGTTTTTCCCGACCGGCACCCAGGCGAATCTGGTGGCGCTACTCAGCCATTGCGAACGCGGCGATGAATATATCGTGGGTCAGCAGGCGCACAACTACAAATATGAGGCGGGCGGTGCGGCGGTACTGGGCAGTATTCAGCCACAGCCGATTCTGGCCGCCGACGATGGTACGCTGCCGCTCGACGTAGTAGCGGCCGCCATCAAGCCGGACGATATTCACTTTGCCCGCACCCGTCTGCTGAGTCTGGAGAACACGCATCACGGTAAAGTCCTGCCGCTGGCGTATCTGGAACAGGCGTGGACTTTTACCCGCGAGCACCAGCTGGCGCTGCACATTGATGGCGCACGCATTTTCAATGCGGTAGTCGCGCAGCAGACCACGCTGGCGGCGATTGCCCGCTACTGCGACACCCTGACCATCTGTCTCTCTAAAGGCTTGGGCACGCCTGTCGGTTCTCTGCTGTGTGGCGACACGGCGCTGATTGAGCGCGCACGTCGCTGGCGTAAAATGACCGGCGGCGGCATGCGCCAGGCCGGTATTCTGGCGGCGGCGGGTCTCTATGCGTTAGAACACAACGTGGCGCGGCTGCAGGAGGATCATGACAATGCCGCCTGGCTGGGACAGCAGTTGCATGAGCTGGGCGTTCAGGTCATCGATCAGCAGACCAACATGCTGTTTGTGGCGGTGCCGGAAGCCCAGGTCAAACCATTAGGTGAGTGGATGAAGGCGCGCGGGGTGTTAATCAGCGCAGGAACCCGCACTCGTCTGGTCACCCATCTGGATGCTGATCGTGCGGCACTGGCGCAGGTCGTCGCCCACTGGAAGGCGTTTTTACACCAATAATCCGCTATTGCGCCGCGCCATATTTATCCAGTAGCGCGGCAGCTATCGCGGCGGTTTCTGCATCGGGCTGCCCGCGATAATCCGCAGGCCGGAAATGCATCTGAAACGCGGCGATTACCCTCTGCTGTTCACGCGCGCTCATCTCTGCCGTCACCGGATAGCCATAGCGCTGTAAACGTTCCAGTAGTGGCTCCACGGGTACCACCGCGTGCGGATCCTGACCCGCTAAATAAAACTGCACCCGTCCGGCATCGGGCCAGGCACCCATTCCGCGCTGCGCAAGCTGTTGCCACGGAAAGAGTGGGCCGGGATCCTGCTTACGCTGCGGCGCGATATCACTGTGACCGACAATATTTTCCGGTGTGATGCCGTAGCGCTGTGCAATATCGCGCAGCAGCGCCTCCAGCGTGGTGATCTGCTCGGCGGTAAACGGCTGCCATTCAAGACCGGTCAGGGTCCGGCGATAACCCTGGTTCACCAGTTCGATACCAATCGATGTGTCATTGATGCGGCTGGCTCCGCGCCAGAAGCTTGGACCGGCATGCCAGGCGAGCTGCTGCTCCGGCACCAGTTGCCAGATAACGCCTTTCCCGGCGCGCTGTGGCGGCTGGCGGGGGATCAGATAGTGGGCGCTGACTTCCCGATCGGTCAGGGTCGCCAGCGACGAAGAAAAATCTTCGGCGGTGTAGTGGATCACAATCACCTTCACCCGCGGTCGCGCGCCCTGCGCCGGATGCCGCACATCGGCCCAGTAGCCGTCACGGGATTCTATCCCGGACTGGCAGCCCGCCAGCAGCAGCGCCAGTATCAGCCATAGCCCCCGTTTCAACGAATGATCACCGCCGTGCCGCTGACGCTCACCATCAGCATGCTGCCATCTTTGCCGACCGTTTCGTAATCAATATCGATACCGACCACGGCGTTGGCGCCCAGCGCTTTTGCCTGCTCCTCCAGCTCTTCAAACGCGATCTCTCGCGCTTTACGCAGCTCTTTCTCGTAAGCACCGGAGCGGCCACCGACCACATCACGGATGCCAGCGAAAAAGTCACGGAAGATGTTGGCACCCAGAATCGCTTCACCGGTGACGACGCCACAATATTCGCTGATGCTGTGACCTTCCAGCGTGGGGGTTGTTGAAAATTTCATCGCATTCTCCTTGTTGAAAACCGGGCTAAGGCTCTTTCGACTAAAAAGCACGGCTATACTCTATGCTAAAAAGGGCACCTTGCCAGAGAACCATAAGGAAATCGAGATGAGAAACAACGCGTTTGCGCTAATGATCCCGGCGGCCCTGCTGCTCAGCGCCTGTACCACCGTTGAGCCAGTGATTAAGGATAATGGCCCACGTACCGCACCGTGCATTGAAGGCGGTCCTGACCAGGTGGCCCAGCAGTTTTACGACCTGCGTATCGAACAGCCTACGCAGGGTCTGCCCGACAGCAACACCCTGGCAAAATATCGCCCTTACCTGAGTGATGCGCTGTACCACTCATTGCAGGCGGCCAGCGGCAGCAATGCAGGCGCACAGTGGCGCAATGGCGATCTCTTCTCCAGCCTGTCACAGGGTCCGACCGCCGCCAGCGTCGCTGATGCTTCCACCATTCCGAACCGCGATGCACGCAACATCCCGCTGCGGGTCGACCTGAGCCGCGACGGCAAGCAGTGGCAGGATGAAGTGCTGATGATCCATCAGGGCAGTTGCTGGGTGGTGGATGATGTGCGCTACATGGCCAACCCTGCGCATGCAGAGGGTGGCAGCCTGAGCCAGATGCTTGAGAAATCGAAAAAATAACCTCAGGCTTAACCGTTCAGAGAAGCGCAGTCGCCCCCGGGCGCTGCGCTTTTTTTATTTCCGCCGCCCGTCCCGCTGCAGCGCGCTGCTCCCAGGCAGTGCATGATATTGTGCTAAGCTTTTGCGGTTAGCCTGCTGTTTTAGAAATTTTAACCCACCTTATTTGCATAACTATTCTGGTGACGTTAAAATCCGCGACACTAATAGCTATTCAAATCTGGCGCATGAGTATTCAACTAAACGCAATAAACTGCTTCTACGGTGCTCATCAGGCGCTGTTCGACATTAACCTTGAGTGTCCGCAAGGCGAGACCCTGGTGCTGCTGGGTCCCAGCGGTGCGGGTAAGAGTTCGCTGCTGCGGGTGCTTAACCTGCTGGAGCAACCGCGTTCAGGTCAGTTGCAGATTGCCGGTAATCAGTTCGACTTCAGCCAGAAACCCTCCGATGCTGCGATTCGCGAACTGCGTCAGAACGTCGGTATGGTGTTTCAGCAGTACAATCTCTGGCCGCATCTTACCGTGCTGCAGAATCTGATTGAAGCGCCCTGCCGGGTACTGGGCCTCAGCAAAAGTGACGCCCGCGCCCGCGCCGACAAGCTGCTTGACCGGCTGCGCCTGACGCCCTACAGCGATCGCTTTCCGCTGCATCTCTCCGGTGGTCAGCAGCAGCGTGTGGCGATTGCCCGCGCGCTGATGATGGAGCCGCAGGTGCTGCTGTTCGATGAGCCGACTGCCGCGCTGGACCCTGAAATTACCGCACAGATTGTCAGTATCATTCGCGAACTGGCCCAGACCCGCATTACCCAGGTGATTGTGACCCATGAAGTGGAGGTGGCACGTAAAACGGCCAGCCGCGTCGTCTATATGGAGAACGGTCACATTGTGGAACAGGGCGATGCCAGCCGCTTTACACAGCCGCAAACCGAGGCGTTTGCTCACTATCTTTCGCACTAAGTCAGGATGCTAAAAATGAAAAAAATGGTACTTGCTGCACTGCTTGCTGGTTTTAGCCTGAGCGCTACGGCGGCACAGACGATTCGTTTTGCGACCGAAGCCTCTTATCCTCCTTTTGAGTTTGTGGATGCGGACAACAAGATTCAGGGCTTTGATGTCGATCTGGCCAATGCGCTGTGTAAAGAGATTGATGCGACCTGCACCTTCACCAATCAGGCGTTCGACAGCCTGATCCCAAGCCTGAAATTCCGTCGTTTTGATGCGGTGATGGCGGGCATGGATATCACACCAGATCGTGAAAAACAGGTCCTGTTCACCAAGCCTTACTACGACAACTCCGCGCTGTTTGTTGCCCAGAAAGGCAAAGTTGCCAGCGTGGAAGCGCTGAAAGGCAAGCGGGTTGGCGTCCAGAACGGCACCACGCATCAGAAATACCTGACTGAGAAACACAGCGAGATCACCACCGTTCCTTACGACAGCTATCAGAATGCGGTGCTGGATCTGAAAAATGGCCGTATTGATGCTGTGTTCGGTGACACCGCAGTCGTCAACGAATGGCTGAAGAAGAATGCCGCGCTGGCTGCCGTTGGTGAGAAAGTCACGGACAAAGCCTACTTTGGTACCGGCCTAGGCATTGCGGTACGTACCGGTAACACCGATCTGCAGACCAGATTCAATGGCGCGCTGGATAAGATCAAAGCAGACGGCACGTACAAAACCATCTACAGCAAATGGTTCCAGCAGTAATCTCTGATGAATGAAATGATGACCCTCGCAAGCGCCGCCGGCATGACCGTCGGCCTTGCTGTTTGTGCTCTCATCGCTGGCCTGGTGCTGGCGATGATTTTCGCTGGCTGGGAGTCACTGCGCCTGAAACCGCTGGCGTGGATTGGCACCGGCCTGGTAACGCTGATCCGTGGCCTGCCGGAAATTCTGGTGGTGCTGTTTATCTATTTTGGCGCTTCACAGCTGCTGCTGACCCTCTCTGACGGCTTCACCCTGAATTTCGGCCTGTTTCAGTTACCGATACAGGTAGAAATTGAAAACTTCGACGTCAGTCCGTTCCTGTGCGGTGTGATAGCGCTGGCGATGCTCTATGCCGCCTACGCCTCGCAGACGCTGCGCGGCGCGCTGAAAGCGGTGCCGATGGGTCAGTGGGAGTCGGGTCAGGCGCTGGGCATGAAAAAATCGGCCATCTTTCTCCGGCTGATTATGCCGCAGATGTGGCGTCACGCCCTGCCCGGTCTGGGCAATCAGTGGCTGGTGCTGCTGAAAGATACCGCGCTGGTCTCGCTGATTAGCGTCAACGATCTGATGCTGCAAACCAAAAGTATTGCCACCCGCACGCAGGAGCCGTTTACCTGGTTCCTGGTGGCGGCCGCTATCTACTTAGTGATCACGCTGTTCAGCCAGGCGGTGTTACGCCGCATCGAACTGCGCACCACCCGCTTTGAACGGGGGAACAGCTAATGCTGGCCTATCTGCCTGAACTCCTGAAAGGGTTGCATACCAGCCTGACGCTGACGGCAGCCTCGCTGGTCGTGGCCCTGCTGCTGGCGCTGCTCTTCACCGTGGTGCTGTCGCTGAAAACGCCGGTGTTCAACCCGCTGGTCAAAGGCTTTATTACACTGTTTACCGGCACACCGCTGCTGGTGCAGATCTTCCTGATCTATTACGGTCCGGGACAGTTTCCCTCGATCCAGCAGATCCCCTGGCTGTGGCATTTACTGTCGCAGCCCTGGCTGTGCGCGATGCTGGCGCTGTCGCTGAACAGCGCGGCTTACACCACGCAGCTGTTTTACGGTGCGGTGCGTGCGATTCCTTCCGGACAGTGGCAATCGTGTGCCGCGCTCGGCATGAGCCGCAAAGATACGCTGCGCATTCTGCTGCCGTATGCATTTAAACGCGCCCTCTCCTCCTACTCCAATGAAGTGGTGCTGGTGTTCAAAGGCACCTCGCTGGCCTACACCATCACCCTGATGGAAGTCATGGGCCACGGTCAGTTGCTCTATGGCCGCACCTACGACATCACGGTCTATGCCGCGGCGGGTCTGGTTTATCTCTGCGTTAACGGTTTGCTGACGCTGATGATGCGGCTGATCGAAAAGCGCGCCCTGGCCTTTGAACGACGTAACTGATATCCGGGCGAGGCTCCTCGCCCTTTTCGCCTGAAAAATCACACTAATTGCATAAAAATGCATTTTATGGCAGGGTATCGCCTTCTCTGGCTGACCACATCACAGGAATCATAAAATGAAAAAATGGATTGTTGCCGCTGCGCTGGCTTCGCTGGCACTTACCGCCCAGGCAGCGGAAAAGATTCGCTTCGCCGCTTCAGCGACTTATCCGCCGTTTGAATCCCTGGATCGGGAAAATAACCTGGTGGGATTCGATATCGATCTGGCCAAAGCGCTGTGCCAGCAGATGAAAGCGGAGTGTACCTTTACCAACAATGCTTTCGACAGCCTGATCCCGTCACTGAAGTTCCGCCGCTATGACGCGGTGATTTCCGGCATGGATATCACCACTGAGCGCAGCAAGCAGGTCGATTTTACCCAGCCTTATTACGCTAACTCCGCCATCGTGATCGCCCGTAAAGGCCAGTTCAGCAACTTTGCTGAGCTTAAGGGCAAACGCATCGGCGTGGAAAACGGCACCACTCACCAGAAGTACCTGCAGGATAAGCATCCGGAAGTGAAAGTGGTGGCCTATGACAGCTATCAGAATGCGATTCTGGATATGAAGAGTGGCCGGCTGGATGGCGTGTTTGGCGACAGCGCAGTGGTGAATCAGTGGCTGAAGACCAATGCGGATCTCGCCACTGTCGGTGAACATGTTACGGATGCGGACTACTTTGGCACCGGTCTCGGCATTGCCGTGCGTAAAGGCAATACGGCGCTTCGCGATCAGTTCAATCAGGCGCTGAACGAACTGAAAGCCAACGGCAGCTGGCAGCAGCTTAATCAGAAGTGGTTCCCGGAGTAATTACCGGCTGAGGCAGCCTCTGCCGATGCTTTCCCGGACTCGTGCTGACGGCGGGTTAACAGCGTCAGCACTTCAAAATGGGCGGTGTGGGGAAACATATCGAACAGTTGCACCTTCGTCACCTCATAGGCGCTCAGTCGGGCAATATCCTGCGCCATGGTCTGCGGATTGCAGCTTGAATAGAGCAGATAATCCGGAGCCATCTGGCTGAGATAGTCACACAGCGCCTCACCAATTCCACGACGCGGTGGATTAACCAGCACCAGCTGCGGCACCGCGTCGCGTCCGGTCGTAAACGCCGTAGAATCCAGCGCCGCAAACTGCACTTTTTCCAGCCCCAGCATCTCAGCGGAACGCTGGGCGCATTTAATCGCCTCGGCGCTGATCTCAATGCCCGTCAGTTCCATCTCCGCTGTCGCGCAGTGCAGACCAAAACCGCCCACGCCGCAGAAGAGATCCCACATGCTGTTGACCGGCAGCGCCCTGACCCAGTCGCGCGCGGTGGCATAGAGTGCGCTGGCAACCTGCGGGTTGGTCTGGAAGAAGCTTTGCGGGCGGATCCACAGCGGCACGCCGTTGAAGTTCTCTGCCAGCGACTGCGCGGGCGTCAGCGCAATCTCTTCTTCCCCCTCCAGAATCGCCATATGCACCGGCTGAATATTGGCAGAGATCACCGCCAGCTGCGGCAGTTGCTGTTGCAGCCACGGCAATGCGGCGCGCAGCTGTTCCAGTTTCGCGGTTGAACGCAGGACAAAGCGCAGCATCACGCCACCCTGCTGGCTTTCGGTTATCAGCAGGAATTTGAGTTCGCCGCGTTTGCGCGCCACGTTATAGGGCGTCAGTCCGGCACGGGCGATAAAGGGCTTAAGTGCAGCAAAAACCGGCTGGAAGCTGGCGGGATAGAGCGGACAATCGCACAGATCCACAGCTTCACCATCACGATGGATTAATCCCAGCACCGGACGCTCTACGCTGCCACTCACCACCATTTTGGCTTTATTACGAAATGCCTGCTGCGGTGAGGTGACCGGCGGCAACCAGGCAGCGACCGGCTGCTCAGCCAGTAACTGTTCCAGCATCGACTGTTTGTCGTTCAGCTGAGTGGGATAGGGTTTTTCCAGCCACTGACAGGAGCGGCAACGGTTAGCGTCATAAAGCGCGCAGTGCATGGTAAAGCCTTAACGATCGGGTCGGGCGGAGCGCGATTGTATCATCGCTTCCTGAAAAAAGCGCGGCTGCTGGCAGGCAGAAACAGCAGCAGGAGCACCAGCAGATCGGGGATTTTCTGCGACAGGGTATGGTGGATAATCTGGACGTTGTTGTCGCCATCAATGCTGAAAATCTCGGGGTAGATCCAGCCCAGCGAGGCGACCAGCATATAGCTGAGCACAATCACCTGAGTCGCCACATAGCCCCAGCGTCCACGGTTACTGCCGCGCATCAGGGTAAAGGCGCAGCGCAGTTCGAACAGGAAGATCAGCTGGCTGGCGACAAAGATGAGTGTCGCGTCCCAGGACTGGGCGCTGCGGTGAACAAAATTGGCGAGTTCACTGTAACCCAGCTCGTTTGCCAGCATCAGGACGCTCAGGCAGCGGGTCGCAATAATAGCAATGCCCGCAACCGTCACCGGAACCGGCGCGATTGAAAGCGTGGCACTGCTTTTGAAGATTTCTGACATAGTCCGTGACTCCACCTGATCGAAAAACGGGCCGGTCAGACCGGCCCGTTCATATAGTGGCAAAGGTTACGGATTTCAGCCACGTTTAGCTTTCTGAATATCGCTTAAACGTTGTTTTTCTTCGTGTGCCATCACCCGCCAGGCGATAAAACCCACTAAACCAACCACAAACAGGATCAATGAAGCCAGCGCATTGATTTCCGGGTTAACGCCGCGTCGCACGGTGGCGAAGATCGCCATCGGCAATGTGGTGGCACCCGGCCCGGTCACAAAGCTGGCGATCACCAGATCGTCGAGTGACAGGGTAAACGCCAGCAGCCAGCCGGTCACAATAGCCGGTGCAATCATGGGCACGGTAATCACGAAAAAGACCTTCAGCGGCGTTGCGCCTAAATCCATCGCCGCCTCTTCGATGGAGCGGTCCAGCTCACGCAGACGCGAGTTAATCACCACGGCCACATAGGCGGTACAGAAGGTGACGTGGGCCAGCCAGATGGTCAGCATGCCGCGTTCACTCGGCCAGCCAAAGGCGTTACCCATTGCCACAAACAGCAGCAGCAGCGACAGACCGGTGATGACGTCGGGCATCACCAGCGGCGCGGTCAGCATAAAGGCAAAACCGTTGTGGCCGCGGAAGCGACCAAAGCGCACGATAATCACCGCCGCCAGCGTGCCCAGTACCACCGCCATGGTGGCGGAGAGACCGGCAATGCTCAGACTCAGCAGAACGGCGTCAATCATCGCGCTGTCCTGGAAGAGCACCCTGTACCAGTGGAACGAGAAGCGCTCCCACACCGTCACCAGCGGTGAGCTGTTGAAGGAGTAAACCACCAGCAACAGCATCGGCGCATAGAGGAACAGGAAGCAGCAGACCAGAATACCGGTACGCCAGGGTGAGCGAATGGTTGGCAAATTATTCATGCCTTCTCTCCCATTTCACGGTTTTGATGCTTATGGAACCAGATGATCGGCAGAATCAGGATCAACAGAATGATAACCGCCAGCGCGGAGGCCACCGGCCAGTCGCGGTTGTTAAAGAACTCCTGCCACAGGATACGGCCAATCATGATGCTGTCCGGGCCACCCAGCAGTTCAGGGATCACGTACTCCCCCACCGCCGGGATAAACACCAGCATCGATCCGGCGATAATGCCCCCTTTTGTCAGCGGGACAATCACGCTGAAAAAGGTCTTCAGCGGACGCGCACCCAGATCCAGTGAGGCTTCCACCAGCGAGTAATCAATGCGGGTCAGCGCGGTGTAGATTGGCAGCACCATAAACGGCAGATAGCAGTAGACGATACCGATATAGACCGCTGTATTGGTGTAGAGGATCACCAGCGGATGATCGATTACCCCCAGCCACAGCAGGAACCGGTTCAGGATACCGTTGTTGTTAAGCAGCCCCATCCAGGCGTAGACGCGCACCAGAAATGAGGTCCACGACGGCAGGATCACCAGCAGCAGCAGAATGGTGCGCATGGATGGCTTGCTGTGCGCCACGGCCCAGGCGAGCGGGTAGCCAATCAGCAGACAGATCACCGTGGAGATCGCCGCCACTTTCAGCGACTGCAGATAGGCATCGACGTAGAGCGGATCGTCGGTCAGCGTCAGGTAGTTGCCGAAATTGAGCACAATGCTGAACTGGTCATCAGCCCAGCTCACCAGCTCGGTGTAGGGGGGAATCGCACGCGCAATGTCCGCGAAGCTGATCTTCAGCACCGTCAGAAACGGCAGCAGAAACAACAGCACCAGCCAGACATAAGGCAAGGCGATCACCAGCTTGCGGCCATGCTGCATTTTTATCCGCGTGGCCCAGCGTTGCAGCGGCGTGCCGACCAGTCGGGCAGGCGCTTTGGCGCGTTGGAAAATCTGGCTCATAGCCGCTCCTTAAACCGTCAACACCACGCAGCTGTCGCATTCCCAGCAGAGGCGGACTTCATCACCCCAGGTCGGCAACCCTTTGCGGTAGCGATGCGCGTTTTGCAACTGTGCGCTGATCATCTGTCCGCTGTGCAGACGGACATGGAAGATAGAGAGGTCGCCGAGATAGGCGATGTGGACCACTTCACCCACCGCAAAGTTACAGCCATCGGCAGGCACCTCATCGCACAACATCACTTTTTCCGGGCGCAGTGCGACATGGACCGGAACGTTATCCACCACCGAGACATCGGAGTCGACTTTCAGCGGATGCATCAGGCCGGGACTGTCGATCACCAGGCCATCCGCCTGACGTTCACGCAGTAAGCCTTCGAAGACGTTAACCGAACCGATAAATTCCGCGCTGTAGCGGCTGGTAGGATGCTCGTAGATCTCCTCCGGTTCACCAATCTGTACGAACTTGCCGCGATTCATAATCGCGATACGGCCCGCCATGGTCATCGCCTCTTCCTGATCGTGCGTCACCATCACACAGGTGGCGCCAACACGCTCCAGAATATCGACCACTTCCAGCTGCATCCTGTCGCGCAGCTTCTTGTCCAGTGCCCCCATCGGCTCATCCAGCAGCAGCAGTTTCGGCCGTTTCGCCAGGCTGCGGGCCAGCGCCACACGCTGACGCTGACCACCGGAGAGCTGGTGCGGTTTGCGTTTAGCAAACTCCTGCATATGCACCAGCGCCAGCATCTCTGCTACCCGGCTGGTGATCTCCCCTTTCGGCAGCCGATCCTGTTTCAGACCAAAGGCGATATTCTGCTCCACCGTCATGTGGGGAAACAGCGCGTAGGACTGGAACATCATGTTGATCGGGCGCTGATAGGGAGCAACGTGGGACAGATCCTGGCCATCCAGCACAATCTGCCCGCTGGTTGGCGGCTCAAAACCGGCCAGCATGCGCAGCAGCGTTGATTTACCACAGCCCGATGCGCCCAGCAGGGCAAAGATCTCACCTTTATAAATTGTCAGGCTGACATCATCCACGGCGTGTTGCCCGTCAAAGGATTTGGTCAGATTGCGAATTTCCAGCAGTGGCGTTAACGCCTTTGCGGTTTTATTTTGAGGACGGGGAATGGCATCGTTCACAAAGGTTCTCTCCGGAGCCAGGCGGAACATGGCGACAAAATTTGCCGCTAAAAATGGCACAACAGAGGCCGACACCGCGCCTCTGTTGCTGATACATGACAGGTCAATCCGTTAAGGACGAATTACTTACCACTTTTTACTTTAGTCCATGCGCGCGTACGCACACGATCCAATTTAGGATCCTGGACTTTCAGCACAAACAATTTCGACATCGCTTCTGGCGTCGGGAAGATACCCGGGTTGTTGCGGACGTCGGCATTGATCAGCGGCAGCGACGCTTTGTTGCCGTTGGCGTAGTTCATTTTGTTGGAGACATCGGCGATCACTTTCGGATCCATGATGTAGTTCAGCCAGGCGTAAGCACCATCGAGGTTTTTCGCATCTTTCGGGATCGCCATCATATCGAAGAAGGCCAGTGCGCCCTCTTTCGGTACGCTGTAGCCCAGATGCACGCCATTTTTCGCCGCATCAGCACGGTTTTTCGCCTGCAGAATATCGCCCGACCAACCAATGGCGACGCAGATATTACCGTTGGCCAGATCGTTGATGTACTGCGATGAATGGAAGTAGCGGATATTCGGACGCAGTTTCAGCAGCAGGTCAGTGGCCGCGCCGGAATACTCTTTGGCATCAGAGGTATTGGGATCTTTGCCCAGGTAGTTGAGCACCGTGGCGAAAATCTCTTCTGGGGCATCCAGGAAGGAGACGCCGCAGCTTTTCAGCTTCTCCAGGTTTTCCGGCTTCAGCACCAGATCCCAGCTGTTGACCGGCGCATCAGCGCCCAGTGCGGCCTTGACCTTGTCGACGTTGTAGCCGATACCGGTGGTGCCCCACAGATAAGGAATGGCATATTTATTACCCGGATCGTGCTGCGCCACTTTTTCCATCAGCGCCTGATCGAGGTTTTTGTAGTTAGGAAGTTTGCTCTTATCCAGCGGCTGGAATACCCCGGACTGCAGCTGACGCGCCAGGAAGCTGGAGGATGGCACCACCACATCATAGCCGGTGCTGCCCGCCATCAGTTTGCCTTCCAGGACTTCGTTAGAGTCAAACACATCGTAGACCACTTTGATGCCGGACTGCTTTTCAAAGTTCGGCACGGTATCTGGCGAAATATAATCGGACCAGTTGTAGACGTGCAGCGTTTTATCTTCCGCCATGCTGCTGGCCGATGCGGCCATCAGCGCAGCAGCTACCACAGCTGACAGCCATTTCTGACGTGAGTTGAACATATTTTTCCATCCTCCTGAGCGGGTCATTACAACGCTGCAAACCAGAGATCCCTGCATTGCGTTCTGTACAAGACGTCAGTGACACAATGAATCATTATTCAGCGGGAGTTTAATAGCAAAAACCTATAGCTGAGGCGCAGTTACGCGCCTGTTACAGCCCCGCAAGCATAGCCCCCCCGGTCAGGCTTCACCAGACCCCAGCGTAAAAAACGCCTGAAAGCGATATTTTATGCATGTTTGAGCTATGAGGTTCGGCTTTGATGGCATAAACCACGACTAATATCTGGCGTTAAAGGGCAAAATGCAGAATAAAAAATTATCGCGGCAGCGGATGGCGGGCATAAAAAAGCCGTCTCAGGGACGGCTTAGTGTGTGACCATGTCGGGCTTAGTGCAGCACAGAATGAACGCTGGTCACCGGAACGTGCTCTTCTTCTTCGCCCACGATCAGCAGATTGTTGGCAAAGGCTTCCAGGATCACCATGGAGATCTGCTCTTCACTCTGTTTCATAAAGTGCGAGAACTGACCAAAGGTTAACCCGGCGGTGGTAATCATTGACTGACAGACAATGAGTTTCGGCAGATTATCATCCTGAATGTCGATAAATGCTTTCACCGTCAGCGAACTGGCATTGATCTGCGACAAATCGCCAACCAGTGGAATCAGCGCCGTCGGCTTCACTTCAGCCAGCGCCGAAAACAGAATGACGTTGTCGACCAGATCGATTTTGGCGTCAAACACCCCATCGAAGTTTTGCATGTGCGGCAGATGAAGTGCCTGACAGGCATCGCATTCGAACCAGGTGATATTTTGCTGATCCAGCCAGCGACGCAGCAGGTCGATATCCGGAACGACAAGAGAATCCATCGTAAAATCCCAGTGGGGTGATAAACAGGCGACTTAGCTTACGGAAAAATGCGCGACGATGCCATGAAAACCGCTGAAAAGCGCGTGTCAGCCAGCGGTTTTAGGACGGAGCCCGGGGATGGCCTGCTGCTCAATCCGCTCGATCATCAGGGCGGCGATGTTAAGGTCACTGCTGGTTTCAATGCCTTCAAGACCGGGCGAGGCGTTAACTTCCATCACCAGCGGGCCGCGATGGGCGCGCAGAATATCGACGCCCGCCACTTCCAGCCCGAGCGTAGCCGCCGCTTTCACGGCGATCTGGCGCTCCTGTTGCGTAATGACGACCGGGTAAGCTTTGCCGCCGCGATGCAGATTAGAGCGAAAGTCGCCCTCTTTCGCCACCCGCTCAATCGCTGCCACCACCTGATTGCCAATCACCAGACAGCGAACATCACGACCCTGCGCTTCTTTAATAAACTCCTGCACCAGAATATGGGCATTCAGGCCGCGAAAGGCATCGATAACGCTTTCTGCCGCCTGCCGCGTTTCCGCCAGCACCACGCCAATGCCCTGGGTACCTTCCACCAGCTTGACCACCAGCGGCGCACCGCCGACAAGGGCGATCAGATCAGCGGTGTCATCGGGTGAGGAGGCAAAGCCGGTGACCGGCATGTCGATGCCTTCCCGTGCCAGCAGCTGCAGCGAGCGCAATTTGTCACGGGTGCGGGTAATGGCGGCGGACTCATTCAGCGGATAGCTGCCGCACATCTCAAACTGTCGCAGCACGGCCGTGCCATAAAAGGTAATAGGGTTGCCGATGCGCGGGATAACCGCATCAAAATGGCCCAGCGGTTCACCACAGTAGTGAACCGCCGGTGAGGCGGGATTAATATTCATATAGCAGGAGAGCGGATCGATGATCCGGACCTGGTGGCCGCGTGCGGCGGCCTCCTCACGCAGTCGCCGACTGGAGTAGAGCGTCTCATCACGTGACAGGATAGCTATCTTCATCGCTGCTCTCCCTTACTGGCTTAACGCGTGGCCCAGCCCTGCTGATGCAGATAATCGAGCATAAACGGACGCGTCTCTTTAATGATCAGGCGCTGGATCAGCTCACTCCAGGTTTCGCTGCGCTGGTTGCTGCCGCGCTGCTGATAATAGAGTTCTGTGCGGCTATCGTATTCGGCCAGTACCGCCGGATCCAGCGGCTGATAGCGGTTCTCATGCACCAGCATCGCGTGCGGCATACGCGGTTTGACGTCCGGCTTTGACTCCGGATGGCCCAGGCAAAAACCAAACAACGGCAGAACAAATTTCGGCAGGCCCAGCAGTTCGGTTACTTCCACGATACTGTTACGGATTCCGCCGATAAAGACGCCGCCCAGATCCAGCGATTCCGCTGCGACCATGGCATTCTGACCCATCAGCGCGGTATCGACGCAGCCCAGCAGCAACTGCTCGGCACGACCCAGCTGCGCATCAGGGCAAATCTGCAGGTGGCGATTAAAGTCAGCGCAGAAGATCCAGAACTCAGGCGCATCCGCGACCCAGGTCTGTCCGCCCGTCAGCGTCACCAGCTTGTCGCGCAGGGCTTTGTCGGTGATACGGATAATGGAAGAACACTGTAAAAAACTGGATGTGGACGCCGATTGCGCCGCAGTAATAATCGCTTCACGCTGTGTTTCGCTGACCGGCTGGTCAGTAAAGGCGCGGATTGAACGATGGCTGCACAGTAAATCAATGGTCGGTGTCATAAAGTCTCCAGCAATATTATCTTTTTTTGTCAGTTTGATTAAACAGCTGTGGTGCTATCGCTTTCGCGGTGCGCCACATTAACAGCCAGGCAGCAGGTAGCATCAGAACCACGCCAGCAATAAACAGCACAGTGGCCAGCGTTTTTACATCCGCCTTGTCTGGCAGCGGAAGCCAGTGGTTGATCAGCAGCAGCGCGGCCACGATTAACAGGCCGCCAGCCGCCTCCAGCACCACCACAAACCGGGGTAATCTGGCTACACTCTGCATGATATCCTCCTGCCTTAGCGGCTGACTGAGCGTCAATTATGGTCAACAACCCAAAAATTGCGCGAGATACACGGGCTGCCGGCGCGAAAAAGCCTCTGATTCAGAGGCTTTCTGACCGGGCAGCGATAGCGTGCGGGCATCAGACTAACAGGCAAATCCTGCTTTCCTTAAGCGATACGAGCGGGCATCATGGTTGCCATTCTCTGTTTCATTGTGTGATACACATCACATAATAGTCGCTGCAAGGAGTTCTCAATGATTGCTGTTATTTTTGGTCGTCCGGGCTGTCCCTACTGTGTGCGTGCCCATGAACTGGCCGACAAACTAACCGCTGAACGTGATGATTTTAGCTACCAGTATGTCGATATTAACGCAGAAGGCATTACTAAAGCCGACCTGGAAGCGAGCGCCGGTAAACCGGTCAGCACCGTGCCACAGATTTTCGTTGACGAAAAACATATCGGTGGCTACACCGAGTTTGCGGCCTGGACCAAAGAGAATCTGGGATTTGCCGCGTAAGCGCTGATAGCCGGAATGAAAAAGGCGAGCCAGGATTTTCCTGTCTCGCCTTTTTGCGCTCTGCCTGACACCCACCGCCCGGCACAGTTTAATTGAGTGACGCCATCACTATCTGCATCAACCGCACCAGCAAGGCCCCGCAGCCTGCCCAGAACAGCGCGCTGAGGCTCCATGCGACCACAAAAAGTGCGTTGCTGTGGATAAACAGGCTGCTGTTTAACAGCAGTGCTGCCAGTAGCGTTCCCCACAGTCCCATCAGCAGGGTGCTTTTTAACGGGCTTTCCACCTGCACCAATGCCATCACAATACCAGGCAACATAAAGAGCAGTAATTCGGGCTGACCACGAAGCGGGCCGGGACCGACCTGCCAGAAATGACAGGTAAAGACAAACACCAGACTATACAACACCACGCCGCACAGGCGGGTAGTCCAGAGATAAGAACGCTGCGGCATACCACCCCACTGATTAAAAGTAACCCCGACAATAACCTGCTGATAACCCTGATGCGTTCAGATGGAAATAAAAAGAAACAGTTCGCTGTGGCAACGAATGAAAACAGCCAATGGCTGTGAAAGATATTTGTGATTAGAATAGCGCCGCGGTAAAGGTTCCATTTGCAGTACTGATGCAACAGCACCTCAACGGCCTGCTCACGATAGCGAAAAACAGGCTACTCTTCAATAGGTTACATGTAAACAAGAAGTTAAACAGTGAATATTAACGTCGCAGGATTGTTAAGCGGAAATGACATTTTGTTATTGTTTGTCGTTTTAGCGCTCGGCCTCTGTCTGGGTAAGTTGCGTCTGGGCTCGGTTCAGCTGGGAAATTCGATTGGCGTATTAGTGGTTTCGCTCTTATTAGGCCAGCAGCACTTTACGATCAATACCGATGCATTGAGTCTGGGCTTTATGCTGTTTATTTTTTGTGTCGGCGTCGAAGCCGGTCCCAACTTTTTTTCCATTTTCTTTCGCGACGGCAAAAACTATTTCATGCTCGCCATCGTCATGGTGGTCAGCGCACTGTTGCTGGCGCTGGGACTGGGCAAACTCTTTGGCTGGGATATCGGTCTCACCGCCGGCATGCTGGCCGGGTCGATGACCTCAACGCCGGTGCTGGTCGGAGCGGGCGATACCCTGCGGCAAAGCATCAGCGATCCGAAACAGCTTGGACTGATGCAGGATCAGCTGAGCCTCGGTTATGCCGTGACCTATCTGATAGGCCTGGTCAGTCTGATTTTCGGCGCACGTTATCTGCCCCGTCTGCAACATCAGGATCTGCCCACCTGCGCTCAGCAGATCGCCCGGGAACGCGGTCTGGATGCGGACAGCCAGCGCAAAGTTTTCCTGCCGGTGATCCGCGCCTATCGCGTCGGTCCGGAACTGGTGGCATGGAGCGGCGGCAAAAACCTGCGCGAACTGGGTATCTATCGTCAGACCGGTTGCTACATTGAGCGCATCCGCCGCAACGGTATTCTCGCCAGTCCCGATGGCGATGCGGTGTTACAGCTCGGCGATGATATCTCGCTGGTGGGCTATCCCGATGCTCACGCCCGGCTCGACCCCAGCTTCCGCAACGGCAAAGAGGTTTTTGACCGCGACCTGCTGGATATGCGCATCGTCACTGAAGAGATCGTGGTGAAAAACCACAATGCGGTAAACAAACGCCTCAGCAAGTTAAACCTCACCGATCACGGCTGCTTCCTGAACCGGGTGATACGCAGTCAGATTGAGATGCCGATCGACGACAGTATCATGCTGAACAAAGGTGATGTGCTGCAGGTCAGCGGCGAGGCACGACGAGTGAAAAGCGTGGCGGATCGCATTGGCTTTATCGCGATTCACAGTCAGATGACCGATCTTTTAGCCTTCTGCGCCTTCTTTATCGTGGGTCTGATGATTGGTCTGATCACCTTCCAGTTCAGCAATTTCAGTTTTGGTATTGGTAACGCCGCGGGCCTGCTGTTCGCCGGTATCATGCTCGGCTTCCTGCGCGCCAACCATCCAACCTTTGGTTATATTCCGCAGGGCGCGCTCACTATGGTGAAAGAGTTCGGTCTGATGGTGTTTATGGCGGGAGTGGGATTGAGTGCCGGTAGCGGCATTAATCATGGCCTGAGCAGCGATGGTGCGCTGATGCTGCTGTGCGGCCTGCTGGTCAGCCTGATTCCGGTGATCATCTGCTATCTGTTTGGTGCTTATGTGTTGCGGATGAACCGAGCCCTGCTGTTTGGCGCCATCATGGGCGCACGTACCTGCGCACCGGCCATGGAGATCATCAGTGATACGGCACGCAGCAATATTCCGGCGCTGGGCTATGCCGGGACCTATGCCATCGCCAACGTGTTGCTGACGCTGGCGGGAACGCTGATTGTGATTATCTGGCCGATATTGCCCCTATAAAATTTTTTTGCCTGCGTCCAGAACTTTATTGTTAAGGGATAGTCATAATAAGTGCCACTGCTTTTCTTTGAAATCCCCAAATTGTGGAGCCCGCTGGTCTTTTTCCCGGCGGGTTTTTTTATGCCTTTTTTTCGTCCCTGCCCGTCATTCCCCCCTGATTCGCAACTGCATGTGTCATAAAACTTAAACCGTTACACAACTCAACGGCAGATTAAGAGCCTTTCTATAGACGAACAAAACGGTAAAAAGCAGGATAGACCGCTGTTTAGTTAGCAATTTGTGCTGACTGATTGGGTGAGCGTGCTGTCGCTGACCGTTTTTTTTGCCGCTGTTATCGGACCGGGCTGGCGGGATGCTGCCAGCTGCCGTTAACCGGACTGTCTGCTGAGGAATTTATCCCGAAATGGAAGAGCTGAACCATTCACTGTTTACTGCCATTAATGCCACACCGGCTTCACCCGCCTGGTTACTGCAGCTGGCGACGTTTTTTGCCAAAGATCTGATCGCCATCGTGCCGCTGTTAATCGTGGCGATGTGGCTCTGGGGACCGCGCGATCAGGTGTCTTCGCAGCGGGTACTGGTACTGAAAACCGGTATGGCGCTGATCTATGCGCTGGCGATCTCCTGGTCTGTGGGCCAGCTGTTACCGCATCCCCGCCCTTTCGCTATCGGTTTTGGTTATCAGTTCCTGCATCACGCCGCCGATGACTCCTATCCCAGCGATCACGGCACCACGATATTCACCTTTGCACTGGCCTTTATCTTCTGGCATCGCCTCTGGTCAGGTGTGGTTCTGATGGTGGCCGGTTGCGCTATTGCCTGGTCGCGGGTCTACCTTGGCGTTCACTGGCCAATGGATATGCTGGGGGGGTTCCTGGTGGGGCTGCTGAGCTGTCTGGCTTCGCATCTGGCGTGGCAGTTCTATGGCGAGCGGATGCTGGCGGTAATCAATCCACTCTATCGGTCGCTATTTGCCGTGCCGATTCGCAAAGGCTGGACGCAGGATTAAGAAAGGGACGCGTTAGCGTCCCTGAAGCTGTCGGAAAAAAACTGCACCTGACAGCGGTGAGATCGAGCCTGCGCAGGGAACTGGGTCAGATCGGAAAGACGCAAAAACCGCCATCCATGGCATGCTCGGCCCGCGCCATCCCTGGCGCGGGATGCTTTCCTCTTCTGACCCAGCTCCCTGCGCGCTGAGCTAATGCGTTGCGGTTAGATCCTGTTTTAGAAACAGCGCTCGTCTGAGAGGAACATATCAGCGTCCCTGCTTACTTATGAAAACCACTTCCCGAACCAGCCATTGAATTTCATCATCACGAAATCAATCATCCGGCTGAAGAACCCGCCTTCCGGCACATCCTGCATCACCACCAGCGGCCGCTGCTCAATCGTTTTCCCGTCCAGCTGGAAATCAATGGTGCCGACCACCTGATTCTTCTTCAGCGGGGCTTCCAGCTGCGGCGTAGTGAGTCTGAAACTCGCCTTCAGATTCTTCATCTGCCCTTTAGGGATGGTCAGCGCAGCATCTTTCGCCACGCCCAGATTGACCTGGCTGCGATCACCAAACCAGACCCGCTGCTGCGCAAACGGCGCATCCGCTTTAATCGGCGTAACCGTTTCAAAGAAACGGAAGCCCCATGTCAGCAGCTTTTCACTTTCGCGGAAACGAATCGCATCGCTGGCGGTGCCCAGCACCACCGAGATCAGACGCATATCCCCTTCGGTTGCTGAAGCGACCAGATTATTCCCCGCGCCTGAGGTGTGGCCGGTTTTGACGCCATCAACCTTGAGATTGGTGCTCCACAACAGGCGGTTGCGGTTGATCTGGCGAATATTATTGAAGGTGAACTCTTTCTCTTTATTCAGCGCGTACTCTTCGGGCACATCGCGGATCAGCGCCTGAGCAATCAGCGCCATGTCACGCGCGGTACTGTACTGCCCTTCTGCATCCAGACCGTGTACCGTCATAAAGTGGGTATTCTGCAGTCCCAGCGCCTTCACGTAGTTGTTCATCAGGCCGATAAACGAATCCTGACTGCCCGCCACATAATCCGCCAGCGCAATACAGGCATCATTGCCGGACTGGATCACGATTCCCTTATTCAGCTCATGCACCGGAATACGATCGCCCGGCTTGAGGAACATCAGCGACGAGCCGCGCAGCTTAGGATTGCCGGTGGCCCAGGCATCCTGTCCGACGGTAACCAGGTCATCCGGCTTGATTTTCCCCGCTTTAATCGCCTGACCCACAACATAGCTGGTCATCATTTTAGTCAGACTGGCGGGGTCGAGGCGCTGATCGGCACTGGATTCGGTTAACACCTTACCGCTGGCGTAGTCGATCAGAATCCACGCTTTAGCATCAATGCCTGGCGCGGCGGGAGCCTGCTCAGCAAAAACGCTGACGGGGGCAAGAATCAGTAATGAAGTGGCAGCAAGGTGCCGCAGGCGAGATGTGAAGCGAGTGTTTGTCATGGGCTTGGCCGGATTGTCCTTGTTAAATCGAAATTCCAGGGGCAGAAAATTCTCACTCAAACGCTAACCCTTGACGGCAGCGAAAAAAACCGTCGAATCGTAAAGTTTTTTAGAGTTTAGTAGAGTAACCCTGGCATAAGTGCCGCGCGCGTGCCGCTTTTCCCCGATTCTGTCGCTATCAAAACTGCGTGAAATTCCGATTTTTCGCAGAAGAGTTAAGCCCGTCACAAATATCAGTTAACCTGAACGCCAGTCAGCCGAGGAGACCGACCATGGACTTAGCCCTTTTTGATCTGGATGAAACACTCATTTGTGAAGACAGCACCAGCCTGTGGCTGCGCTGGCTGGTATCACAGGGATTCGCCCCCAGTGAACTGATTGATCAGGAACAGGCATTAATGAGCCAGTACTATGCCGGTACGCTGTCGATTGAAGAGTATATGAATAAAACACTCTCCCCTCTGGCGGGCATGGCCACGCTTACCGTTGAAGGCTGGGTGCGCCGCTTCATTCACCGCGACATCATGCCACGCGTTTATCCTGCAGCCCGCGAGCGGATTGAGTGGCACCGGGCGCGTGGCGACAAGGTCATGATCATCTCCGCCAGCGGCGAGCATCTGGTGGTGCCGATTGCAGAAAAGCTGGGTGCCTGCGGCGCGCTGGCAATTGGCGTTGAAATCGTGGACGAGCGCTACAGCGGCAACACTTACGGCACCATGACCTATAAAGAGGGCAAAGTCACGCGACTGGGTGACTGGAAAGCGCTGCAGCAGGACGAGGCCTTTGACCGCACCTGGGCCTACAGCGATTCGATGAACGACCTGCCGCTACTGGAACAGGCCGATCATGCCCATGTCATCAACCCTGACGAACAGTTACACCAGGAAGCGTTAAACCGCGGCTGGCAGGTTTATCACTGGGCGCGCTGACTCAGAGCCTGGTCCATCAGGCGTAACTGTTGCTGGCAGCCTGGACACGGACAGCGCGGAACAATCCGTAGTACACGTAGTCCGTGAGGAATACTCGCTGCGCTCGCCCCTTCAGGGCCGCCCTGACGGGCGTTCAGGTTGCTAAAGCAGCCTGTGTGAGCACTGCCCAGGCCCAGACTGACCAATAAAATAGCCCGGGGACAGGCTCTTAGCCGCGGGACGCACCAGCGTCCTGCGCTAATCCCACTTTCAGCAGCTTGCCATTGGCCTCATCGGTCAGCACATAGAGCCAGCCATCCGGCCCCTGACGCACATCGCGAATGCGCGCCTTCTGATCGTCCAGCAGACGCTGCTCTTCCACCACTTTCTCGCCGTTGATACTCAGACGAATCAGGTTTTTCTCTTTCAGAGCGCCGATAAACAGCGAGTTTTTCCACTGCGGAAAACGGGCGCTATTGTAGAACGCCATGCCGCTGATGGCCGGAGAATCCTTCCAGTGATAAAGCGGCGGTTCGGTACCCGCAACCTGTGTGCCTTGTGACTCCGGCACTTTGTCACCGCTATAGTCGATGCCGTAGGTTGCCAGCGGCCAGCCGTAATTCTTGCCCCGCTCCATGATATTCACTTCATCGCCGCCGCGCGGGCCATGTTCATTTTCCCATATTTTGCCGGTCCAGGGGTTAAGCGCCAGCCCCTGCGGATTACGCAAACCATAGGCCCAGATCTCTGGCCGTGCGCCGCGCTGTTTCGCAAACGGGTTATCGTCCGGCACGCTGCCATCGGCGTTGAGCCGCAGCAGTTTGCCCTGCAGCTTATCGAGATCCTGCGCAGCGCTGCTGGCAAAGTTATCGCCGAAGGCGATCCAGAGATAGCCCTGGGTATCAAACGCCAGCCGGGTACCGATGTTGTTGCCGCTGGAGAGCATCGGCGTCTGCCGAATCACCTCGCGGAAATCGCTGAGTTGCCGGTTATCCTTGCTCAGCGTGCCCACGCCTACCACCGCGCCCGCTTTGCCACTGCTGTTCGCTTCGGTATAGCTAAGCCAGACGCGACGACTGGTGGCAAAATCGGGTGCCAGCACCACGTCCAGCAGGCCACTCTGCCGTTCTGCCCAGACCTTTGGCACGCCCTGGATCGGCTGCGACAGGCCGCTCTCCGGGCTCCAGCTGCGCAGTTGTCCGCTACGTTCGGTAATCAGCAGCGTTTTGTTGTCGGGCAGGAAGGCGACGGACCATGGATGTTGTAACTTATCCTGTAATACCTCGACCTTTACGTCGGCGGCAAACAGGGGGGCGGTACAGAACAGGGAGCCACTTAGCAACAAGGCAGTTGAGAAACGGGCCATAACGATCTCCTGACGGGATAGAATGCCCTTAAGCGTAGTCAGCCCCTCTGCAATGATGTTGAGGATTTACAAAAGATTAATCAGGGCGACAGCGCTCTGCTGTCGCCCGTCAGAGTCAGGGCGCGTTAAAACTTACCGTGTCACGCACCATCGTATCGATACCAGGCTTCAGCTCGTCAAAGGTGATCGGCGTATTGCTGTTACTGACCGTTTTGCCAAAGGCTTTGCGAACCACCCGGATCATCGGTTTGCCCGTCACCGCATCGGTGGCTTCTATTTCCAGAAACAGTTCGCTGTTCTGAGTACGATGCCCTGACGCCGCCATGGTGCTGGCAACGACCGCGGCAACCGGTACCACTTCATAAAACTGCACGCCCTGATTTTCTGCTGACACGGCGGTAATGGCGGCCCTTACCTTCAGAGTATGCGGCGTAGCCTGATTCACCAGCGGCAGGCGGGTGGCTATCGCGCCTTTTAGCTGGATCTCGGTGTAACTGAGCACCTGATCCAGCGTTTGCTGAGTGACGCGTGGCGTGGGGTGCGCCGCCGGGTAGTAGATCAGCGATGTATAAAGCACATCTTTATAATGGCTGCTTTGATAGTCAGGTGATATCCAGCGCAGAGTCGGTTCACCACTGGCTGACGACGTCGGTTGCAACTGGCTGTAATCGCTTAAAAAACCTGAATATTGCTGCTTATCAGCAACATGAGAAGTACAACCACTGAGCAGCACGGCAGAGACCGCCAGAAGAGCAGCAACGGAAGTTTTACGCATCATCAACTCGCTTGTATCAGGAAGGTTTAAGCAAGCATAGATAAGCCAGAGGGGAAATGCAGAATAACAGAGGCGGTTTTACGCTGTTATGCAGAATAAATAGCAGGAAAACCCGCTGCAGAGCACAGCGGGCGAAAAAGATTACTCAAAGCAGGTGTCAGGATTCTCAGACAGGGTGATGAACTGTTTGCCCCCCTGGGTCAGCGCCATAATGGTGCCGCTTTCGATATCGTAAACCCAGCCGTGCAGACGCAGCTTACCGTTACGCAGCGCGACGGAGACGGAAGGATGGGTTTTCATGTTGTTCAGCTGGGCGATGACGTTCTCTTTGACCATCTCGTTCAGCTTCTTCTCTGGCGAGTCATACTCACGCTGCTCAACCACCGCTTTTGCCGCATCGGCATAGCGCAGCCAGTGCTCAACCGCAGGCATGGTATCCATGCAGGCGCAGGAGGCGATGGCGTTCATGGCACCACAGTTAGAGTGACCACAGATGATGATGTCGGAGACGCCCAGCGCGACCACCGCATATTCGATAGTGGCGGAGACACCGCCTGGCTCCGGGCCAAATGAGGGAACGATGTTGCCCGCATTGCGGATAACGAACAGCTCTCCTGGCTCCTGCTGCGTCACCAGTTCAGGCACCAGACGGCTATCTGAACAGGAGATGAACAGCGCTTTCGGATTTTGATTTGATGCCAGGCTTTTGAAAAGATCCTTCCTTTCAGGAAACACATTCTGCTGGAAATTCAGAAATCCGTTGATGATCTCTTTCATTATTTAGCTCTCACATTATCCATTTCATTACCTGAGGGGCATAGCCCCCTCAGTGGGGTTTGCCCGTTTATTATTAATGAAAACAAGTGAATATCAACCCGCCTTTTACCGGATGCTCTAAACAACGGCCACTGTCAGCGTTTCGCTTGTTCACCAGTCAGAGGCTCCGCAGCCAATTTCTTTTTATAGCACGGGAAGTTATTGGAAAAAGCACGGTTTGAACCGCCCGTTTTTTTGCCTGTGCTGTGGATCGGCTTTTACGCGTTTTTTCACTACTTTACGCCCCCGGCTCGCCAGCAGAAAAGGTTTCTTGTCTGCTGTGTGAGTTTATCTGGCAAGCGTGGCGGGCTATGGCGTTTTGGGGCGTGGCGAAACGGCTGCGCATCTGGCAGCACGGGCGCTGCAGCAGAACCGTTGCAGGCAAGGAATGAGGGATAGGATTGAGCAGGACGGGTTCATTAAAACAACCCCGGCAGCAGGAGGTAACAGCTGCCGGGAGAGCAGGATTAACGCTTAGCCATACTGCTGCTGATGCGCTTTTTTACGTCGCAGATAGTCTTCATCTGCACGAAGTTTGTCCCAGTAGCCTTTGAAAACAGCCGCCGCCGCGGCTTTTTCCTCGTTGACACCGCGCGGCAGCTCCTTGCCATCCGCATCATATTTGCGTCCGCCCTTGTGGTTGCTGTAACGGCGCGCACGGGTATACCCCATCTGAATAAATTTGCGCGCCATATCCATGCCGACAAAATCATCTTTGCGCCGATACTCCTCAAACAGCGCCATGATTTTCTCAGCCGACTCTTCAGCAATGGGAACGGTACGAAAACGCCAGTGTGGCAGTATTTCGCCTTTATAAGGCTCGACCATCAGCACGCCCTGCTCACCACGCCCGACCTGATAAAGCTCGGGGTGCTGGCGGAAGTCGATAGTGCTGAAGTCCTGATCATAATCGAAAGGTTTCATCTCTTTAGTTTAGGATCAAGTGCGTCGCGCAGCCCGTCTCCGAGTAAATTAAATGCCAGAACGGTGAGGAAGATGGCCAGGCTGGGGAAAATTGCCACGTGAGGCGCGATAACCATGTCGGCCCGCGCCTCATTCAGCATTGCACCCCACTCCGGCGTAGGCGGTTGTGCGCCCAGCCCCAGAAACGACAGGCTGGCCGCGGTAATGATTGAGGTACCGACCCGCATGGTGAAATAGACCACAATCGGCGATACCGTGCCGGGCAGGATATGCCGCATCAGGATAGTCCAGTCAGAAGCGCCGATGCTGCGTGCCGACTCAATATAGGTCTGATGCTTCAGCACCAGCGTATTGCCGCGAACCAGCCGGGCAAAAGCCGGGATACTGAAGATAGCGACCGCCACAATCACATTACTCATGCCGCTGCCCATAATCGCCACCACCGCAATCGCCAGCAGAATGCCGGGAAAGGCAAACAGCACATCGCAGATACGCATGGTGATGCGGTCCCACCAGCCTTCGTAATAGCCGGCTAACAGACCAAAGAATGTGCCGATCAGCGCGCCGATCACTACCGAAAAGAAGCCCGCAATCAGGGAAATCCGCGTGCCGACCAGCACCCGACTGAAAATGTCACGCCCCAGCGAATCGACGCCAAACAGATGCATCAGCGAGGGGCCGTCATTGAGCCGGTCATAATCGAAGTAGTTCTCTGCGTCGAACGGCGCAATCCATGGGGCGATAACCGCCAGCACAATCAGTACCAGCACAAACAGCCCGGCCAGCAGCGCCACCGGCTGTCCTCTGAAACGCCGCCAGAATTCACGCCACGGCGTTCGCACCCGATTCTCCGCAATCAGCGGCATCGTTTTCAGTGCCGCTTCGCGTCGCCAGTTTTTCATCGCGACTCCTTAAAGCGAATAGCGGGATTAATCACCGCATAGAGCATGTCGACAAACAGATTGATCAGAATAAACTCCAGTGAAAACAGCAAAACTTCCGCCTGAATAACCGGGTAGTCGCGCATCGCCACGGAATCGACCAGCAGTCGCCCCAGGCCCGGCCAGTTAAACACCACCTCGACCACGATCGATCCGCCCAGCAGGAAACCAAACTGCAGCCCCATCATCGTCACCACCGGGATCATGGCGTTGCGCAGGCCATGCTTGACCACCACCAGCGACTCGCGCACCCCTTTGGCCCGGGCGGTCCGCATATAATCTTCCTGCATCACCTCCACGAACGAGGCACGGGTAAAGCGCGCCATCACCGCCGCCACCGCCGCACCCAGGGTGATGGAGGGCAGAATGTAATGTTTCCAGCTCTCTGCCCCGACGGTTGGCAGCCATCCCAGCTCCACCGAGAAGACCTGCATCAGCAGCATGCCCAGTGCAAAGGCGGGAAACGAAATGCCCGACACCGCCAGCGTCATCCCCAGCCGATCGGGCCAGCGATTGCGCCAGACAGCAGAAACGATGCCGATTGCCATGCCAAAAATCACGGCCCAGATCATGCTGACCAGCGTCAGCCACAGGGTCGGCATAAAGCGTGAGGCGATCTCCTCCGCGACCGGCCGCTTCGAGACCATCGACTGGCCGAAATCGCCCTGCAGCGCATTCAGCATAAAGTGCCAGAACTGCTGCGGCAGCGGCAGGTCGAGTCCCAGCTCCTGACGCACCAGCGCCACCACCGAGGCATCGGCTTCCGGCCCGGCGATCAGACGCGCCGGGTCGCCCGGCAGCAGGTGAACAAACAGGAACACCAGCACCGCCACAATCAGCAGCGTGGGGATCAGCCCAAAGAGTCGTTTGAGAAAATAGTTAAACATGCAACATCCTGCAGCTGCGGCCAGCCTCGCGGGCTGGCCTGCTCCGTTACTTCAGAGTTGCCTCATCGAAATTGAATGAGGTATCGGGCATCACATAAAAACCGCTGAGGTTTTTGCTGTTGGCAGAAACCAGCTGCTCAACCACCAGTGGGATCCACGGGTGATCCTGCCAGATGGTATCCTGCGCATCTTTGTAGAGACGCGCTTTCTCGGCACGGTCAGTGGTTTTCAGCGCATCAGCCAGATCTTTATCGACCTTAGGATTGCTGTAAAACGCGGTATTGAAGATCGCCGGTGGCCAGGCCGTAGTAGCAAACAGTGGCGTCAGCGCCCAGTCCGCTTCGCCGGTTGAGGCGGACCAGCCGGTATAGAACATGCGCACGCCGCTCTCTTTCTGGCCCTTGCCTTCTACTTCTGCGGCACGCTGACCCGCATCCATCGCCGTAACTTTAACTTTCACGCCAACCTGCGCCAGCTGCTGCTGGGTGAACTGCAACACTTTCTGCGCGGTGCTGTGGTTGTGTGACGACCAGAGCGTGGTTCCAAACCCGTTCGGGTAACCCGCCTCTTTCAGCAGGGCTTTCGCTTTGGCCGGATCGTAGCTGATGGCCGGATAGGTCTGAGCGAAGTCGATGGTGGGCGGCACGATGCCGGTAGCAGGCGTGGCGTAACCGGAGAACGCCACTTTCGCCAGCGCCTGACGGTTGATGGCATATTCCAGCGCTTCACGCACCTTCGGATTATCGAACGGCTTCTGAGTGACATTAAGGCTGATGTAACGCTGCATAATCGATGGCGTGGTTACCACAGCAAGCTTGCTGTTCTTCTCCAGCAGTTTTGCCTGCTCATAGGGCACCGGGAAAGCAAAGTTCGCTTCGCCGGTCTGCAGCATCGCCGCGCGGGTGTTGTTATCCACCACCGGTCGCCAGGTAATGCTGTCCAGCTTCGGATAGCCCGGCTTCCAGTAGCCGTCCCACTTCTTCACCTTCACAAAATCGGTCTGGTTCCAGGTTTCAAACACAAACGGGCCGGTTCCTACCGGATGGAAACCGATCTCTTTGCCATATTTTTTCAGCGCGGTGGGCGAAATCATCGCCGCCGCCGGATGGGCCAGAATGTTGATAAAGGCGGAGAACGGCTCTTTCAGCGTTACTTTTACCGTAGTCGGATCCACCACTTCGGTGCTGGCGATATGTTTAAACAGGTTGTAGCGCTTGAGATGGTTATCCGGATTGCTGGCGCGATCGAGGTTGACCTTTACCGCTTCCGCATTGAAGTCAGTGCCATCCTGGAATTTAACTCCGGAACGCAGCTTAATGGTATAGGTCAGGCCGTCGGCGCTGGCCTGATAGCTCTCAGCCAGCACGTTAGTGAGCTTCATCTCTTTATCAAAGCCAAACAGGCCCTGATAGAAGGATTTCGCGACAGCCTGCGACAGCGTGTCGTTGGCGTCATAGGGATCGAGAGTGGTGAAGTTGGACGCGACGGCAATCACCGCATCCTGTGCTGCCCAGGCGGGCAATGCCATTGCGCTGCTTAACACGCCAGCCGCCAGTAACCCTTTACGCATCGTAATCTGCATCTTGTTCTCCTGTAATCCCTGTCGGGTTGGTCGCCGGGGCGACATCGTCACTGTTCAGGTCGCACTGATAACGTGGCGGGCGACGAAATGGCCCGGAGCCACCTCCATCAGCGGCGCCACTTCAGGTTCATCCCCTAACGCATGAATCGGGCTGGGGATCTCATCGACCAGTAAGGCTCGTTCGCGACGCCGGTGAGCCGGATCGGCTACCGGCACCGCCGCCATGAGTTTTCGGGTATAAGGGTGCTGAGGCTGCTCAAACACCGCCTGACGCGGCCCCATCTCGACAATCTGACCGAGATACATCACCGCCACGCGGTGGCTAATACGCTCCACCACCGCCATATCATGAGAAATAAACAGGAAGGCGATGCCAAACTCGCGCTGCAGGTCGAGCATCAGATTAATAATCTGCGCCTGAATTGACACATCCAGCGCCGAGACGGACTCATCGGCGATCACCACTTTGGGATTCAGCGCCAGCGCGCGGGCTATACAGATGCGCTGACGCTGGCCGCCGGAAAATTCATGGGGATAGCGCTGAGCATGTTCCGGCAGCAGACCCACTTTATCCAGCAGCCAGGCAACGCGCTGCTCCGCCTCGCGACGCGGCATCGCCTTGTGAACCAGCAGCGGCTCCATAATGGAGAAGCCGACCGTCAGCCGGGGATCGAGCGAGGCGTAGGGATCCTGGAAGATAAACTGAATGTCGCGTCGCAGATGGGCCAGCGCGGCACCCGACAAATGGTCTATCCGCTGTCCGTCAAACGTCAGGGTGCCACCCTGACTGGCCACCAGCTTCAGCAGCGAACGCCCGGTGGTCGATTTACCACAGCCAGACTCGCCCACCAGCGCCAGTGTCTCACCGGCATAGAGATCAAAACTGACTTTTTCGACGGCATGCACCCGGCTTTTGACGCGGTTCAGCAGGCCGCCGCGAATATCAAAGCGGGTGACCAGATCGCGCACCTGCAAAATGGGTGGCTGCAGGCGGCGAACCGTATCCTGCGGAACGTCATCAACGGCATCGCTGTGCAGCAACGGAAATTTGGCCGGCAGGGGCTGGCCCTGCATCGAACCGAGCTTTGGCACCGCCGCCAGCAGTGCCTGGGTATAGGGCTGCTGCGGGGCGCTGAACAGCCTGGCTACCGGGGCATTTTCTACTACTTCGCCGCGATACATCACCTGAACCCGATCGGCCATTTCGGCGACCACGCCCATATCGTGAGTGATAAAAATCACCCCCATCTGCATCTCTTTTTGCAGCACGCGGATAAGCTGCAGAATCTGCGCCTGAATGGTGACGTCGAGCGCGGTGGTCGGCTCATCGGCAATCAGCAGGGCCGGTTTGCAGCAGAGCGCCATGGCGATCATCACGCGCTGACGCATCCCGCCCGACAGCTGATGCGGGAAGCGGGATAATACATTTTGCGCATCCGGGATTCGTACCAGATCCAGCATACGGCGCGCTTCGGCCAGCGCGCCGGCGTGGCTCAGGCCCTGATGCAGACGGATGGATTCCGCGATCTGCTCGCCCACGGAGAAGACCGGATTCAGCGAGGTCATCGGCTCCTGAAAGATCATCGCCATATCCGCACCGCGTACCCGCCGCATCTGACCTTTTGAGGCGCGCATCAGATCCAGCACGTCGCCGTTGCGACGCCGCAACAGCACCTCGCCGCTGACCCTCCCGCCAGCCTGCTCAATCAGCCGCATCAGCGCCAGCGAGGTCACTGATTTCCCCGAGCCTGACTCCCCCACCAGCGCCAGCGTTTCGCCGCGAAACAGATCGAGTGACAAATGACGCACCGCGTCAGTAACGGTGGTTTCGTGCTGAAAACGCACATTGAGATCGCGCACCGCCAGGACCTGCTCAGGGGCCAGCGGCGGTAACGTTTGCCTGTCGCTCATCTCTGCTCCTTAACTTTCGCGATAGATAGCGACGTCTGCCACTTCGCCAACCCGCGCCACACCGCGATACATCCCTTCGCTGTTGAAAGGCAGCGCTACGTTGCCTGCGCGGTCGACGGCAATCAGCCCCCCGCTGCCGCCCAGCTCCAGCACACTGTCATGAATAACATTAACCGTGGCCTGCTGCAGTGAGCGCCCGGCGTAGCGCATCTGCGCTGCCACATCGTAGGCCGCCAGCGTCCGTATAAAGACTTCCCCGGTGCCGGTACAGGAGACCGCCACGCTGTCGTTACTGGCGTAGCAGCCTGCGCCCGGCAGCGGCGAGTCGCCGACCCGTCCGGCCTGCTTGTTGGTCATACCGCCCGTTGACGTGGCGGCCGCGAGGTTGCCCTCAAGATCCAGCGCGACGGCCCCCACCGTACCAAACTTACGGTCCGGGTCGAGCGGGTCATCGCTGTGCGCGGCACCATCATGGTCCAGCACTGCCGTATCGCTGTTCAGCGCGCGCTGCAACTGCTCCCAGCGTTCCGGAGTCGAGAAGTAATCAGGCGTGACCGTTTCCAGCCCGTGCGCCTCAGCAAACTGCTCTGCGCCCTCGCCGATAAACAGGACATGCTCGCTATGTTCCAGCACGGCACGTGCCGCCAGCACCGGATTCCGTACCCGCGTTACGCCCGCGACCGCCCCTGCACCCAGCGTGCGGCCATCCATGATGCAGGCATCGAGTTCATGGGTGCCCTGATGGGTGAAGACCGCGCCTTTACCGGCGTTGAACAGCGGGCACTCTTCCAGCAGCCGCACCGCTTCGGTCACCGCATCGAGTGCGCTGCCGCCCTGAGCCAGTATCTGCTGGCCCTGAGTGACAATATCGTGTAGCGCCTGACGATAGAGTTGCTCTTTTTCGGCGCTCATTGCTGAGCGCGTAATGGCACCGGCGCCTCCATGAATGGCGATCACTGCATTGACCATAACGATCTACCCTGTGGTTGCATCAGGACGAAAAACACTGATTTAAAATGGTTTTCACCCATTTTTGGTGATTTTTGACTATAGAAAGCCTGCTAAGTGTTGTAAAGCGGAAACTGTTCCTGTGGTTATAACCTTTTCTTACCGCCATATTTCACTTTGGCCACAACAACAGGCAAGTCAGGCCGACACCGATGTGACTCAGCGGCTAATTCCCACCATAATAGGCAGCATCTGAGATAACCAGGCTGGAATATCCATGGAAAGTTTTACTGCAGGCTTGATCTCCCTTGAGGAGGCACAACAAAAAATGCTGTCACAGCTGACGCCCGTCACCGACTCTCTTAGCGTGCCGCTGGCCGAAGCGGTCGGGCGTATCACCGCCAAAGCGGTGACCTCACCGATTGCCGTCCCGCCATTTGATAACTCTGCAATGGATGGCTACGCCGTCAGGCTGGCAGACGCCAGCAGCGGTCAGCCGCTGCCAGTGGCGGGTAAAGCCTTTGCCGGCGCACCGTTTAGCGGTGAGTGGCCGCAGGGCAGCGTGATTCGCATCATGACCGGTGCGCCGGTGCCCGCAGGCTGTGAAGCAGTAGTAATGCAGGAGCAGACCGAAACACAGGGTGATGCGATTATGATCACCGCGCCGGTCCGTCCCGGACAGAACATTCGTCTCATCGGTGATGATATTCAGCCAGGCACCGTGGTGCTGGAAGCGGGAACGCGTCTGGGTGCCGCTGAGCTGCCACTGCTCGCCTCACTGGGTATCGCGCAGGTCAGCGTGCTGCGAAAACTGCGGGTCGCTATCTTCTCCACCGGTGATGAACTCCAGCCGGTAGGCGAGCCGCTGGCCGAAGGCCAGATCTACGACACCAACCGCTTTGCGGTATCACTGATGCTGCATAAGCTGGGTTGCGAAGTCATCGACCTTGGCATCATCAAAGATGACCCGGCCGCACTGCGTGCTGCTTTCACCGAGGCCGATCGGCAGGCGGATGTCGTGATTACTACCGGCGGCGTCTCGGTGGGCGAAGCGGACTTCACCAAAACGATGCTGGAAGAGCTTGGTGCCATCAGCTTCTGGAAGCTGGCGATCAAGCCTGGCAAGCCATTTGCCTTTGGCCGCCTCAACAGCAGCTGGTTCTGCGGCCTGCCAGGTAATCCGGTCTCCGCCGCCGTGACCTTTTATCAGCTCGTTCAGCCGCTGCTTGCCACCCTCACCGGCCAGCAAAAATCAGCATTGCCGCCACGTCAGAAAGTGCGCTGCGCCTCGCGGCTGAAAAAGTCACCTGGCCGGCTCGATTTCCAGCGCGGTATCCTGCGACAGAACGCACAGGGTGAACTGGAGGTGGAAACCACCGGGATGCAGGGTTCGCACGTCTTCAGCTCCTTCGCCCAGGCAAACTGTTTTATTGTGCTGGAACGGGATCGCGGCAATGTTGAACCGGGCGAATGGGTCGAGGTGGAACCGTTCAACGCCCTGCTGGAGGCGTAAATGCTGCCTGAATTAAGCGATGAGGAGATGCTGCGCTACAACCGGCAGATTGTATTGCGCGGCTTTGATTTCGACGGTCAGGAGCGGCTGAAAGCGAGTCATGCGCTGATCGTCGGGCTGGGCGGACTCGGCTGCGCCGCTGCGCCCTATCTGGCGGCTGCCGGTGTCGGCAGCCTGACGCTGCTCGACTTCGATACCGTATCGCACTCTAACCTGCAACGGCAGATCCTGCATCACGATGCTGATATTGGTCGTGCCAAAGTGGACTCCGCCGCACAAAGCCTGGCCGCCATCAATCCGCACTGCCAGCTGCATCCTGTTAATGGACAGCTGGACGATGCAGCGCTGCTGGCGCTGATCGCCCGGCAGCAGGTAGTGCTGGACTGCACCGACAACGTTGCAGTGCGTGAGCAGCTTAACCGGCTCTGTCGTCAGCAGCGGGTGCCACTGGTCTCCGGCGCCGCGATTCGGATGGAAGGTCAGATCAGCGTATTCAACTGGCAGCCCGGCACACCCTGCTATCGTTGCATCAGCCGCCTGTTTGGGGAACAAACCCTGAGTTGCGTGGAAGCGGGCGTCATGGCTCCGCTGGTTGGCGTGATTGGTGCGATGCAGGCGATGGAAGCGATTAAAGTGCTGACGGCATTTGGCACGCCCGCCACCAGCCGGTTGCTGATGTACGATGCGATGAGCGCGGAGTTCCGCAGCATGAAGGTAGCGCAGGATGCGCACTGTGAAGTGTGTGGTGGTAGCGCGTAGCGTCGGCAGGAACGCCTGTGCTTCATGAAGCCCGCACCGTGGTGAAGTTTTTACCTGCTTAGGGAACACGGTCAGATCGGAAAGTCGCTTAAACCATCCATGGGCGCTCGGCCCGCGCCATCCATGGCGCGGGACGCTTTCCTCCTCTGACCGTGTTCCCTGCGCCTTAAGTATATGCGTTGCTGCCAGATAATCCCTGAGCCTGGCATCCTGCCCAACCCACACCATCTAACAAGCTAAAAGCATATAACTCATTCATTACCACCAAAAAAAACGGGGTGACCTGCGCCACCCCGTTTCAATCAGACGATACCCTGACTCCGCAGGTAATCTTCGTAATTACCGGTGAAGTCCACCACGCGATCTGCTTTCAGCTCTATCACGCGGGTTGCCAGCGAGCTGACAAATTCACGGTCGTGTGAAACAAACACCAGCGTGCCTTCATACATCTCCAGCGCCATATTGAGCGATTCAATCGACTCCATATCGAGGTGGTTGGTCGGCTCATCCATAATCAGAATGTTCGGTTTTTCCATCATCAGCTTACCGAACAGCATACGACCCTTCTCTCCACCGGAAAGCACTTTGGCCGGCTTCTTAATATCATCCTGCGAAAACAGCAGGCGACCCAGAATACCGCGAATGGTCTGCTCATCATCGCCAGGCTGTTTCCACTGACTCATCCAGTCAAATACCGTCAGGTCATTGGCAAAATCATCGGCGTGATCCTGAGCGTAATAACCAATACGTGCATTCTCTGACCATTTAACGCTGCCGTTATCTGGCGTCAGCTGACCCACCAGCGATTTTAACAGTGTTGATTTACCGATACCGTTGGCACCGATCACCGCCAGCTTCTCACCCACTTCCAGCAGCAGATTTAAATTCTTAAACAGCGGACCGTTATCAAATCCTTTGGTCAAACCTTCCACTTCCAGCGCATTACGGAACAACTTCTTGTCCTGCTCAAAGCGGATAAACGGGTTCTGACGGCTGGAGGCTTTCACTTCATCCAGTTTAATTTTATCCATCTGCTTAGCGCGTGATGTCGCCTGACGCGATTTAGAGGCGTTGGCGCTAAAACGACTGACGAACGATTGTAAGTCAGCAATCTGCGCTTTTTTCTTGGCGTTATCGGATAACAGACGTTCACGCGCCTGGGTCGCCGCGGTCATATATTCGTCATAATTACCGGAATAAACCCGCAGCTCGCCATAATCCAAATCAGCCATGTGCGTACAGACCATATTAAGGAAGTGACGGTCATGCGAAATGATAATCATGGTGCTGTCACGCTCGTTCAGCACCTGCTCCAGCCAGCGAATAGTATCGATGTCCAGGTTGTTCGTCGGTTCGTCGAGTAACAGAATATCAGGATTAGAAAACAGCGCCTGCGCCAGCAGTACACGTAATTTAAAGCCCGGCGCAATTTCGCTCATCGGGCCATAATGCTGCTCAACCGGAATGCCGACGCCGAGTAATAACTCACCGGCACGAGACTCCGCGCTATAGCCGTCCATCTCACCGTAAAGTGCCTCAAGATCGCCGACTTTATACCCCTCTTCTTCGCTCATTTCTGGCAAAGAATAAATACGGTCGCGCTCCTGCTTCACTTCCCATAACTCATGGTGACCCATGATAACGGTGTCCAGTACGCTAAATTGTTCAAAGGCGAACTGATCCTGACGCAACTTACCGATGCGCTCGTTGGGATCGTAAGAAACATTGCCGCCTGAAGGCACCAGATCGCCACCCAAAATCTTCATGAAGGTGGATTTTCCGCTGCCGTTCGCACCGATTAAACCGTAACGATTACCGCCGCCAAATTTAACGGAGATATTTTCGAACAGTGGCTTGCTGCCAAACTGCATGGTGATATTGCTGCTAACTAACACGGCATTGACCTTTGTGAAGAGAATGGATGAAAAAACGGCGGCTATTATGCCAGATGTGACGCAGCGCACGCCAGCGTCAGCCGTGGATTCCTTGCGGGGTGATTGATATCCCGGCAGAAATAAAAAAGCCGGAAGGCCATGATGGCCCCCCGGCTCCCACTTACAAGGATTGTGTCGATCAATCGATCAGGAAACTGTCCAGGCTTTTACCGGAATCCAGCGCTTTTTTAATCGCTGCCGGGGTACGGCCCTGGCCAGTCCAGGATTTCTGCTCACCATTTTCGTCGGTGTAAGAATATTTAGCCGGACGCGGCGCACGCTTGGTACGTTTTTTTCCGCTTTCCAGTGCACCTAATAATTCATTAGGATCGATGCCGTCAGCCAGCAGCATTTCGCGATATTTAGAAAGCTTTTCTTCTTTTTCGCGATTCTGCGTCTCTTCCGCTTCTGCTTCTTCACGGCGCTCAGTAACAACAACAGTTAATTTTTCCAGGATCTCTTCAAGATCGGTCAGTGGCAGTTCACGAGCCTGGGCACGTAATGTGCGAATATTGTTCAGTACCTTAAATGCGTCACTCATCACAATGTCCTTGATTAAGGGGGGTTAATAAAACTGTAGCGCCAAGACTACCTAATTCAAATAAAAAAATAAATTATTTTTACGCTACAGATAATTCCTAAGTATTAATTCGGGCAAAACAGAGCTATTAAAATCGGGCGTGCCTGACCTTTTATTAACGCTGAATTAACAACAAATGGCACTTTTACTCAGGAGTTGAAAACGATTTCAGGCAGATTATCCCGGCATAAGGCAGTTAACGCTATCAACTAAATGCGGGCCATGCAGCCTCATTATTTACGTTTACGGGCCGGAGATAACAGATTAAAAATGTGCCTGCCCGTGACCCCAGTCACACCAGCTTACAGATTATGCTTAAAAAGCCCCCCCCGGCACCGTTAAATAGCGCAAAAGAATTAACGCTCTGGTGGCTTTTTTAATTATGCCCTTTGCCACCTGTTAACCATTTTTGCCGCTGCGATTTATAGCAGAGTCGGATTATTCGCAGATCGCTTAGCTGCGCAATAACAGTTCCGCCCGGCTCAGGCTGACTGAATAGCCTCACGCGCCCCCACTCGTTCAGTCGTAAGTTGCCTTAAAAAAACGTCAAAGAAATAAACTGAGAAAGGTGACAGAGCTCAAAAACCTGAATCCGGAAAGTGCCTGCAACATAAAATTAATCGCTCGCCGGAGGCGCTGATAATAACCCTGCGATTACCACTGTTTTATTTTCTGCTGGCTGCGCCCGTTCCAGTGATGCTGGGAAGCTCTCATTATCAACGGGTTAGACCATGATGAACAACATGGAGAGACAGGCAGCATCGGTTTAACGCTGCCGGAGGAGAGATAAAGCGGTAACTGCACAGAGGCAGCTACCGCCGGATGACTAATTCGCCTGCGTGGCCGGGCCAAATACCGGATATTGCGGCATATCCACGTTCTGGTAAGTCTCCCAGCCGCCGCCCAGTGCTTTATAGAGCGCCACTAAATCGAGTGCACTCTGCATCCGCGCCTGTGTCGCCTGCTCCTCTGCCTGAGCCAGCTGACGCTGCGCATCCAGCACCTCCAGGAAGGTCGAGAGCCCCTGGCGATAACTGTCGCTGGCGAGATCAAACGCGCGCTGAAGCGCACCGGTTGTCTCATCCAGCGCGGTGACCCGCTGCTGATCGGCGCGATAGCTGACCAGCGCATTCTCCACATCCTGCAACGCCGTCAGCACCGTCTGGCGATAATCCAGCGCGGCACTGGCCTGCTGCGCCCGCGCTAACTTCACGCTCGACACCAGCTGTCCGCCCTGGAAAATCGGAATCGATAACGACGGGCCATAACTGTAGAAATGGCTGCTCCAGTTATCCAGATAGCTGACATCGGTGTTGCGCACGCCCAGCTGGCCGGTCAGTGACAGGCTCGGGAAAAGCTGCGCGACAGAAACCCCAATCTCAGCGGTTTGTGCATGCAGCATCGCTTCAGCCTGACGAATATCAGGACGACGACGTGCCAGCGTAGAAGGAATGCCTACCGGGACAAACTGTGGCAGCGGGGGTAACGCTTTTGGCGTACTGAGTTCAGCATCCAGCGCCCCCGGTGTCTTGCCGAGCAGCACCGCTAACCCATTCATCGCCTGCCGTGCCTGCGACTGATACTGCGGCAGCTGCGCCTGCAGCGTGCTGAGCTGGGCACGCGCATTTTCCACATCGGTCAGCGGGGCCAGGCCATTACGCTGCTGGCTTTGGGTCAGCTCGGTCGTCTGCTGCGCCACCTCAATCTGCTGTTGCAGCGTCTGAATCGTGCTCTGCGCGCCGCGCAGCTGCAGCCAGGCACGCGCCACTTCGGCCTCCAGTGAGACCAGCGCATCGTTGCGCTGTTCTATCGCTGCCTGCTGCTGGGCATTGGCTGCCTCAACCTGACGGCGCACTTTGCCCCACAGATCCAGCTCCCAGCTGGCATCGAAGCTGCCCTGATAGAGGGTAACCGGCTGCGTCAATCCATTGAGCTGGCTGGCCACGTTGCTGTCGAGCTGATCGGTTGCGCCATTGGATTTCAGCAAGCCTTCCAGCCCGAGCTGCTGACGCGTCACTTTGGCTGAACCGCCCAGGGTGGGGAACAGGCTGCCCTGCGCCTGCGTCAGCTGTTCACGTGCTCCGGCAATGCGCAGCACCGTCTGCTGCAGGCTCAGGTTGCCCGCAATCGCCCGTTCAATCAGACTGTCGAGCTGCGGATCATTGAAGCTGCGCCACCAGCGTGAATTAATCGCGGCGTTTTGTGGCTTTGACGCCTCCTGCGAATCCAGGGTGTTGTAGCCACCCGGCACGGCAGGTTTCGGCGCCTGATAGTCAGGTCCGACAGCGCAGCCCGCCAGCCCGAGGGCCAGCAGTAAACTCAGGGGTTTCAGGCGATGAGAGTAAAAAACCTTCATGTTAGTGTGCTCCTGCACTGCCTTCGCTCTTAATCGGCGACAGCAGCCAACAAAATGGAATCAAAATCAGGGCGACAATACTCAGGCCTGAGAAGACATCGATGTAAGCGAGGATACGCGACTGCGCAATCATCTCCTGATAGAGCTGACCGGTTGCCAGCGTGACGGGATCGCCCACCGCCGAGGTAAAGTCGCGTATCGCCTGCGCCCAGTGCTGAAGCGTAATGTTGAACGGCTCATTCAGCGGCGTCATGTTATGCACCATGTGCGCTGACCGCACCTGTTCGCGCTCGGTAATGGCAGCGGTCGAGAGTGAAATCCCAATCGATCCGGCCACGTTACGGAACATGGTAAACAGCGCCGAGGCGTCAGCATTAAGCCGCTGCGGAATGGTGACAAAGGCGATAGTCGTCAGCGGGACAAACAGGAAACCCAGCCCGATTGACTGTGCGCTGCGCATCAACACCAAAGTGGTGAAATCGACGTTGGGCGTTAAGGTGGCGGAGTAGAGAAACGCCACGGCCAGACAGCTAAAGCCAAAGGCAATGATGTAGCGCGTCTGAACGATTGGCATCAGTTTCAGCACCAGCGGTATGGTCAGCACAATCAGCACCGCGCCAGGCGACAACACCAGACCTGACCAGGTGGCGGTGTACCCCAGATCCTGCTGCGCCAGCTGTGGCAGCACTACGGAACTGCCATACAGAATCATCGCCATCCCCGCCATCAACAGCCCGGCGACCCAGAAGTTGCGGTCTTTCATCACCAGAATATCAACCACTGGCTTACGGGCATACATCAGCCAGTAGATGGCGCCGACGATGCCAATCAAGGCCAGAATGGCGAACAGCACGATAAAGTGCGAGGCAAACCAGTCCTCATCCTCTCCGCGATCCAGCATCACCTGCAGACAACCCAGTCCTAAGGTAATCAGGCTGATACCGATATAGTCGATCTTCAGTTTACCTTTGGCCCACTTACGCTCCCACGGTGGATCTTCCAGCAGCTGATAGATCGCCAGCACGGTAAGCACGCCGACCGGAATGTTGATAAAGAACACCCAGCGCCAGCTGTAGTTGTCGGTAATCCAGCCACCTAATGTCGGGCCAATCACCGGCGCGACAATAATGGCGATAGAGGAGAGCCCAAATGCCTTGCCGCGATCTTCCGCCTTGAAGTAGTCCAGCAGCACAGACTGCTGAACCGGCTGCAATCCGCCACCAAAAAAGCCCTGCAGCACGCGGAACAGAATGATTTGCCACAGTTCGGTAGCGATGCCGCACAGGAAGGAGCAGATGGTAAACATCACGATGCAGATCAGGAAAAACTGTTTACGGCCAAACAGTCGGCTGAAGAACGCAGAGATAGGCAGCACAATGCCGTTCGCCACCAGATAGGAGGTCAGCACCCAGGTTGACTCATCGTAACTGGAGGAGAGCGAACCGGCGATATGCGGCAGCGCCACGTTAACAATGGTGGTGTCGAGGATCTCCATAAACACCGCCAGCGTGACCGTGATCGCCACTAACCACGGATTACTGGCGGGTTTCCAGCTCTGCGCCGTACTCATTCCACCGTTACCTTCGGTTCAACAGAGAGACCCAGCGGCAGAGGATGGTTCGGATCAAGGCCCTTGTCGATGACGATTTTCACCGGCACGCGCTGAACGATTTTCACATAGTTACCGGTGGCGTTTTCTGACGGGAAAGTCGAGAAGCGTGAACCAGAGCCCATCTGAATACTATCGACATGCCCTTCCAGCTTCATATCCGGCCAGGCATCGACGCTGATTTCAACTTTGTCGCCAGGATTCATGTGTTGCAGCTGAGACTCTTTGAAGTTAGCGGTGACCCAGATCTCAGGCGAGACCAGCGAAAACAGCGACGATCCCGCCTGCACCAGTGTGCCCAGCTGAACGTTACGCTTGGTGACAAACCCGTCATAGGGCGCGCGAACCTGGGTATAGGAGAGATTAAGATCGGCCGTGCTTAACTGCGCCTTCGCCTGCTCAACCTGTTGCTGACGCGCTTCAACATTGGTCTCCTGCTGGCGAATCTGCAGAGCAACCTGTGACGCCACTTCAACCTGTGCTTTCGCGCTTTGTAACTGCGCCTGCGCCGAACGTAACTGCGCGGACGCGCTGTCGATATTACGCTGACTGGTCGCACGCGGATCGACGCCGCGCTGGCGACGATAATCCGCCTGCGCATTAAGCAGATTCGCTTCGGCTTTCGCCTGATCCGCCAGCGCCTGATCGCGCTGTGCCGGATACTGTACCTTTGACAGCGCCAGTTGAGCCTGCGCCTGATGCAGCTGTGCGACAGCTAAACCGAGCTGCGCATTCGCCTGCTCACGCTGGGCACGATTGTCGCTGGGATCGATCTCCACCAGCAGATCGCCCTTCTTCACCCGCTGGTTATCTTTCACCAGCAGCTTCACGACATAGCCGGAGGCTTTAGGCGCAATGGTAACGGCATCGCCTTCGGTAAAGGCGTCGTCGGTAGTTTCAATATTGCGGGTAGTGAACCAGAACCAGAAGCCGACAATCAGCATAATCACCACCACTACCGCCAGAATAATCAGCGGCTTTTTACCGGGGCGTTTACGCTCAGGCTGCTGGTCGTTGTCCTGATTTTCCTCTGACTGACGGTTTTTATCCGTCGCATTTTCTGCGTCCTGCTGGTGTGGATCGCGTTGGTTATTCTCGCTCATAGTTCCCATCACTGGCTAAGGCCCTAATTCCCGGGCATAAAGGTCCTGTTAACCTTATATCGGAAACTGACAAAATCCAGCGCAACTTTACGAAACTTGAGAAATGGCGCACATCCTGCCACCTGTGGCGGGTAGCAGGATGCGTCGGGCCTAATTAAGCAGCCGCAACAGCAGCCAGCCGCTGGCCATCGACCAGGCAAGCAGAGGGAGAGAAAAGAGATGGAAATGCCACCAGACGGCCCGATCTTTCGCCATACGCAGAGCAATAAGGTTGGCGAGCGAACCCGGCAGCAGGCCGAATCCGCCAATATTGACCGCCCAGGCCAGCACATCGCCAGGCGGGACTTTTTGCAGCAGCAGAATCGTCGCCGGAACGTTGCTGATCACCTGTGACAGACCAATCGCCAGCAGGTAGAGCTGCCCCTGACCGAAATGAGAAACCGCATCAAAGTGAGCCTGCATCACCGGCAGACGCGTCATCAGGAAGACGTCAATAAACATGGCGATAAACACCGCCAGCAGGCTCCAGTCGATGCGCAGCAGCACCGGACGCGCCATCACCAGGAACGTGGCAAGAATCAGCAGCAGGACCCAACCGGTGATTTCCAGCTCCAGTCCGGCGATAAACAGCAGGTATAGCACCACGCTGACAATAAACAGCGGCTTCTGCCACTGCGGCTGTTCAGGGTTGTCATGCTTATCAATCGACCGCTTTGAGAAGCTGAACCAGGTTAATACCATCAGGCTAAGCAGCAGCCAGGCGGCCAGCGGCAGCATCTGCACAATAAACGCGACAACGCTTAATTTGCCGTGGCTCCACAGCAGAATGTTTTGCGGGTTGCCGACCGGCGTCAGCAGGGATCCGGCGTTGACCGCCAGCGCTTCGAAGATGATCAGTCGCGAGATGGGTAAGTGAGAGAACTTTCGCAGCGTCAGCGTCAGCGGCACCAGAATAAACAGCGCTACATCATTGGTCAGAAACGTAGAGAGCAACGCGGCAGCCAGCACCATAAACAGCGCCAGCGCACGTTCGTGCCGGAAACGCGCAATCAGTCGTCCCCCCAGCACGTCAAAGTAGCCACTGGTTTCCAGCCCTTTGGTCAGGATCAACAACCCGGTGAGCGTAATAATGGTATGCCAGTCTACGGCACCGGGCAGATCGGCCCAGCGAAAATCCGCCAGAAATGCCAGAACTACACCAATCACAATTAATAAATGCAAAACAGAGTCATGCAAAAAAGATCGAAGCAGTTGAGGCATGATGAAGGTACGCCTTAGCGTTAGCGGGTTTCGGAGAATTTCTTAAATACGGCCAGCGTTTCATCACTGACGTGATGCTCAATACCTTCTGAATCACGTCGGGCAGTTTCGGGACTGATGCCTAACGCCAGCAGAAAACTTTCAACAATGTGATGACGGGCGCGACTCTCCTCTGCCAGTTTCTCTCCTTCACCAGTCAGAAAGACACCGCGGTAAGGCACTTGTTCAACCAGCCCGGCACTGCCAAGCCGCTTCAGCATTTTCGCTACGGTCGGTTGCGAAACGCCCAGGCGGGCCGCCATATCAACCTGACGCGCTTCGCCAAATTCACCAATCAAATCAGAGATTAACTCAACGTAGTCATCAATTAATTCCCGACGATGCGCTTCACGCACCTGCCGAAAACCTTCGACATGCTCTTCAATATCTTTCAGTGGTCCTTTTGGCGCAGAAACCACGCTTTTAGCACGACGACTCATTCAGCTTCCTCATTATTTTTTCCCGTACTGTCACTGCTGTACGGCTTTAGCTGCGCTCATTGTAAACCAGCCGCAAAGAAGCTCAAATTTTTCGTCATTAGCCTTGGCTAAAGGATATAGCCAGTGCTATATTTGACGATAATGTAAGCAGCAAAAGAGCGATCCCTGGTGATCCTCTGTTGCTCCGGTGATGATGACGCCTCTCACCGCAGGCTGCTGACTACCGCGTCGACAATGATTGGGAGGTGATTCTATGAGCACCCTGAAATGTTGCTTAGATTGCAGTAAATGCTTCCAGGCTGAGAAGAAAACATCCACGGAGATGAAATCCTGGCTGTGCCTGCTGACGCGTTCACCGTTCACACTGCGTCTGATGTTGCTGGAAAAACTGCTGGGCCATAAGTCTGACGATCGTCGCTGTCAGAAACTCATCTGGCGCGGCTAATCCTGATTCTATGCCTTTCAGCCGCTGGCTGAGAGGCGCACTCTCCCTTTCTGCTCTCTTTTTTTCCTGTTTCCCCATCGAATCAATATGACCTGCGGCTTCAACCAGCATGGCTGCTGATCGGCTACAGCGATCCGGAAAAGTCGGGAAACGTGCAGATACGAGAGAAGGGTGAGTAAATCAGCACAATAAAAAACGGCCCACAAGGGGCCGCTTTTTTGCAGGTCAGCTAAGCTAAACTTAGAAGCTGTAACCTACGCCAGCAATCCAGGTGCCAACGTCAACGTTACGGATACGGCTCTGCTCGTAACCAACGTCAACTGCGAAGTCCTGAACTGGGTTAAACTGCAGACCTGCGCCGTAAGAGAAACCTACGTCGCTTGAATCAGTTTTATCGCGTGATGAAGTATCGTTCTGCTGGAATTTACCGTAGCCGATACCCACAACACCGTAGATGCTTGCCCAGTCGTTCAGACGGAAAGCAGGACCACCGGTCACACCGTAGTACTGGCCTTTGTTATAAATGCCAGAATCGGTGTTATCTTTTTCTGTGTAGGTGAATGAACCGATCCAACCCAGTGGGTTAGAACCGTCTTCGTAGCGGTATTTCAGGTTGAAGCCGTTAGCTTTGTTAGCTACGCCCTGATAGTCGCTCTGAGCATAGCCACCAGTTACGGTGCTCTGTGCCATTGCTGAACCTGCAGATACTGCCAGTACACAGGCTAATGCTGAAAGACATGCAATTTTTTTCATAACCACCTCAAATGTGAAAATACTTCTCTCCTGACAACGCTGAAAATATAACAAAAAATAGCGAGAAACTCTGCCCGGATTTTGTTGTCTAACAGAATGTTTGGTGTAACAGGAAGTTAATGCGACAACCTATGTCATTCATTTTTCTTATAAAATCCGTCATCTTTCTGCAATAATCATTTTGTGCTCATTTCGTTCTTTAAGTTAAATCCTAAAAAAACCTGACATTTCTTTACCTAAATGGCCCTGATTCTGGCCAAAAATCGCTCAGTTGAGAGAAATTTAAAACCCCATTCCGTGATTTTTTGCCTGCTATTTCCTTTACACTGGCTGACTAATTACGTTGATGACCAGGAAAAGTACACAGGATGTCTGCCTCTCCCGCTTCTAAAAACCTTGCCCCGATAGTGATGCCGATTGCCGTGCTGCTGATTGCGATGCTGTCGCTTCAGGGCGGCGCTTCGCTGGCGAAAAGCCTGTTTCCTGCCGTTGGCGCTACCGGCATCACCGCGCTGCGTCTGGGCTTTGGCACCCTGATACTCTGTATTATCTTCAAACCCTGGCGTTTACGCTTTAGCCGGGAGCAACGTCTGCCACTCCTGATGTATGGACTGGCGCTGGGCACAATGAATTTCACGTTTTATCTGGCGATTCGTACCGTGCCGCTGGGTGTGGCGGTGGGACTGGAATTTACCGGCCCACTGGCGCTGGCGCTATTCGGATCGCGCCGGCCACTGGATTTTGTCTGGGTGCTGCTGGCCGTGATTGGTCTGTGGTTCCTGCTGCCTTTTGGCACAGGCATGACTGCGATTGATCCGCTGGGCGCTGCGCTGGCGGTGAGTGCAGGCGCCTGCTGGGCGATCTATATCCTGGCGGGACAGCGGGCAGGCGCAGAACATGGCCCGGCGACAGTGGCTATCGGGTCGCTGATTGCCTCAGTGATTTTTGTACCGCTGGGGCTGACGTTCGCAGAAAGTGGCATCTGGACATGGGCCGTTATGCCGATCGCGTTGCTGGTTGCCCTGCTCTCCAGCGCCATCCCCTATTCGCTGGAGATGATCGCCCTCACCCGCTTACCGGCGCGCATCTTCGGCACGCTGATGAGTCTGGAACCCGCCATGGCTGCCTTTTCCGGCATGCTGTTTCTGGGGGAAACCCTGACCGGGCTTCAGTGGCTGGCGCTGCTGGCGATCATCATCGCCTCGGCAGGTTCAACGCTGACCATGCGGCCGAAAAAGAGTCAGTTAAACAGCGTTGAATTATCAGACGATATCCATAAATAAACGCTATCCGCCCCGCCTGCTGGCGGGGCTAAATAATAATCATGCTCATCATGAGAATTATTCCTAATCTTCGCTCCTTCCTGCGTTGTCTATTTTGAAACAGACACTTACCAGTTATTTACATAATAGAATAACCTAATGATTTAATTATCTATTTATTTAATTTTATATTTTAACATGGCATTAACCTTCTTAGCCCAGCCCTGCTCTGACTAAAGACGCACGCTATTTCATCCATCGACAAAGTCGTTTCTGCAAAGCTGAAAAGCGCTGCTATACTTATCCGGTACTTGATTAGGACAACCATCAAAGAGAGGACTGAAACGATGAGTACCGCTAAATTGGTTAAAACTAAATCTTCTGACCTGATTTATACCCGCAATGATGTGGCCGAAGACGATAAAAAAGCCACCATCGCGGTGTTAAACCGTCTGGTAGTCGAGTTTATTGACCTGTCATTGATCACTAAGCAGGCGCACTGGAACATGCGCGGTGCTAATTTTATCGGTGTGCATGAGATGCTGGACGGCTTCCGCACCGCGATTACCGATCATCAGGATACTATTGCCGAGCGTGTGGTTCAGCTGGGTGGCGTGGCGCTGGGCACCACGCAGGTCGTTAACGATACGACTCCGCTGAAGAGCTATCCGCTGAATATTCACAGCGTTCAGGATCATCTGAAAGCGCTGGCAGACCGTTACAGCGTTGTCGCGAATGACACCCGTAAAGCGATCACTGAAGTAAAAGACGAAGATACCGCTGATATCTTTACTGCGGCATCACGTGACCTTGATAAATTCCTGTGGTTTATCGAAGCGAACATCGAATAAGACTCAATGCAGTCTGTCAGGCGGGGAAACCCGCCTTTTTTACGTCTGTGTTACCGCATTTTTATGACCCTGTTAACAGTTCTTCCCTCCTCCGCTTCACAGCCTTAACATCTGAGGCACACTACCGCTTGCACCAAAACAGCCACCTGCACCAAAACTGAGCACCAAAATAGTGCAATGGCAGAATTAACTGCAAAATCGTGTCAGCTATGTTATTTAACTCTCTGATTTCGCGGATTTTGCAAAGTTGGCATAATTCTTTCATATGACAAGCCGCAAACGCAGGCCCTGCCGCCTGGTAGTAAAAAAAGGAAAAATGATGAAGTCACTGTTAAAAGTTTCTGTGGCCGCGCTGGCGCTGGCCTTCTCTCTCTCTTCCACTGCAGCAGACAAAAAGCTGGTCGTCGCCACGGATACCGCCTTTGTTCCGTTTGAATTTAAACAGGGTGATAAATATGTCGGCTTCGATGTGGATCTGTGGGATGCCATTGCGAAAGAGCTGAAGCTCGATTACACCCTGAAGCCAATGGACTTCAGCGGCATTATCCCTGCACTGCAAACGCGCAATGTCGATCTGGCACTGGCGGGTATCACCATTACCGAGGAACGTAAAAAAGCGATTGAGTTCTCTGACGGCTATTACAAAAGCGGTCTGCAGGTGATGGTGCGTAACAATGAAAACGACATCAAAGGCATCAGCGATCTGAACGGTAAAGTGGTCGCAGTGAAAAGCGGCACCGGCTCCGTGGAATACGCGAAAGCCAACATCAAATCCAAAGATCTGCGTCAGTTCCCGAATATCGACAGCGCCTATATGGAACTGGGCACCAACCGCGCGGACGCCGTGCTGCATGACACGCCTAACATCCTTTACTTCATCCATACCGCCGGTAAAGGCCGCTTTAAAGCGGTAGGCGATTCAATTGAAGCGCAGCAGTATGGTATCGCCTTCCCGAAAGGCAGCGACGATTTACGTGAAAAAGTAAACGGCGCACTCAAAACCCTGAAAGAGAACGGCACCTACAACACGCTCTATAAAAAATGGTTCGGCACCGAACCTAAATAATAATTTGCCCGTTATCTGATTTCAGCAGGGAAACTTTTTCCCTGCTTTTTTCCATCGCAACATATCTGGAGTGACACCATGGAGTTTGACTGGAGCGTCATCTGGCCCGCCATGCCAGCGCTGCTTGAAGGCGCTAAACTGACCTTAATTATCTCAATTATTGGACTGGTTGGCGGCCTCTTCATCGGCCTGGTAGCGGGCTTTGCCCGCGCTTACGGTGGCTGGATCACCAATAACATCGCACTGGTGTTTATCGAAATCATTCGCGGCACCCCTATCGTGGTGCAGGTGATGTTTATCTATTTTGCTTTACCGATGGCGTTCCCCGACCTGCGCATTGATCCCTTCAGCGCGGCGGTGGTAACCATCATGATTAACTCCGGCGCTTACATTGCCGAGATTACTCGTGGTGCCGTGCTGTCGATCAACAAGGGCTTCCGCGAAGCCGGACTGGCGCTTGGCCTGTCGAGCCGCGAGACGCTGCGCTACGTGATTATGCCGCTGGCGCTGCGCCGTATGCTGCCACCGCTGGGCAACCAGTGGATTGTCAGCATCAAAGATACTTCGCTGTTTATCGTTATCGGCGTGGCTGAACTGACTCGTCAGGGTCAGGAGATTATTGCCGGTAACTTCCGCGCGCTGGAAATCTGGAGCGCCGTCGCGATTATCTATCTGGTTATTACGCTGGTGTTGAGCTTTGTGCTGCGCCGCATTGAGAAAAGGGTGAAAATCCTGTGATTGAATTTAAAGATGTCTCCAAGCATTTTGGCCAGACCCAGGTGCTGCACAATATTGACCTGAAGATTAACCAGGGCGAAGTGGTGGTGATTATCGGCCCATCCGGTTCCGGTAAATCAACCCTGCTGCGCTGCATTAACAAGCTGGAAGAGATCACCAGTGGCGAACTGATTGTCGATGGCCTGCGCGTCAATGATCCAAAAGTCGATGACCGCCTGATTCGTCAGGAAGCGGGCATGGTGTTTCAGCAGTTTCATCTGTTCCCACAGATGAGTGCGCTGGATAACGTCGCCTTTGGTCCTATCCGTGTGCGCGGTGCCAGCAAAGAGGCGGCACGCCAGCTGGCGCGTGAGCTGCTGGGCAAAGTGGGCCTCGCCGAGCGCGCGCATCACTTCCCGTCTGAGCTTTCCGGCGGCCAGCAGCAGCGCGTGGCGATTGCCCGTGCGCTGGCAGTTAAGCCGAAAATGATGCTGTTTGATGAGCCAACCTCAGCGCTCGACCCGGAACTGCGTCACGAAGTGCTGAAGGTGATGCAGGATCTGGCGGAAGAAGGCATGACGATGGTGATTGTGACGCACGAAGTAGGCTTCGCACAGAAGGTGGCCTCACGGCTGATCTTTATCGATAAAGGCCGGATTGCGGAAGATGGCGATCCCGACAGCCTGATCAGCAACCCACCGAGCGAGCGTCTGCGCGAATTCCTGCAGCACGTCTCCTGATCAAAATGGGCCGCTAAGCGGCCCGTTAAAACTGATGACAATCCAAACCAGGGTAAATCTGGCAGCAACGAATAAACCCGAAGCACAGGGAACCCGGTCAGAAGAGGAAAGCGTCCCGCGCCAGGGACGGCGCGGGCCGAGCGTGTCATGGATGACAGCCTTTGCGTCTTTCCGATCTGACCGGGTTCCCTGTGCCAGCTCGGTCTTACCTCCACCGAGTCGGGCGTTGTCAACAATCAAAACGGGCCGCATCGCGGCCCGTTCTATTTTACTCTTCGCCCACAGATACACCTGTTACCATGTAAAGCGACACCTCAGTTCCCCAGGCGACTCAGCAGTTTAGTGCGCTGGGCGGCAGGCATAAAACTCCACGCCAGGAAGCGACTCTGCTTCTGACCCTGCGCCATATTAACCACCCGCATCTCCGCCACGTCGAGCGCCTGCAGCTGTTTTTCCAGCGCCGGTAAGTTCTCTTTGCGCGACACCAGCGAGGTAAACCAGCCGATCTGACGACCAAACGCCACGCTCTCGGCGATCATCTTGCCGATAAAACCTTTTTCGCCCCCGGGATACCACAGCTCATTGTGCTGGCCGCCAAAGTTGAGCGGCGCACTCTTATCCAGTCCGAGATTGCGGACCTTACGCTGCGATCCCGATACCGCCTCTTCCGCCGAGGCGTGGAATGGCGGGTTACACATCACTGCACTGAAAAATTCAGTTTTACTGACCACACCAGCCAGCACTGCATCGCTGTTTTTCTGACGACGCAGACGGATCTGGCGCGTCAGGCGCAGATTGGCCGCAACAATGCGGTTAGCGGCTTTGATGGCGGCTTCATCGACTTCGGTGCCGGTAAAGCGCCAGCCATATTCTGCCGCGCCAATCAGCGGATAGATGCAGTTTGCACCGCAGCCGACATCCAGAACGTCCGCCGTCGGGATCACGCCGTTGTTATCCAGCGCCAGCAGATCGGCAAGGTAGTGCAGATAATCGGCGCGTCCCGGCACGGGCGGGCAGAGTGAGCCGGGAGCCAGCTGCCAGTCGATGTCGTAAAATAGTTTGATCAGCGCCTGGTTCAGCAGCATCACCGCCTCCGGGTCCGCGAAATCCACGGACTGCACGCCATACCCATTGGGCCGGACTTTGGCTTTCAGCGGCGGATGGGCAGCGGTTAACGCGGCAAAATCGTATTCGCCCTGATGGCGATTGCGGGCGTGGAAGGGCGACGTGCTGGCTGACTTTTTCATACGTTCTCTCAATTATTCAGGCGCGCGTACAATACGCTGTAGGCGGCGGAAAATAAACCCGCACCATCCGCTTACCTCTTTCCGATTCCGTCGGGAGATGCTGTCGGGCTAAGATAAATAAAATTCCCTGCTGGAGAAGTTATGACCCGGAAACGCTATTCCTATCAACCCCGTGCTGGTCACGGTCTGCCGCACGATCCGCTGAACGCCATTATCGGGCCGCGCCCGATCGGCTGGATTAGCTCAGTGAGCAGCAGCGGCCAGCACAATCTGGCACCTTACAGCTTCTTTAACTGTTTCAACTATCATCCACCGATTATCGGTTTCGCCAGCAGCGGCTGGAAAGACAGCGTGAGAAATATTGCTGAGACCAAAGAGTTTGTCTGGAACCTGGCGACGCGTCCGCTGGCGGAAGCGATGAACGAAAGTTCCGCCTCGCTGCCTGCCGATCAGGATGAGTTCGCCTTTGCCGGTTTAACGCCGCTGGCGGCTTCACAGGTCAGCGCCAGTCTGGTGGCAGAGAGCCCGGTCAACTTCGAGTGCCGCCTGACGCAACTGATTCAGCTGCAGGATGCCAGCGGCAATCTGATCGACAGCTGGCTGGTGCTGGGTGAAGCGGTGGCGATTCACATCGATGAATCGCTGCTGGAAGAGGGCATTTATCAGACCGCTAAAGCCGAGCCGATTCTGCGCGCGGGCGGCCCCAGCGCCTATTACGGCATCAGCGAAGCGCAACGTTTTGATTTAGTCCGTCCGGACGCGCGCCGCAGATAATCCTTACCCCACAAGCGCATCGGCCCGGTGCGCTTTAATCTGAGCCACCGCGCGGGCGATGTCGGGTGCCAGCCAGCGATCCTGCTGCCAGCGATCAACAACCTGCCGCAAATGCTGCCAGGCGCGCCGCGTGCCTGCTGCCAGTTGTGACTCACCGTGAAACTCCAGCGCCTGCGCCGCCAGCAGATACTCAATCGCGATAATGTGATCAACATTGCTGACCAGTTTCAGCAGCTTCAGCGCCGAGCCGGTGCCGAGGCTCAGATGATCCTCCTGTAATCCTGAAGTGACATAGTTATCAAGCACCGCAGGCTGCGCCAGCTGACGGTTCTCCGCGCAGAGTGACGCCGCCACGTACTGCGCAATCATCATGCCGGAATTGACGCCCGGCTCGGCCACCAGAAATGGCGGCAGGCCGCTGACCAGCGGATTCACCAGCCGATCAAGCCGTCGCTCGGCGATGCTGCCCAGCTCCGCCATCGCAATCGCCAGCAGGTCGCAGGCCATTGCCACCGACTCGCCATGCGGATTGGACTGTGACACCACGCGCCAGGCCTGCGGCGTCCCCAGCACCAGCGGATTGTCGGTACAGGCGTTGAGTTCGGTCTCCACCTGACGGACAGCGTGACTAAACTGATCGCGACAGGCGCCGTGCACCTGCGGCATCGAGCGCAGACTGAGTGCATCCTGAGTCCGGATGCCAACGCTGGCTTTCAGCAGCGGGCTGTCACTCAGCAACTGGCGCAGGCGTTCGCCACTGCGCTGAATCCCCGGGCTGGCCTTCAGCGCCAGCACCTCAGGGTCAAACGCCACCATCTGACCGCGCAGCGCCTCAAAGCTCATCGCACCGGTAACGTCTGCCCAGTCCAGCAGCCGTTCGGCATCGTCCAGCGCCAGACAGGCTAAGCCGGTCATGCAGGGCGTGCCGTTGACCAGGCTCAGCCCCTCTTTGGCACCAGGCCGGTAAGGGGCTAATCCCGCCTGGGCCAGCGCCTGCTGCGCGGGCATGATTTCACCCTGCCACTCCACCTCGCCGATGCCAATCAGCGCCAGGCCGATATGCGCCATGTGGGTCAGATATCCCACCGATCCCTGCGACGGTACCTGTGGCGTAATCTGCAGGTTTAGCAGCGCCAGGAGATGTTGCACCAGCGCCACTGAAACACCTGATTTTCCGTGGCTGTAGTTCGCAATCGCAGCGCACAGAATGGCGCGGACCTCGGGTTTTGCCAGCACCGGCCCGACGCCACAGGCATGACTCAGCAGGGTATTGCGCGACAGCTGGCTCAGCTCATCTTCAGACAGGGTGATGTTGCACAACGCCCCCAGCCCGGTATTGATGCCGTAAGCCACCTGCCCCGCCGCCACGATATTCCCGACGATTTCACGGCTCTGCGCAATGCGCTGCCAGGCACTGTCGCTCAGCGTCAGGTTGGCGCCGTGCCGGGCGACCTGCACCAGCGCCTGCCATTTCAGCGGGCCATCGCCCCAGACCAGCGTCTGACGTATTACGTCGCTCATACCACCGGCTCCACCTGATGATGACTGGAGATAAACTGCTTAAAGCGCGCCGATCCCGCCTCGCCGAACATCGCTTCTGGCGTGCCCTGACAATCAATAGTGCCCTGATGCATAAACACCACCCGGTTAGAGACGTTGCGGGCAAAACCCATCTCATGGGTCACCACCAGCATGGTGCGGCCCTCTTCCGCCAGGCTGCGCATGACCTTCAGCACCTCGCCCACCAGTTCCGGATCGAGTGCCGAAGTTGGCTCATCAAACAGCATCACCTCCGGGTCCATTGCCAGCGCACGGGCGATCGCCACCCGCTGCTGCTGACCGCCTGAAAGCTGGGCGGGATAGAAATCTTTGCGATTCAGCAGACCGACCCGATCAAGCAGCTGTTCCGCCTGGGCAATACAGGCTTTTTTATCGCGCTTGAGGACGTAGTGCGGCCCTTCAATGACATTTTGCAGCACCGTCAGGTGCGACCAGAGGTTAAAGCTCTGAAACACCATGCCGAGCCGGGAGCGCAGCCGCTCAATCTGACGCGGATTAGCCGCCAGCTGGTGTCCCCGGGCATGGCGCTTCATCTCAATGGTTTCACCGCCCACGCTGACCACGCCCGCGTCAGGCGTCTCAAGCAGATTAATGCAGCGCAGCAGCGTACTTTTGCCCGAGCCGCTGGCACCGAGTATTGAGATAACATCGCCCTGGTGCGCCTGCAGCGAGATGCCTTTCAGCACCTCCATGGCGCCAAAGGATTTATGGATATCGCTGGCCGACAGCGTGACGGGTGGCAGTTCAGACATGTTTATTTTCCTCCAGGAATCGGCTTAGCGGCCGGTAACGGCTTTTTTTCCGGTTTATGAACCGGCGTCAGACGCCGCTCCAGCAGGGCATACAGTTGCACAATGATGAAGTTGAGGATCAGGTAGATCGCCGCCGCACAGAGAAACACCTCCATGGTGCGGTAAGTACGCTGGATAATCTGCTGCGCCACCCCGGTGACATCCCAGACCGTGACCAGACTGGCCAGCGCGGTCGACTTCACCAGCAGAATCGCCTCGGTGGAGTAAGCGGGCAGCGCATAACGCAGCATCACCGGCGCGATAATGCGCCGCAGCAGCAGCCCGCGCGACATGCCGCACGCCATCCCCGCCTCCACCTGACCAGGCGGCACAGCCAGCAGCGCACCGCGCAGGATCTCCGCGGTGTAGGCGGCGGTGCAGAGCGACAGCGCCAGCACCGCACAGGTAAAGGGCTCACGCAGAAACGGCCAGAAGAGACTGTGCCGGATCACACCAAACTGCCCGAGGCCGTAGTAGATCAGGAACAGCTGGATCATCAGCGGCGAGCCGCGAAACACCAGAATGTAGCCACGGGCAAAAGCACTCAGCAGACGCCAGCGGCTCATGCGCAGCGCCAGAATACCCACCGCCAGCACGCCACCGCACAGGAAGGCGCTGATAAACAGGCCCAGCGTAACCGGCAACGCGGCGCTGAGTTTAAGGAAGGTGTCAGTGAGGAACGCGAAATCGATCATAAGTCTCCTTAATGCTGTGCAGCGGTGCGGCTTTGCCAGGCGCGACCAAGACGGGATTCAGCCCGCAGAAAGGCGCGGTTCGACAGCAGCGTCAGCAGCAGATAACAGGCACCGCCCACCAGATAAAAGGAGAAGTAATCACGGGTGGAGCCGGCCGCGATCTGGCTGGCCCGCATCAGCTCGACAATGCCGGTCACTGACACCAGCGCCGAGTCTTTCAGGCTCATCTGCCAGACGTTTGACAGGCCAGGCAGCGCATAGCGCGCCACCTGCGGCAGCAGGATGCGTTGCCGGATACGCCAGCGCGGCATACCAATAGCGACAGCGGCTTCGATCTCCCCTTTCGCCAGGGCCAGCCGTGCGGCACGATAGACTTCCGCCTGGTAAGAGCCGGAGATAAGCCCGATGGCCAGCGCCCCGATCAGGAACGGCGGCGCTTCGATAAACCCGTCCGCGCCAAACAGTTGTCCGATCTGCGTGATCAATCCCGATCCGCCGAAGTAGAACAGGTAGATCACCAGCAGCTCAGGAATGCCACGAAAGATCACCGAGTAGCCTTCCCCTGCCCAGCGCACCGCGCGGTGCGTGGATAACTTCGCAGCGGCGACGCCCGATCCCACTACCGCACCGACCAGCAGCGCGGCAAATGAGAGCAGCAACGTCGTCAGCGTGGCACTCAGAATCAACCGTCCCCAGCCCTCCGGGCCAAAACTCAGCAGGCTTATCATCAGTTACCTCACTCAGGGTGTGACGTCAGTTTTGAACCACTTCTCGCTCAGCTTTTTCACTGTGCCATCGGCCAGCGCGGCTTTGATCGCCTGATCCAGCCGGGCTTTCAGATCGTTGTCTGCCATGCGCACGCCCATCGCCTCGCCCTCACCCCAGATTGAGCCGCCCAGCTGCGGACCGCTAAAGCTGAGGTTACGGTTATCCGGTCGCGCCAGCATCGACTGCGCAAAGGTCACATCGTCAAACACTGCGTCAATTCGCCCCGCCTGCAAATCGAGGATCGCATCGGCTGAGCTGGTGTATTCACGGACATCCGCCACCTCTTTGAAGTACTTGTCGATAAACGGCGTGTAGACGGTGCCGGAGGCGATACCGATGGTTTTGCCCTTCAGCGCCGCTTTCAGGGGTGCGATGGCAGGCTCCACGGTTTTCTCATCGTCGGTGAGTTTGATGATCTTACTGTCGGCAGGCAGCAACGACCCTTTCACCGTGATGAAGGTGGCGGGCGTTGAGGCGTAGGGCACGGTGAAATTGATCACTTTCTTGCGCTCGGGGGTGATCACAATTGCATCCATGATCACATCATATTTTCCGGCATTCAGACCGGCGATCATTCCATCCCAGTTCTGCACCACCAGCTTGCACTGTATTGCCATACGCTGGCAGAGATCGGCCATCAGCTCCGGTTCAAAACCGCCCAGTTTGCCGCCTGGCAGGGTGAGGTTCCAGGGTTCATAACTGCCTTCGGTGGCAATGGTGATCGACTTCCACTCTTTGGCCTGGGCGCTGACGCCACAGAGCAGCAGGCTGGAAACCAGCGTAGTGAGACATAAACGACGAAGAGTCAGAGGGTGCGTCATACGGTTCTCCTGAAAGTAGCGGTCTGATGATCGCCCTGACGAGATTTAACATAAATTTCACAGGATGATATGTCATGTATATACAAGTTAACGCAGCGCAGTTCATTGCCGGCTTTATCGTTTTGTGAGCCAGACAGAATTTATTACGCAGATGGCGGTGCTGCTGCACTTGTACATACAACCAAGCAAAGGTTATGCCAGCTCTGCAGAAGTGGAAAAAAAGCGGCGGTAGTCTGGGAGCGGGCAGGCGACCTGCCCGCCGCTGCACTTAAGCAGGGCAGCGATGCACCGGAGTGGCGCATCGCTCTGGTGAGTTTTATTGCGGTTTAGCCTGCGCCAGCATGGCGTGGATCAGTGCCTTAAGCACGTTCTGCAACCGGGCGGCACGCGCCTGCTGCCAGGCGTAAGGTGGGGTTTCATCCATGTAGTTGAGCTGCGCCAGCTCCAGCTGGACCGCCTCAATCTGCTGCTGCGGCTGACCGTAGGCACGGGTGATGTAACCACCTTTAAAGCGCCCGTTAATCACCCAGCTGTAGTCGTTCTGCGCCGCGCACACGGCCTCCAGCGCCGCACTCATTGCAGGCGTGCAGCTTGCGCCGTCGTTGGTGCCGATGTTGATATCGGGCAGACGGCCGTCAAACAGGCGGGGAATTTCACTGGCGATAGAGTGGGCGTCAAACAGCAGCGCATAGCCATGCTGCGCTTTGAGCCGCGCCAGCTCCTGTTGAATCTGCTGATGATAGGGCTGCCAGATCTGATTGATGTAGCCCTGACGCGCCGTGTCGTCGGGTGTTTTGCCTGGTGCAAAGGTCGGTGTACCGTCGAACAGTGTTTCCGGGAACAGGCCGGTGGTGGCGCTGGTGTAGAGCGGCTGGTTATCGGGCGGGCGATTGAGATCGACCACAAAGCGGGAGTAGCGGCCGATTAACACGCTGGCTCCGAGATCACGCACAAAATCATACAGCAGGGGAATATGCCAGTCGGTGTCGGGTAAGCCGCGCGCTGCCTCACTCAGTCCGGCTTCCACGTCGGGCGTCAGCTCGGTACCGGCGTGGGGAATGCTGACCAGCAGCGGCAGACTGCCCTGGGTAAAATGGAAAGGGTTCATTGCGGTTCTCCACGATAGATAACGGTACAGGGCAGTTCACCACCCAGCCAGTAAACCAGTTCTGCCGGACGGGCCAGCGGCCAGTGAACGAAGTTCGCCACTTTTCCCGCCTCCAGCGAGCCGTGACTGTCAGCCAGCCCCAGCGCTTTTGCCCCCCACAGCGTGACGCCCGCCAGCGCCTCTTCCGGCGTCATGCCAAACAGGGTACAGCCCATATTAAGCATCAGACGCAGCGACAGCGCAGGCGAGGTGCCGGGATTGGCATCGCTGGCCAGCGCCATCGGCACGCCATAGCGCCGGAAGAGATCCACCGGCGGACGCTGCGTCTCCCGCAGCAGATAAAATGCACCAGGCAGCAGTACCGCCACGGTGCCATGCTGTGCCATCGCTCTGGCATCCTCCTCGGTGGCATATTCAAGGTGGTCCGCAGAGAGCGCCCCATAGCGGGCCGCCAGTGCTGCGCCACCTGACGCCGAGAGCTGCTCCGCATGCAGTTTCACCGGCATGCCCAGCGCCACTGCCCGGTCAAACACCCGCGCTACCTGCTGCGGTGAAAAGGCGAGATGCTCGCAGAACGCATCCACCGCATCCGCCAGTCCCAGTGCCTGCACCTGCGGCAGCAGCCGTTCGCAGATGATATCAACCCAGCCATCCGGGTCGTGCTTAAACTCCGGCGGAAAAGCATGTGCCGCCAGACAGGTGGCACGGACGTCAGCGGCTACGCTCTCTCCCAGCTGACGAATCGCCCGCAGCATCCGCAGTTCGCTCTCTTCATCCAGGCCATAGCCGGACTTGATCTCCACGGTGGTGACGCCCTCGGCCAGCAGGCGGTTTAGCCGCCAGCGAGCCGATGCCACCAGTTCCTCTTCAGTGGCGGCACGGGTAGCGCGCACGGTTGAGAGGATGCCACCGCCCTGCGCGGCAATCTCTGCATAGCTGACGCCATTCAGGCGCTGTTCAAACTCCTGGCTGCGGTCGCCGCCAAACACCAGATGGGTATGACAATCCACCAGCCCCGGGGTCACGATGCCGCCCGGCAGATGATGATGCTGATCGGCGACGAACGCGGGCATCTCCGCCTGCGGCCCGACCCACACCAGCCTGCCCGCCCGCACCACCAGCGCCCCCTGCGGGATAAGATGGTACTTTCCGTCACGCATGGTGACCAGGTCAGCCCCGGTCCACACCGTCTCTACGCGCATCTCTTCTGCCATCGCTGCCTCATGCCTCCGCCGTTTACACTGTGCCTCAAAGTATGTATATGTATATACAACCACATCCGATGAGGATCAACCATGGCGACTTTTTTTTCCTCGCGTGCCCTGCTGGCGGAGGGCTGGCAGCAGCAGGTGCGTATCACGGTCAATCAGGCCGGTTTTATCGACTCTATTACTCCGGATAGCCACGCTGATCAGGCTATCCGGCTCAACGGCGAGGTGATCCCGGCAATCGCCAACCTGCACTCGCACGCCTTCCAGCGTGCCATGGCGGGTCTGGCTGAAGTAGCGGGCGATCCTCAGGACAGTTTCTGGACGTGGCGGGATCTGATGTACCGCATGGTGCAGCGCCTGACGCCGCAACAGGTGGGCGATATTGCCGCCCTGCTCTACATCGAGATGCTGAAAGGCGGCTACACCCAGGTGGCAGAGTTTCACTACCTGCACCACGACACACAGGGTGTGCCCTACAGTGATGATGCGATGCTGCAACAGCTGATTGAAGCGGCGGAGATCGCCGGTATCGGCCAGACGCTGCTGCCGGTGCTCTACAGCTACAGCGGCTTCGGCAGCCAGCCAGCGTCGGCGGGTCAGAAGCGTTTTATCCAGCAGACCGACCGCTATCTGCAACAGCAGGCGCGGCTTGATACGTGGCAGCAGCAAAGGCCACTGCTGAACCGTGGCCTCTGTTTCCATTCACTGCGGGCGGTGAGTGAAAGCCAGATGCAGGACGTGCTGGCGGCCAGTGATCTGACACTGCCGGTACATATCCATGTGGCTGAACAGCAGAAAGAGGTGAATGACTCGCTGGCGTGGAGCGGCGAGCGTCCGGTGGCCTGGCTGCTGAACCGCTTTGAGGTGGATGCGCGCTGGTGCCTGATCCACGCCACCCATCTGGATGAGAGTGAGCTGGCGCGTCTCGCCCGCAGCGGCGCAGTGGCGGGTCTCTGCCCGACCACCGAAGCCAACCTCGGTGACGGCATCTTTCCGGCAGTGGAGTACATCGCGCAGGGCGGACGCTGGGGCATCGGCTCTGACAGTCACGTCTCGCTGAGCGCCCAGGAAGAGCTGCGCTGGCTGGAGTATGCTCAGCGACTGCGCGACCAGCGTCGCAACCGGATTACCCTGCCCGGCCAGCCGTCGGTAGGCGATCTGCTGTGGCAACAGGCAGCAGCAGGCGGTGCGCAGGCGTGTGGCATTCAGCAGGGCACGCTGGCGGTGGGACAACGTGCCGACTGGCTGGTGCTGCGGGATGAGGCGTGGCTCGGCAGCGTCGGGTCGCACGCCGTCCTCAACCGCTGGCTCTTTGCCGGGCAACGCGATCAGATTCGGGACGTTTATGTGGCGGGTAAAGCCGTGGTAGAAGATGGGGTGCATCCGCACCAGACGGCGTGTGCCGCCCGCTTTGCTCAGGCGATGGAGACGCTGCGATGATCGCAAGGTTCACATACGCGGAGCTGGCGGTCAGCCGCTGGCGCAACGGCGGCGGCGAAACCCGCGAAATCATCAGCTTTCCACCCGGCGAGGAGCGCTTCGGCTGGCGCGCCAGCATTGCGACGCTGGCGCAGGATGGTCCCTTCTCAGCCTTTCCTGACATTGATCGGGTGATTACCCTGCTGCATGGCGATCCGGTGTTGCTCACCGCGCCGGGCGTGCAGCACTTACTGACACCTCAGCAGCCCTGGGCGTTTGCCGGCGAACTCGCCTTAACGGCAAAGCTGCAGGGCAGCGTCAGCGAAGATTTTAATATTATGACGCGGCGCGGGGAATGGCATGCAGCGGTGGAGGTGGTGACCACGCCGGTCAGCACTCTGCATGGCGTCGCGTGGGTGCTGACCGGCGCCTGGCAGACGGCTGACGGGGAACGGCTGACCGCGCAGCAGGGCGCGTGGTGGGTCGATGAAGAAACAGCACTCAGCCCGTGCGATACCGATGCCCGGCTGCTGTTTACCCGTCTTAACCGTGTCCTCTGAAGCGGCCCAGTAGTTTGTAACGTGAGCCGGGATAGAGCAGCCGCGCATAGGTCACGATTTTAGTGTCGCTCCAGGTCTGACGGCGAATCAGAAGGCAGGGTTCGTGCTCATCCACCGACAGATGTTTACGCTGACGCGCATCGGGCAACACCGCTTCAACAATGTGCTCGCCCGCCGTCAGCGGCGCGACGCGCATCAGATAGGTGTAAGGCGTCATCTGCTGATAATCCTGCGTCAGGTAATCGGGCGCGACCAGCGGATTGACCAGACGGTCCTCCAGCTGCACCGGCAGATCATTTTCGTAATGCACAATCAGCGAATGATAAAGCGTCTGCCCGGTGGTCAGTCCCAGCACCGCCGCCTGCTCAGGATCGGCTTTGTCCTGGCCGATGGCGAGAATTTTGCAGCTGTGCTGATGGCCGCGCTGAGCGATCTCATCGGCGATATTATGCACCTCCAGCATGGCGGTGTAGCCTTTCATCTCCGCCACAAAGGTTCCAACGCCCTGCATCCGCACCAGAAAGCCTTCGCTGGTGAGTTCACGCAGCGCCCGGTTAATGGTCATGCGGCTGACGCCCAGTTCATTCACCAGTTCACTTTCTGATGGCACACGCTGATTCGCTTTCCACAACCCTTCACGGATCTGGCTGACGATGGCCTGCTTCACCCGCTGATAAATCGGGGCAGGCTCATCGCTCATTGCCGCCGCCAGTTGTGCCAGTGCCGTATGCTCAACCATTTGCTGTTCCTTATGCTGAAAGTCCCCTAAGTTTACTGTCTCATCGTGTGAATGTATATACATCCAGTACGCTGCGCGGTGCCCCAATGGTGCAGCCTGCGCATCCTGATGGTGCAGCCTCTGAGTAGCGCTAAATAGTCAACCCGCAGCGGACGGGCAATCGATTTTTGTGATCGGCCTGGCACGGCACTTGCTTGCTCCCTTTGATTGTATAGACAAGCATAGACAAGAATTAACGCTTATGTTTCACTCGTATTATTCCGCTGGATCAGGGCAAGGAGAGCAGTTTAGCCACACCAGCACACTTGTATAGACAGGAGTAGACTATGTCAGGTTCGTTTCAGGTTTTGCGCCTGGTGCCAGGCGAGGTGGACCTCGCCACATTACGCGCTATCTATCAGGGCAACGTCACGCTGACGCTTGATGAGCCCGCGCGCCAGGCGATTGCGGCGGCGCAGCAGACCGTGGATGCGATTGTCGCCTCTGGCAACGTGGTGTATGGCATTAATACCGGCTTCGGCAAGCTGGCGCAGACGCAAATCCCGGCCAGTCGGCTGGCGGATCTGCAGCGTAATCTGGTGCTGTCACACAGCGTCGGGCTGGGCGATCTGCTGCCCGACAATGTTACCCGCCTGGTGGTCGCCACCAAAATCATCAGCCTGGCACGCGGTCACTCTGGCGTGCGAATCGAACTGGTTGAGGCGCTGCTGGCGCTGTTCAATGCGGGAGTCATGCCCTGCATCCCGGAAAAAGGCTCGGTCGGTGCCTCCGGCGATCTGGCACCGCTGGCGCACATGTCCCTGATGCTGCTGGGCGAAGGTCAGGTCCGGCTCAGGGGTGAGTTGATCCCGGCCACCGAAGGCCTGGCAAGCGTGGGCCTGTCGCCGTTTGTACTCGGCCCGAAAGAGGGACTGGCGCTGCTTAACGGCACCCAGGTCTCAACTGCGCTGGCGCTGCGCGGCCTGTTTGAGGGTGAAAACCTGTTTGCCGCTGGTCTGATGGCCGGTGCGCTGTCGCTGGAGGCGATTAAAGGCTCGCTAAAACCGTTCGACGCCCGTATCCATCAGGCGCGCGGTCAGCGTGGTCAGATTGCGGTCGCCGCTGCCGTCAGCACCCTGATTGAGGGCAGTGAAATAGTGCTGTCGCATACACATTGCGGCCGCGTTCAGGATCCCTACTCCATCCGCTGCGTGCCACAGGTGATGGGTGCCTGCCTGGACAACTTCAGCCACGCCGCGCGGATTCTGGAAATCGAAGCGAACGCGGCCTCTGACAACCCGCTGGTGTTCAGTGACAGCGGCGATGTGATCTCCGGCGGCAACTTCCACGCAGAACCGGTGGCCTTTGCTGCGGACATCCTGGCGCTGGCGATTGCCGAAGTCGGGGCCATCTCCGAGCGACGGCTGGCGCTGCTGCTGGACAGCGGCTTGTCGGGCCTGCCGCCCTTCCTGGTGCGCGACGGCGGCGTAAACTCCGGCTTTATGATCGCCCAGGTGACCGCCGCAGCCCTGGCCTCTGAGAACAAATCGCTGGCCCATCCGGGCAGCGTCGACAGCCTGCCGACCTCCGCTAATCAGGAAGATCACGTCTCGATGGCAACCTACGCCGCCCGCCGTCTCGGCAGCATGTGCTTTAACAGCGCCGCGGTAGTCGGCATTGAGGCGATGGCCGCCGCACAGGGCATTGAATTCAACCGGCCGCTGAAAAGCTCTGCGCTGATTGAGCAGGCCATCGACACCATTCGCGAGCAGGTCGCCTTCCTTGAGGAGGATCGCCTGCTGGCTCCCGATATCGAGGCAATGCGTCAGTGGGCAAGTCGCACTGACTGGCCTCAGGCATTGACCGCGCTGCTGCCGAGCATGCGCCCAACTTCTTGAATTAAGGAATCTTTCATGAGCGAAACTCTTTCTCAGGCTGTGGCACGTGAAATTCGCGCGCCTCACGGTACCACGCTGCACTGCGCCAACTGGCTGATTGAAGCCGCTTACCGCATGATTCAGAACAACCTCGATCCCGATGTTGCCGAGCGGCCGGAAGATCTGGTGGTTTACGGCGGCATCGGTAAGGCGGCGCGTAACTGGGAGTGCTTCGAGCAGATCCTGCGTTCGCTGCGGGCACTGCAGCCGGATGAAACCCTGCTGATCCAGAGCGGCAAGCCGGTCGGCATCTTCCGCACCCATGCGGATGCACCCCGCGTACTGCTGGCAAACTCCAATCTGGTGCCGCACTGGGCGACCTGGGATCACTTCCATGAGCTGGATAAAGCGGGCCTGATGATGTACGGCCAGATGACCGCCGGTTCCTGGATCTATATCGGCGCGCAGGGCATCGTGCAGGGCACCTACGAAACCTTCGTGGAAGCGGGACGTCAGCACTACAACAACGACCTCAGCGGACGCTGGATCCTCACCGCCGGGCTGGGCGGCATGGGCGGCGCGCAACCGCTGGCGGGCGTTCTGGCCGGGGCCTGTGTGCTGGCGATTGAGTGTCAGGAGTCGCGCATCGATTTCCGCCTGCGTACCCGCTATGTAGATTACAAAGCCACCACGCTGGATGAAGCGCTGGCGTTAATCAGCGAAGCGACCGCGGCGAAAAAAGCGATTTCGGTCGGGCTGCTGGGCAATGCCGCCGAGATCCTGCCGGAGCTGGTGAAACGCGCCCGGGCGGGCGGGCCAAAACCGGATATCGTGACCGATCAGACCTCGGCACACGATCCGATTAATGGCTATCTGCCGGCTGGCTGGGATCTGGCGCGCTGGCAGCAGGAGCGCGTCTCACAGCCGAAGGCAGTGGAGAAAGCGGCGCGTGCCTCAATGGCGGTCCACGTGCAGGCAATGCTCGACTTCTGTCATATGGGCATCCCGACCGTGGACTACGGCAACAATATCCGTCAGGTCGCGCTGGATGAGGGTGTCAGCAACGCCTTCGACTTCCCTGGCTTTGTACCGGCCTACATCCGTCCGCTGTTCTGCGAAGGAAAAGGCCCGTTCCGCTGGGTGGCGCTGTCCGGCGATCCGGAAGATATCTACAAGACCGACGCAAAACTCAAAGAACTGTTTCCGCACCACAAAACGCTGCATCGCTGGCTGGATATGGCGCAGGAGCGCATCGCCTTCCAGGGACTACCAGCACGTATCTGCTGGCTGGGACTGGGCGAACGGCATCTTGCCGGTCTGGCGTTCAATGAAATGGTGCGCAACGGCGAGCTGAAAGCGCCGGTGGTGATTGGCCGCGACCATCTCGACTGCGGCTCGGTTGCCTCACCTAACCGTGAAACCGAAGCGATGAAGGATGGCTCGGATGCGATCTCAGACTGGCCGCTGCTCAACGCGCTGCTGAATACCGCAGGCGGCGCGACCTGGGTCAGCCTGCATCATGGCGGCGGTGTCGGTATGGGCTTCTCGCAGCACGCCGGTATGGTGATTGTCTGTGATGGCAGCAAAGAGGCGGATGCGCGTCTGGGTCGGGTGTTGTGGAATGACCCGGCCACCGGCGTGATGCGTCATGCCGACGCGGGTTATGAGCTGGCACAAAGTTGCGCGGCAGAGCATGAACTGAACCTGCCGATGCAGAAGTAATACGCTGAACGGGGCGGGCAGCGACTTGCCCCGTTTTCTTCGCGTTTTTCCCTTCTGAAGCCCTGCCCGGACATCACTTCCTTATTACTTATTCCATTTTGATTTAGCCTATAGCCAGATTTCGTCCTGCCGGCGATAGACGCAGCGCCACCCGACCTCTAAAGTGAAATCTTCTCATTCTGTATGGAGCGCGACTCTGCATGACCCTTTCCCCTGCCCTGCTTGAAGATGCCCTGCGCTGGCGCCGTGAGTTTCATCGCCACCCCGAATTAGGTTACCAGGAACAGCAAACCAGCCAGTTTATCGCTGATGAGTTAGAGCGGGCGGGATTGCAGGTGTTTCGTGGTCTGGCGGGCACCGGCGTGCTCGGCACGCTGGAAAACGGTCCCGGCCCGGTTATCGGGCTGCGTGCGGATATGGATGCGCTGCCGATTACGGAAAAAGGCGACACTGAATGGCGCTCCGTCACTCCCGGCGTGATGCACGCCTGCGGGCACGACGGTCACAGCGCCATTCTGCTGGCCGCCGCCCGACAGCTGGCCGCCACACGCCAGTTCAGCGGCACGGTACATTTCATTTTTCAGCCTGCCGAAGAGAACCTGGGCGGTGCGCGCAAAATGGTGGAAGAGGGACTGTTCCAGCGCTTCCCGATGGATGCGATCTATGCGATGCACAACTGGCCGGGGCTGCCGCTGGGGTCACTGGCGGTTAACCCTGGCGCCATGATGGCGTCGCTGGATTCGTTTGAGATTACCCTGCACGGCAAAAGCTGCCACGCGGCGATGCCGGAAAGCGGTGCCGATCCGATGGTGGTGGCGGCCGAGCTGATTCTGGCGCTGCAGACGATTCCGTCACGTCGCCTCTCGCCGCTCGCCTCGGCGGTGGTCAGCGTGACGCAGATCCACGGTGGCGAAGCGATCAACGTGATCCCGGAACAGATTGTGCTGCGCGGCACGGTGCGCTGCCTGCAGACCAGCGTGCGCGAAAAAGTACGCGGGCTGATTGATGAGTTTGTCGCTACCCTGCCACGTCCGTTTGGCGTCAGCGGTGAGATTGAGTGGTTACCGGGCTATCCGGTGACCGCCAACCATGCGGCCCCGGCTGAGCAGGTACGCGAGGTGGCGCTGGCGACGCTGGGGGCCGAACAGGTTCAGTGGCAGGTTAATCCGTCGATGGCGTCTGAAGATTTTGCCTGCATGATGGAGGCCTGTCCGGGTGCTTACTTCTGGCTGGGCGCGGATGGCGACACGCCTTCCGCCCCGCTGCACAACGCCCGCTATGACTTCAACGACGCGCTGCTGCCAATTGGCATTACTTTCTGGCAGAACCTGGTTGAACAGGCGCTGCCAGCAGCCTGAGTCAGTAACCGGCGGCGAGGATCTGCTGCTCTGCCGCCGCCAGCGAGTCGCACTGGCCGCTGGCGCGCAGGCAGCAGGCGAGTTGAAGTCGCAGTGATGCGGGCACCGGCCGCTGCTGATTCAGCACCTGCTCAATCCAGCGCGCGGTTACCTCTGCCGTCTTATCGGCCGGCAGTTCAACGGCCACTTCGGGCTGACGCTCAACCCACACTTCCGCTTCCGCGCCTGCGCCCTGAATCATGCTGATCGCCGGGCAGCGCTGTGGATTGGCATAGACCTCCCCTTCGGTGCCATTGAGCAGTATCGCAGGCGCATCGATGTCACTGAAAAATTTCGCCACACGCGGTACATACTCTGGGTGCGAAACGCTCGACAGACGCAGCGCCGCACGTTCGGCAAACGGGGTCGCCAGTTTTGCCAGCGTATGCGCGCTGTTACGCACGCCCATTCGCCAGCGCAGCGACAGCTGTTTCGCCATTGGCGGGCAGAGATGATCGATGGTGATAAAGGCGAGTTCGCCCTGATCGAGTTTTGCCTGCGCCGCCTCTGCGGTGGTGACGGGGGTAATACCCAGCGCGGCAAACACCGCTTCACTGGTGATGCGCGTCGCGTCGTCGCTGACGCCATGCACCAGCACCGGGAAGCCAAGTTTCACCAGCAGCAGCGCCAGCAACGGCGTGAGATTGCCCTGTCGGCGTGCACCGTTGTAGCTGGGGATCACAACCGGCATCGGGCGGTTTTCCGGCGCCTGCAGTTGCATCATCTGCGCCTGCATCGCCTGATAAAAGCCGCGCATTTCCGCTTCGCCTTCGCCTTTAATACGCAGCGCAATCAGAATGCCGCCCAGCTCCAGGTCCGGCACTTCGCCCGCCAGCATCGCGCCATAAAGCGCCACGGCAGTATCAAAGTCGATATCGCGGGCATGATTTTTACCGCGACCAATCTCTTTAATGATTTTATTCAGTTCCATCACTCGCTTCCGGTTAAGTGCGCGGCTCAGCGCCGCGTGGGACGTCGTTTACGCACCGTATTTTTTGGCACCACGGTGGCCGGTATCGCTGCCGGCTCTGGCGTTTCCGGCTGCTCAATCGGGAAGATCGGCAGCGCCGCTAACAGCCGGCTGCCGTAAGATTTGCTCAGCAGACGGCGGTCGTAAATGACGATTTCGCCATAACATTGATGGCTGCGTATCAGGCGTCCGACCTGTTGAATCAGGGTAAAAGAGGCGCTGGGTAAGCTCTGCACCTCAAACGGATAGCGTTTCAGGCTTTTCAGCCACTCGCCTTCGGTCAAAATTACCGGACTGTCTACCGGGGGAAAAGCGATTTTATGGATATGCACCTGACTCAGCAGATCGCCTTTGAGATCCAGCCCTTCGGCAAACGACTGCAGGCCAATCAGGATGCTGGTTTCCCCTTTGGCGACGCGCTGACGATGCAGATCGACCAGGCGGCTGCGCGGCTGATCGCCCTGAACCAGCATTGAGAGGCGCAGGTCGGGCAGACAGGCGACAAACTGCTGCATCGCCCGGTTGCTGGCAAACAGCACCAGCACGCCTTTGTGCTTTTTCTCCGCCATCTGCTGCCGGAAGAAACCGGCCATCTCCGCGATATGCTCCGCTTCGTGCGTCATCAGCGGCTCATAGCGCATCTGCGGGATCACCAGCTTGCCCTGCTCCACGTGGTTAAACGGGGAGTCAAGCGCCACAAAGCGGTCGCCCGCTTTCTCGCTGAGTCCCGACATCTCCTGCAGGCGGTTGAAACTGTTAAGCGATCGTAGCGTGGCGGAGGTCACGACCACGTGCGGAATTTTACGCCACAGCATCTTCTCCAGCTGGTCGCTGACGCGGATGCCAGCGCAGTGAAACAGCAGGTGCGCCTGACCTTCGCGCAGCTCGCGGGTGATCCACTTCGACACCGGCGCGCCAGAGGCTTTTTCCATCGCCGCCAGCCGCCACAGTTTGCTGACCGATTCAAACCAGCCAAACTGGCGATTGAGCTGCAGCAGATTGCGATGCAGTCGCACCACATCCACCTTGCCGGTCTGCTCGCTCAGCGCATTAATCAAACCTTCACTCAGGCCGCGCAGCGCATCGCTGAGCTTAAAGAGCCGGGCGCAGAGATCCAGCAACTCCTGGGGCAACGCCCCCAGCACAAAGCGGAATTCGCCCGGCTGATTATGCGGTGGCAGCAGCGGATTCAGCGCCTGAGCGGTAATCGTCAGCAGTTCACGCAGCTCATCGCAGTGCGCTTTCAGCCGCTCCGGGTTAGCCAGCGGCGGCGGCGATTTTGGCCGCATCTGCGTCATAATGCTCTCTACCAGCTTGATAAAGAGGTCGAGCTGCAGGCTGCTCCAGCCCGGCGTGATGTCGGCGCTCATCTCCAGCGCATCGCGGGCCACTTCCGGCAGGTGATGCCCTTCATCCAGCACCAGCATCAGGTTTTTTGCCGGTGGCAGCACCGACTCATTCTCCATTGCTGCCATGACCAGCGCATGGTTCGCCACCACTACATCCACCTGCTCGATTTCACGCCGCGCCACAAAGAACGGGCATTCACGATACCAGCGACAGTGTGCGCCAAGGCAGCTCGCTTTGTCGGTGGAAAGCCGCTGCCACAGGCTGTCGCTGACGTTCTCGTCGCTGTGATCGCGCAGGCCGTCCCACTGATAGCGATCCAGCGATTTCTGCAACCGGCCACACTGCGTCTGCTCCTCTTTAGTGCTGCTGACGGCGTCATCGTCCAGATAAAGCAGCAGATCGCCCTGCTCATCGTCATCGGCCGCCATCGCCGCCAGATTACGCGGACAGACATAGCGCCCGCGGCCAAAGGCGGCAGTAAAGGTGAGATCGGGAATGATTTTTTTCAGCAGCGGCAGATCTTTGGTGAAGATTTGATCCTGCAGCGCCACGTTGGCGGTGCTGATCACCAGCCGCTTCTCCTGGGCGCGGCTGGCCGCGATGCCCGGGATCAGATAAGAGAGGGTTTTGCCCACGCCGGTTGGCGCTTCAACCGCCAGATGGCGCGAATCGTCGCCCGCCAGACATTTCGCCACTTCGGCGATCATCTGGCGCTGCGGCGCACGTGGGATGAAGTCAGGCACCTGCTCCTGAAGCGCTTTATACCACTGCGCTATCTGGCTTTTTACTGCGGCTGTCAGGGCCATGATTTGCGTTACCACACCGAAAATATGGCCTGTATTTTTACACAGTATCCTGTTGGCGTCAGCTTTCGCGCCGAATTTTTCGTGCGACGTCGTAAATTTCAGCAGTTGCCCGTTTCAGGGTCGTGCGGGCAGCCCGTCAACCCGGGCCGGTCCGGCACGAAGAAAGGCCAGCCGCATGAGCTAGCGGCTGGCTACGCCAGCACTTTGTACATATAGGTGGTGGCATCCAGCACGCCCGCGGTGGATTCGGCATAAAACGGGATCGACCCCGCCACCTGCCAGCCCAGCGAGCGATAGAGATCGCTGGCGACATCGCCGCTGCGCGTATCCAGCACCAGCAGCGTTTTGCCCTGCGCACGGGCCTGCTGCTCAGCGCGCTGCATCAGCTCACGCGCGATGCCCTGACGGCGCGCCTGCGGATGCACCAGCAGTTTGCTGATCTCCGCCCGGTGGCGGCCATTAGGCATCGCGCTGCCACTGAGAATGACTGTGCCCACGATGCGACCGTGCTGCCGCGCAACGAATAGTTCGCTGTCGCCGTCTGCCAGAGCGGCGATCCGCTGCTGCCAGAATCGCGTTATCACCTCTTCGTCTTCAGCATCAATAAAGCCGACGCTGGCGCCGTCTGCCACACAGGCCTGCAGCACCGCTGTGAGTTCATCCAATTGTGGTTGCGCTTCGTCGGCGCGAAGTATTGTGTAATCGATCATGGTTTCGCCACCACCAGTAAATAGCGCGCGCCGTCAGTCAGGTGCGCCTCAAAAGCCGATTTCCCGACCAGATGAAAACGTAAGCAGTCACCGGGCTTCAGCGCCCACTGCTGTGCTCCCATCGTGACGGTGAGGCCGCCCTCGCGTAGCCAGATATGCTGCTCCAGGCCCTGAATGGGTGGCGCATCGTAATCTATACGTGCACCAGGCCGTAATTTGCCCTCAACCAGTTCGCATCGGAAATGAAGCGCAGGAGGTGAAACATTCCGGCGAATAAATCCGCTGGATTCATCCTGCCACACGGGCTGCTGGTCATCTCTGATCAGCAAACTGGACTCCTCCTCCACTTCACTGAGCAGGCGCGACATCGTTAATCCGTAGGCAACACACAGACGGTTAAGCAGCGCAGCAGTAGGGCTGGTCTCGCTTCGCTCAATGCGCGATAATGACGCACGACTGATGCCCGTTGCGACAGCAAGTTCATCCAGCGACCAGCCGCGTTGCAGGCGTAATTCTGCCAGCCTCACCGCCAGTCGTTGCTCCGTATTCAGCTCTGACATGGTGTTTTCTCATATTTGGGAATAATTATCTTATATGAGATATAACGGAGAAACGGCGTATCAGTCAAGTTGTACATCGAGAAATGTATTGTACAACTTAGTCGGCTTCGTTATGGTAATTGCACTCAGACCAATCGAAAGAGGAATTTATGACCTTATACAGTATCGGTGACGTCGCCGAGCGCTGTGGCATAAACCCAGTCACCCTGCGCGCCTGGCAGCGTCGTTATGGCTTACTGAAGCCGCAACGTACCGAAGGCGGACATCGTCAGTTTGACGAAGAAGATGTTCATCGCATCGAAGAGATTATGCGCTGGATTGAAAGCGGCGTGCCGGTCGGTAAAGTTAAGGCACTGCTGGAAGGTGGCGATGTTGATGCCCATGACGGCTGGACCACACTCCAGGATGAGCTGATCAGCGTCCTGCGTCACGTCAGACCCGCTAAACTTCGTAATAAAATTGCCGCGATTGGTCGCGAACATCCGATTGATGCGCTGATCGACCATGTTTTTATGCCAGTGCGCCAGAAGCTGAGTCTGGACCAGAACACCGCCCGCACCATGTGCAGTCTTCTGGATGGTTTGCTGATCGATTATGTCGCGTTCTGCCTGACCGGCAGCCGCAAAAAATCGGGTAAAGATGCGCTGATTATTGGCTGGGGTATCGACGATCGTACCCGAATCTGGCTGGAAGGCTGGCGTCTGTCGCAGCATGGCTGGCGGATTGATGTGCTGGCAGAACCGCTGGATTTACCGCGTCCTGAACTCTTTCCCGGCATGAATATGTTTGTCTTTACCGGTAAAAAACTGACCCGCCGCCAGCAGGAACAGCTGTCACACTGGCAGGAACAGGGCTATGCCGTGCGGTTGCACGATCCCGCCTGATAACAAAAACGCACGCCGGGCACTTTGCCTGCTGCCTTGCGCGCGCTATTATCCCCGCCTCACTGTTAACGAGCTCAGGTTTTACCCATGAACTGTAAAAAAGCTTTCTTCGCTACGCTGTTTTTTATTATGGCGGCAGGCGGCACCGGCGGTCTGATGCTGGTGGGATACTCTCTCATCGTTCACTCACGCTAAGCCAGCGCTGCAGGCGTTCAAACAGGCGATCGCTGACTATCGCCAGCAGCGCCACCAGTAATGCCCCCTGAATGACATAGGCTGTATTAAAGCCGCTTAAGCCGATAATCACCGGCGATCCCAGACTTTTCGCGCCGACCGTCGAGGCGATGGCAGCGGTGCCGATGTTGATGATCACCGAGGTGCGTATCCCGGCGATGATGACCGGCGCAGCCAGCGCCAGCTCAATCTGCCACAGCCGTTGCCAGCTACTCATGCCGACCCCGATGGCGATCTCCCGACTGCTGGCCGGTACGCTATCAATACCCGCCAGCGTCCCCTGTAAAATCGGCAGCAATCCATAGAGCAGCAGCGCCACAACTGCGGGCCAGGCCCCAAATCCCATTACCGGCACCGCAATTGCCAGCACCGCCACCGGCGGAATCGTCTGCCCTGCCGCCACAATGGTTTCCATCAGCGGCCGGAACGCCCGCCCCGCCCGCCGCGTCACCAGCACACCACTGCCGATGCCAATCACAATCGCCAGCAGGCTGGCGGTGATCACCAGAAACAGATGCGCCAGCGTCAGCTGCCAGAAACTCTCCTGCTGATAGAGTGGCCGCGCCAGTTCGGGAAACCAGCGGTGAAACAGCGGCCCGCTGTAAGGCATCAGGGTCAGCAGCGCGCCGTAGAACAGCACCAGCCACAGCAGCGGATCCCTTAGCCTGCGCATGTTAAATCCTCGCGCAGTTGCAGCAGATCGCCAAAGTGGAGCACGCCCAGCGGCCGCTGCTGATCGTCAATGACCGGCAGTTTATCGGTACGCCGGGCGATAAACTGCGACAGGGCATCGCGCAGCGTCAGCGCCGCAACGATCGGTTCGCCCGGCAGCCACTCGCCGCGCCGCACGGCATTACCGACCTGCTCCAGCGACAGCAGCCGTACTCCCATTTCGCTGCGGCCAAAGAAGTCGCGCACAAAATCATTTTTCGGCTGGGTCAGCAGCTCGACTGGCCTGCCCTGCTGAACAATCTCGCCGTTATCCATCAGCACAATACGGTCTGCCAGCGTCAGCGCTTCGTCGATGTCATGCGTCACCAGCACGATGGTGCGGCCCGACAGTTGATGAATGCGCAACATCTCCTGTTGCAGCACCCCACGCGTCACCGGATCGAGTGCACCAAACGGCTCATCCATCAGTAACACTTCCGGATCCGCCGCCAGCGCCCGCGCCACGCCGATGCGCTGCTGCTGCCCACCCGAGAGCTGATGCGGATAGCGGTCCAGCAGCTGAGCATCGAGATTCAGCAGCGCCAGCAGCGCCGTGATACGTTCATTGACCTGTGCCCGGGGCCAGCCCAGCAGCACTGGCACCGTGGCGATATTCTTCCGCACCGTCCAGTGCGGAAACAGACCAATCGACTGGATCGCGTAGCCCATGCGACGCCGCAGCGTGCGGGCATCGAGCTGGCGAATCGACTCTCCGGCAAAGCGGATTTCACCACTGTCAAACTCCACCAGCCGGTTGATCATCTTCAGGGTGGTCGATTTGCCCGAACCGGAGGTGCCAAGCAGCACGCAAAATTCCCCTTTCGCCACCTGTAACGACAGATCTTTCACCGCCGCTTTACCGTTAAACGCGCGGGAAACGCCGTCAAACTCAATCATCTTTTCTCTCCAGCAGTGAGATCAGCAGGCGGAACAGCGCATCGATGACCACCGCCAGCGCAATCACTGGGATCACACCCAGCAACACCAAATCAAGCGCACTGCTTAGCAGTCCCTGGAAAATAATCGCGCCAAAGCCGCCCGCGCCAATCAGCGCCGCAACCACCGCCATGCCCAGCGTCTGCACCACCACTACCCGCAGGCCCGCCAGCCAGACCGGCAGCGCCAGCGGCACATCCACCGCAATAAACTGCTGCCAGCCACTCATGCCGACGCCACGTGCACTCTCACGTACCTCGTGCGGCACCTGTTGCAGCCCCACCACCACGCTGCGCACCAGCGGCAGCAGGGCGTAAAGCACCAGCGCGATCAGCGCCGGAGCCATCCCAATGCCGCTGATGCCCCAGTCGCCGAGCCACGGAAACTGCTGAGCCAGTCCGGCCAGCGGCGCAATCAGCAGACCAAACAGCGCCACCGAGGGCACAGTCTGAATCACATTCAGCACACCGAACACCCCGCCCTGCCAGCCAGGCCGCCGGAACAGCGTGACGCCCAGCGGCAGCGCAATCATCAGCGCAGGCACCACCGTGCCCGCCAGCAGGGTGAGATGACGGCTCAGCGCGGCATCAAACACCGCGTGGCGGTTGGCATACTCTTTCAGCAGGGAGAGATCGCTGAGCTGGCCACTGAACAGCAGCAGCAGCGGCAACAGCCAGACCTGCAGATTGAGCAGCAGCTGTGCCAGCCGATGGCGGGTCAGTTGCCGCACCTGATCGGTGATCAGCAGCAGGATCAGCGCGCCGCTGCACCACAATCCGCTGGCAAAGCTGGTGCGCGCCAGACGGCTGCCCTGCTGGCTGAGTAAAGTGGCCTGATGACCGCTGAGCCAGATGATCGCCGCCAGCATCAGTTCTGCCGCCAGCAGCGCCAGCATCAGCGTGATGCGGGTCGGATGCCGCCACAGCAGCAGCCACAGCGTCAACAGCGGCAGCAGCAACAGCCCGAAGCGGCTAATCTGCCAGCCCATCAGCGGTTCACCCGCCACCAGACGGTTTGGGGCGAAGTTCAGAAACGGCAATGCCACCAGCGCCAGAGTCAGCAGCGTCAGCAGCAGCAGTGCCACCGGCTGCTCAACCGGACGGCGTATCGCTTCCCGCGATATCTGCATCGGTTACAGCAGCTTTTTCTGCTGCAGCCATTCGGTCGCTACGCTGCTGGCATCCTGACCGTCGACCGCGATTCTGGCGTTGAGCTGTTGCAGTGTCTTCTCATCAAGCGCGCTGAACACCGGCTTCAGCCACTCTGCAATCTCTGGATAGGCTTTGAGTACCGATTCACGGATCACCGGCGTCGGCGCATAAATCGGCTGAACCCCTTTAGGATCGCTGAGCGTCTGCAGACCTAATGCCGCCACCGGACCGTCGGTGCCGTACGCCATCGCCGCGTTTACGCCGGAAGTCTGCTGTGCCGCTGCGCTGATGGTGACAGCGGTATCGCCGCCAGCCAGCGACAGCAGCTGATCCTGCTTGAGGTCAAAGCCATAGGCTTTTTCAAAGGCGGGTAAGGCATCGCTGCGTTCAATAAATTCTGCAGAGGCCGCCAGTTTGAAGGTGCCGCCTTTTTTCAGCCAGGCGCTGAGGTCCGCCAGAGAGTTGAGCTGATTTTTTTCAGCCAGATCTTTTCGCACAGCGATGGTCCAGGTGTTATTAGCCGGAGCGGGTGTCAGCCAGACCAGATGATTTTTCTCCGCATCCAGCTTCTTCACTTTCTCGTAGCCTTTGGTGGCATTTTTCCAGGCGCTGTCTTTCTCATCATTGAAGAAAAATGCACCGTTGCCGGTATATTCCGGATAGATATCAAGTTCGCCCGCCGTGATGGCACCGCGCACCACCTGCGTGGTGCCGAGCTGAATTTTATTGACGGTTTTTACCCCGTGCTTTTCCAGCACCTGAAGAATCACATTGCCCAGCAGTGAACCTTCGGTATCAATTTTCGAGCCGACCCGCACCGGGTCTGCCGCCTGTGCTATCCCCATGCTGAGCAGCAAAGCGCTGACGCCCATCCAACCCCGAATTCTGACCATGGCTTTTTCCTTATCGCAGTGTGTTGTTTTTACGTTTTGTTCGTGCGTGATGATTAACAAGGCGTTGTGCGCCTGCGCGTTCAGGCTGCCCTCCTGCCACTCTGCGGGAGGCTGGCAAGGCGTGCAGCGGAAATTATCTGCCTTAAAAGCGTAGCCTGGCGCAGCGGCGATGCAGCTGACTTTATCGCAAATTGATAACGATTTGAGATTATAAATTCATCTCATATAACCGAAATGAATTTACGTCTGGGCGTCTAAACGGCTATTCTCGGAAATCTGTTTTTATAATAAAAGACGCACAACATCATGTCCGACCTGACCTCTTCCGCCCATGTGGCAACAGCAGGGAGTTCGCCCGGTGGCGAAACACAGTGGATCCGCAGCGCAGCTGACGTCTCCCGATTAGTGAACAGTGGCGACAGCGCCCGTAATAATGCCCGCATTGTGGTGGCGATTGCGCTGGGGGGCGTCTTCCTTGACGCCTACGACCTGGGTGCGCTGGCCTTTGGCATCAAAGACATCACGCGCGAATTCAATCTCACCCCGACCGGCACCGGCATGGTCGCCTCGGCAATCACCTTCGGGGCCATTATCGGCGCACTGATCGGCGGCTATCTCACGGATAAAATTGGCCGTTATCGGGTGTTTATGGCCGATATGTTCTTTTTCGTGGTGGCGGCTATCGCCTGTGCGTTTGCCCCCAATGAGTACGTGCTGGCCGGCGCGCGTTTTGTGATGGGTCTGGGAGTCGGAATCGATCTGCCGGTGGCGATGGCGTTTCTGGCGGAGTTTTCCCGACTGCGTGGCAAGGGGAATAAAGCGGCCAGCGTGGCGATGTGGTGCCCAACCTGGTATGCGGCAATCAGCATCTCTTATCTGCTGGTGCTCTTGCTCTATGCCGTGTTACCCGAAAGCCACACCGACTGGCTCTGGCGTCTAATCCTTGGTTTTGGTGCCGTTCCGGCGATTATCATCATCGCCATCCGTAGCCGTTACATGAGCGAATCCCCGGTATGGGCGGCGAATCAGGGCGACCTGAAAGGTGCCGCGGCGATTTTACGCAGTGCGTGGAGTATTAATGCCCAGGTGGCACCCGACGCCGCGCTGACGCCTGCCACGCCGGTGCGCAAGGCGAGCTGGCGTAACTATGGCGCGCTGTTACAGGGCGTTTATCGCCGCCGTACCCTGCTGGCGACCATCACTTCCATTGCCTCATCTTTTGCTTATAACGCGGTGGCGTTTGGCTTGCCGGTGATCATCTCCAGCTTCTTTGCCCAGTCAATGCTTACCACCATTCTGGTGTCGCTGGCGTTGAATCTGCTGTTCGCCTTTGTCGGCGGGATACTGGCGGTGCGGCTGGTGCCGCGCCTCGGGGCGTGGAAGATGTCGGTGGCGGGTTATGCCTGTCAGTGCGTGGCGCTGCTCGGGCTGGCGCTGATTGGTCGTCCGGAAGGCGGTCAGGAAGCCGCGCTGGCGATCGGCATGCTGGCGCTGTTCCTGTTTGGACAGGGATTCGGGCCAGGTTCGCATACCATGACTTTTGCGTCGCTGAGCTACCCGACGTCGCTGCGCGGCGTGGGTGTCGGCTTTAATCAGACGCTGATGCGCGGCAGCTCTACCGTTTCGCTGTTTCTGTTTCCGGTGCTGGTCGCGGCGCTGGGCACCGGCGTGTTCTGGGTGATCTTCCTGGCACCACTGGCGGGCCTGCTGGCGCTGCTGGCGATCCGCTGGGAACCGTCGGGTTATGATGTGGATGCGGAAGATTTCGAGCTGCAGCGATAATCAATGGTCAGGACGTGGATAGCGCACCGGCTCAGGGAGCAAAAGTCCTCCGCAAAGACGCATAAAATGCCCTCTAAGGCAATGCTCAGCGCGGGCGATTACACACCTCACTGTACGCCATTGACTTACCCTCCTTGCATGATAATATGATTCTACCCTACGCCAATGACGTACAGACATGTTATTCATTGAGACTCCTGTATTCACGGAAGATGTAAAGGAACTACTCAGCGATGATGAATATCGCGAGTTTCAACAATTCATGGCTGACAATCCAAGCTGGGGTGATGTTATCCAGAATACGGGTGGCCTGCGTAAAGTTCGCTGGGCGGCCAAAGGCAAAGGTAAGCGTGGCGGCGTTCGGGTGATTTACTATTACAAAGTCTCTGAATCACAAATCAGGCTGTTGCTGATTTATAAAAAAGGCGTCCAGGATGATTTATCCGAGGATGAAAAACATCTGTTAAGGGCGTTGAACGAGGGCTGGTAATGGACAAAAAACTGTTTGAGCGTTTGAAAGAAAGCATGACTCAGATGAATGAGATCGTCGAAGGCTCCCGAGCACCTGCCCGCGAAAGCACAGTCACTGCGGTTAAAGTCAAAGCTATCAGAAACGCTACTGGTCTTTCGCAAAGCGGGTTCGCTAAGCTGATTTCCGTGAATGTAGACACGCTAAAAAACTGGGAGCAGGGACGACGTGAGCCAACCGGCCCGGCTAAAGCTTTACTCCGGGCCATAGAACGCGATCCGCAGCATGTGATCCCAGCGCTTGCTGATAAATAATCATTGAAGAAACCGGCCTTTGTGCCGGTTAGCAGGGATAAAGAGCGGGAGCAAATGGGCTTTTAGAGCACGAAGCAGGCATCAGAGCCAAAGGCAAAAGAAATTCTCAAATCGCTCAATATTGCAGATGATAAAACATGCGATATGTACGAACAGATTTAGCTAAGCTATCTGTAGCTGTTTATTTCTCAGCAATTCGTCCGATCTGCATGAGAAAGAAGTAGAGGCTGTTGCTATGATTGAGGACATACCACACCGATCTTCTCTCGCAATGCTCGTCATTGCGGCTAGTTTATTCACCTGACCCGCCAGCTTCCTTATTATGATCTCCGAAATTTAAGATTTTATGATACCGGTCATTTTTCCAAAAATCATTTTATTATTCTTTTTTGAGCTGCCTATAAAACTGTTGCATCAAAAAAAATAACTCACCTGAATTATTGCAATTGAAAATATCCCCATCAGAGACAACATGAGGCGTGGCAAATCTGCATATACAATAAATCCATAAATTTATGGAATCCGGTTGGAGAAAATTAAGGATAAAAAACTGAAAAAAAAGATTTTTCTGGTAAGATCACATGTGCGACTTTCACAATAACCTGACATTTTAGATAGTATTCTAAAACTGGCGACGGGTGTTAAAGCGTCCGTTGGGTCGCTTAAGATTTAAACTTCAAAATTAGCATTCTGAATCAACATATTTCAGACTTTGATATATTTCACTGTCAATTATACTCGCCTACAGGTGTTATAATCTGTTTGAGTGTGATTGCGTTTGGCTTTACCATCAGAATTCACCACAACGAAAAGGAGTTTAAATGTACACATATAAGATGGTTCAGATTCCACCCAACATTTCAGTCAAGGCAAAAGACAACAAGAATGGAATTGCCGCAGCATACCTGGAGCAAGAGGTTAACTCATGGGCTGCTGAAGGCTGGGAGTTCCACCGTGTTGACACCATCGGTATAGATGAACAGCCGGGTTGCTTTGGTGGAAATAAATCCACATTGACTCACTATTACGTCATTACCTTTAGAAAAGAAGTTGCAAGTGCTTAAGTGGCTCAGTATTCGATTCGTCATGTTGTATCGGACATATGCACCGATGAATATCCGAAATCGCTGTCGTCATACTCCTTCTTGCTCTAAGTACACCCTGATAGCGTTAAAACGCTTTGGCTTTATTACGGGATGGAAACTGGGGTTACAGAGAATCTACCGCTGTCGGCCACCTAATTGCGGGATTGATTACCCTCCGCACAGGTAAGCCAAAAATCATAAAGGTCACCGAGAGTATGCTGGTGACCTTATTCACATGTGCAATTCGAATGGGGTAAGCAAATCTGAAGCTGCTCAGCAAGCACCTTCAGAGCGATAATAATAAGTCACGTAAATCCTTTCATCCATACGCATCTTTTAAATGAGCGCGGTATTACTGTCAGGGGCTTTTTCCCACCGTCCGTATGAGACCTAATAGTTCTGGTCATCAATATTTACTGATTGTCTGACCAGACAATCACGCACAAGCCGATTTCCGCCCGAAACTCCGAACCTGCTATTCCGAGAGCAGCGGGATATACTACTCACCTCAAAGCATTTTTATGCCGGGAAAGGAAACTGCTCCAGATAGTCCGGGATGCGCGGGAAAGTGTGCAAAAACCACGGTGTGAACTGCTGTGGCTGCTGCTGCATCTGCTGCTCAATCAGCGCCATCGGGCGATAATCCCAGGCATCCGCTTCCTGCGGATTCAGCTGCGGCAGGCTGTCGCAGACGGCAAAGAAGACGTGACCATACTCATGTTCAGTCAGGCCATTGCTCAGTTTCAGGTTGTAGCTCAGCTCAAACACCGGCGTCAGCGTCACCACCATCCCCATCTCTTCACGCAAGCGGCGCTCGGCGGCGTCGCGGGTTGATTCATGGGGATAAGGATGACCACAGCAGGTATTACTCCACAAGCCACCACAATGATATTTATCGCTGGCACGCCGTTGTAGCAACAGCTCCTGCCGGGAATTGAAGACGTAGACCGTCACCGCGCGGTGCAGTAATCCTTTTTCATGCACTTCCAGCTTTTCCATCTTGCCGGTGGGACGATCGAGGTGGTCAACGAGGATAACTTCAATAGCAGACATGGCGTTTCCTTGAGATTATTCCCAACTATTCTGGCACAGAATTATCGGTTTGGGCGGATCATCGAGGATTTTTTACCCGGGTCAGGCGGAGATAAGCGGATGAAGCAGAGAGAAAATCAGGCCAGCAGGGCTGGCCTGGAGAGGGATTACAGTCGGAAGCTCTGAACCACCCGCTCAAGCTGGGTGCTTTGCGATTCCATCGCCTGCGCGGCAGCAGAAACCTGCTCCACCAGCACGGCGTTCTGCTGTGTGGTGCCATCCAGTTGGGTAATCGCAACGTTAACCTGTTCGATGCCCAGGCTCTGTTCGCGGCTGGCTGACATGATTTCACTCATCAGCGTGGTCACACTGCTCACGCCCTTCATCAGCTCATCCATGGTCTGACCCGCCTGCTCGACCAGCGCGCTGCCGGTATCGATGTTCGCCACCGACTCTTCGATTAACTTTTTAATCTCACGCGCCGAGTTGGCTGAACGCTGTGCCAGATTACGCACTTCCGATGCCACCACCGCAAAACCGCGACCCTGTTCACCGGCGCGTGCAGCTTCTACCGCGGCGTTCAGCGCCAGGATATTGGTCTGGAATGCGATGCTGTCGATCACGCTGATGATATCGACCACTTTACGGGATGAGTGATGAATCTCGCCCATGGTGGTCACCACCTGACGGACCACTTCGGTGCCACGTGCGGCCACCTGCGAGGCATCACCCGCCAGCTGGTTAGCGTGGGTGGCGTTGTCGGCGTTCTGACGCACGGTGCCGGTCAGTTGCTCCATCGACGCGGCCGTTTCCACAATCGAGCTGGCCTGATCTTCGGTACGGGAGGAGAGATTGGCGTTGCCGCTGGCAATTTCACGCGACGCGGCGGTGATCGCCAGCGCGCTGTCGCCCACCTGCTGGAGCAGCCCCTGCAGATAGCTGATGAACTGGTTAAAGCTCTGCGCGACGGCGTTGAACTCCGGGCTGTTGCTGGCTGGCAGACGCTGAGTCAGATCCGCACCACCGGTCGACAGCGCTTCGATGTTGCTGTTCAGCACGTTAAGACGTTTCATCATGGCGCGGACAAAGCCCAGCGACACCAGCAGCAGGATTACCGCCAGAGGGATCTGCACCAGACCCAGGCGGGTCAGCATGTTGTGAGACTGCGCTTTCAGCAGGCTGGTTGGCAGGCTGCTGGCGAGATACCACGGGCTGCCTGGAATGGCCTGCACGAACAGCGTCTGCTCGCCTTCACTGCTGTCATAGGTGGTTTCCAGCGGCTGATTGCCAACACCGTTAAGCAGCGTTTTCAGCGGTGCTGCCATCGGCATCTGCACGTCAGCCAGGTTTTCGAGCTTCGGTGCGGCATTCACCAGTGCGCCATTGCCCACGACTTTACCGTCGGCTTCAACGATCAGGACGTTGCCCTGAATGGTTTCACCCATCTGCTTCGCCAGCTGGTTAAAGAACCCCAGCGTCACATCGATGGTGGCGACACCCCAGGCCGTGCCGTTTTTGTAGATAGCCATAGCACAGTTGGTGCGCGGCTGCGGGCTGGCGGCATCCTGATAGGCTTTTGCCCAGGCACACTGGCCTTTCGGAGCGGCCATGCCATCTTTGTACCAGGGTTGCTCCCAGTATTTGTCAGCCGCGTCGGAGTTCCAGTAGGTGTTCACCTGCAGTTCATTGCTGGCATTACGGGCAAAGAAGCTGCTGTCCTTCTCTTTCGCCGGGTCACGACGATTTGGCAGTGGCCAGATCCCGCCACCAAACACATTGCTGTCCTGATACTGGTTAACCAGCGTCGGTAACAGGGTGTCGATGGTGGCGCTGTCCATGACAGATGCGGCTTCGGTAATGGCGCGCTGCTGGGCCTGAACGCGGTTCATCTGTTCAACGATACCGGAAGCCAGTGAATCCACCTGATAGCGAACCAGACGGCTTTCGCTATCGACCAGCTGTGGCGCGACAAACTGATTAATAACCCAGACTGTAACGAGTAAAAGCGCAACAAAGAACGCGATCATTGTTGCGGTGAAGCGGGATTGTGTTGTTTTAAACATCTTCGTTCCCCTGAACCTGGTGCGGCGCGATTGCCTGATCGGGTTTAACGGCGCGGCAAGCGGGAACTTGAGATGAGCAGGATCACATATTTGAGAAATGTTTGATTTTTGTAAAAATTTAATTTCAGAGCGGAACTATCACATCCCCGGCGGGCGCCGGGGAATGGGCGAACAGGCGCAGTATTGCTGGCCTACTCTTCTGAACTCACGACCTGCTGGCGCGGACGGAAGATGTGATTATTGCCATCCGCCGTTAACAATTCCCGTAACTTCTGACCACCATGTTCATCCGCCTGCGCGAACTGCCGTTCCGCTTCTGTAATCGGCGTGGTCCAGAGCAGAGTCGGGCGATCGCCGTCGCGTTTTGGCAGCGAGAACTGCGCCTGTTCGGTTGCCAGCTCATTAGCCAGCAGGAAGCTTTCAAAGCCAACCGGTGCCACTTCCGACGCCAGCGTATGGCCCTCGCCCAGCCAGGTCAGCCGCGCCCACGGCAGATGCACGAACTCCGCCAGCGCGCTGGCCATCTGCACCGCATTGCCTTCAGTCATGACTTCACCGTCAACCGCCATGCCCAGTTCAATGCGGCGATACTGCGGCGCCAGCTCATCAAACAGATAATCGACCTGCGGCATCGGCCGGATGCTCATGCCGATGGTCAGGAAATACCAGACGCCCTGATGCCAGTGCTGGGAGATTGCCATCGGCGGCCAGCTGCCCTGATCGATAGCGTAATACTTCACTGACTCGCCAAAGCGCGCCTGATAGCAGGCCATCAGATCGTTCTGCACCTTATCCCACTCGCTGCCGTCGTGCCATTCGCGCCAGAACTGACGCTGATGCTCTGCACGGGCGTAGTAGTCATTGGTTGATGCCGACCCCAGCGGTGCCGTCAGCCGGTTCTTTTTGATGCAGCCTGCAGAGAAGCTCACCTGCTTCTCCTGATAGAGGCTCCAGCCGGGGATCACCGCCAGCAGCTGGCCGTAATACCACAGCGCCGCGCCATCATCGCTCGGCTCCCACAGCACCTGCAGACCGGCTGGATCCAGCGCGGGTTCCGCTTCCAGATTACGGCAATACTCGGCGCTGAGCAGCGGCGCTATGCCCTGCTCCATCGCCTCGCGATCTTCCTGCGCCGGTGCCGGCAGCAGGTTTCGTAGCCAGCAGCCGCGTACCGCATACTGGCTGCGGAACAGGTCGGTTGGCCAGATGTAAAAATAGGCAGTGCGCTCATCCTGTTCGACAATAGCGGTCAGGGTGCGCTGCTGATTGTGGACTTCAGCAATCAGGGATTTGTACGTCATAGTGCCTCGACAAAGCCTGGAGGAATCCATTTTCCCCGAGAATAGAGCAGGATCCTGGCTGCGGCTATCTGAGACAAGGGTAATAGTCTCAAAGTGTGGGAGTTGGAGGGGTGGTGAAGAGTACAGCAGGCGCAATTGGCGGGAGCAGAGGCCCATCCGGCAGCATACTCATACCATCACGGTCTGATAATGCTCTTACAGTAACGGGTGGATGCAGCGAAGGAGCGCGAGGCACTGCCCCATAAAGTTAACCGGATACGGTGTTGATTGTAGCGTTCACTAAAGCCAGAAGACTGACTTTTCTAATCAATGGTACTCATACAGTCCTGTTTAATGCTTTTTGAAAACAGCTTTCAGCACCCATAAAAGCGCAACAGACATAATAATAGAAATAAGGATATTGGCTGACATTACAAAGTCGATGGTTGCCTCATCGCCATTAATATTGAAAAAACCTGCGATGGCATAAAAGAATGTTACCGGCACTATGACAGCAATAGCTTTTGAAATAGCAATCGCACAAAAAACAAACAGAAAAATAGTTAAAATAAAGCGCATCGTTAGTATACCTTTACCGTTCCATAGGCTTTGAGCTGGCTGCCCGGGATGTTAAGCGTTGGGCCAGATTTAAGGAACATGTCGCGCATGTAATTGAACTGAAGAGGATGTTGAAGTGTGATGCAGCCTTCACTCAGCCCTAATGGCCTAATAGGGTGCAGACGGAAATTACCCCGCCTGATGCCTTGTACAAACGTGTAGTCATCAATTTTTCATCGTCACGAAATAGTCCAAACCATGTTGAGCGATCCGTACCGTATATGTCTTTCAACAAGCGTTCTCTAAACGGTCCCAATCTTCCGCCTGAAGGTCGTTCTACAATAAAGTAACGGCCACGAACTATTGGGCCTATATCGGGTACGTTTGTTTTTTCTGGATTATTGCAGCTTTCTTTTTGACCAGGAAAAGCAGGAAATGTACCAATACCAGGGCAGCTCAGGCTGGTCATTTCACGCCGGTTGAGAAGTAAATAGCAGCTATATGACATGAGAAATCCATTCCTTATGTGCGAATATAGTAGATCCACTTGATTCTAAAAATTAACTATTGCCTTTTGGTAGTGTAATGTCAATTGTGCCCGGCATCTGCCTTTGAGTGGCTGACAGAAGGAACGTTATACCTGTTCCCGCAGAAGGGCAAAAAAAACCGCCAGGCGGCGGCTCGCCTGAATTTACCAACTTTTATTGGGACTCTTTGTAAAAGAGCCGCCGTAGACAGTGGCATCAATGGCATTGCGGCAGTCTTCGGTACCGCGTGGATCAGAGGCTTTCGTGCATTCCTCATATTTAGCTTTGCGCTCCGCGTCATGCGCTTTATACCAATCAATACTCTTCGCGCCAGCATCGCAACCGGTAAGCATCGTAATGGCCAGCAAAACCAGTGAAAGTAGTTCTGCTTTCGTCAGATCTCCCTTTAGAGAATTAATTGCGACCACAGTTATAGAGCAGTAGTGCGCTCGAGCGGATGAAGCAGGCACTGTAAAAAACCATGGCCGCTATGAGCGAGAAGCGGAAGTATGAATGTTTGTTTAACTCTATTGGCTTTTAGCCACTCTTATCCCAGGTCTTCGCGAGTTGGACCTTGAAAGTAGATACTGCTTATATGGCAACTACGTGGCTGAGTCAGCACAAAACGAATTGTTTCCCAGACTGAGCGCCCATTCATCAGACGTTCCCCCATTCTGGATTCACTGTCGACAAGCGTATCTAACCCTGTAAGTTCGAAATCCGGTGGATACAACCCGGTCACACGTATATTTTCTTCGGACAACTGCTGTGACAGTTTGGTGATAAACCCGCTAAGCCCATGTTTACTGGCGAAAAAAGCAGGATGCGCAATTGAATCCGTAAAATTCGGGATCCCACATGAAGATATAATTGAGACGATATCAGCATTGTCTGAACGTCTTAACCCGGGCAGCAGAGCCTGAGTCAGCAGAATCGAACCTGTCAGACCTGAACTGACGGTATTGATAATTTCTGTGTCAGGCTGATCGTCTAATCTCCCTGATAACCACTGAGCAGCATTCAGGATTAAAATGTCTATAGGCTTGTCTGAAATTAACAGCTGTGAGGAAAACTGAGAAAGGGATTCAGGGCGTGTTAAATCACAGATATACCCTTTTGCAATGCCGCTTTCAGCAGTGATGATGCTGCAGGTTTTTTGAATATCTTCAGCCCGCCGTGCGCAAAAATCCACCTCGACGCCCTCTCGTGCCAGCCACACGCACAGCGCCTGGCCAAATCCCCCGCCGCCACCGGTAATAACAGCTCTTTTACCTCTCAGCATCTTCATTCATCCTTTTCCTGATGACTATATGTGGATGTAGATATACATGAGGAAGTTAAGTGACATCTTTCAGTTAATGCCTTTTTACATGGGAACAGAAATAAGCTGCACCGCAAACTGTTTAGCGTGTGCCAGGGGATTAGCAATGTCCGCTTCTGGCACAAAGCAGCCGGTTTTGCCTTCTTGACTGAAGGGGTAATTATCTAAGAGCCTTCTCAACTTTTTTAGACTAACGCCCTACAATCGCTTTATCATCTTTAAACTTATCGGGCCGTAAGTTTAGCAACGCTCAGGTGTGGAAAAGCGTAAAACAAGCAAAATACATAAGGAATGAAGATAAGGGACAGGCATGACTGCATATTCAAACTCTGATGCGGCAAGGGACTTACGCCCGGTTTTAGACAAGGCACCCATTGGCGCTGTGAACGGTGAATGGTTCTTTATTACGGAACAGGCTGGTGTTTCCTCCCAATATGGAGGTTACATGTATGCTGATGGGAGTCACGTTACTGCTGGTGACCATGTTTTTCAGAGGGTCTGCAACGTTGTCGATAAACTCGAAGCATCACAGATACAGTCCTTTAATAAGGTTATTGTTCGCTGGACTAAGTCTAAAATACCGTTCATGCGCGGGCGCGTTACGGTTGACACAATTTTCGATGAGACAATAGTGCCGCGCGGTCCTCAGAGTCCGATGTATGAGGCTGCCGCTGTCGCAAGGCGAGCATTCTGGAAAAGGTATGGCGACGTGTCAGATAGCTTTATTGCTGAACGAGATGACGCAAACGTACACAACCAGACGAAGTGGTTCGGGCCCCATCGCCGGGTACTCAGTACCAAAAGCAGCACCAAATTAACGCTGGCTACCGATGGTCTCTCGACGCCCTGGGCCGGCGTTGCAGACCCGGAAAACGGCGTAGAATGCGAACTTTTCATGGAGCTGGATGCTTCAGATAATACCAGCCAGCAGATTGATGACTGGGCTCATTTGTTAATTAGCTTGGGGGATCTCGTTGCCGACGGCTATCAGGTCGCTGCCGATGTTGAAAAATATAGAGCCATACTGTTTTGTTCTCTTACCGACGACTATAAACCAATGACCCGCATCATTCTCAGCCGTGATGCTCGTCAAATTGAGGGTTTGCCTTTCGGTTCAGTTCCGCTGATCCGTGTAACGCCGATAGCAGAGGCAGAGATTGAAAATCATGACCAGTCCGATGGATGGGCATCAAACGCAGCAAGGCATGCACTCGCGGAACGGCGGATAGAAGCGTAGATAATTATCATATGGTTATTCACGCTCCCTTCATGGCAGAGTGAGCCGGTCACTTTTATTAAGGGAGATAAGCAATCTTTATTCTGCTTTGAGCGAGAAGGGGACGAAAGTTGCCTTCACGTTTTCGATTATGCCATCTTAGTCATCTCGTATCGTTCAAAAAATGCGGCAACACTTTTAATAATCAAGCTAAGTAATGACACACTTAAGGAATCATTATGCCTGGAATAACGCTCACATTGTCTGGTTGCAAGGATCAAAAATTAACCAAAGAGTGTGTACTTTTAGCTACTCAAATCACATGCGAGATATTGAAGAAAAACAGCTTCGAAACCATGGTCATAGTAAGACATGTGGACGATGATGACTGGTTTATTGATGGCAAGAGTCTGGCTGAATGGGGGAAAAATTCGTTTAGACTTGAAGTTACTGTCGTGGATGAAACTTGTAGCAAAGATCAGAAAGGAGCGTATCAGAAAGCAATTTACAACGCTATGGAACAAGCTATTGGTAACCTACATCCTCAGTCAAATGTGCATCTTATTGATTGTAAAGCTGCTTCATATGGATACACAGGAATAACGCAAGAATACAGATATCAGCATAAAGATGAGTTTTACTAACCAAAATTTCTTTCCTATAACCGTTAATGTGGCGCATTTTGATTGTGGACTTAAGACGCCAACGTCCGTTGTTGGCACAAAGCGGACGTTACTGGCTCAATTACAGTTATTTTCATGCATCCCTGGTCAACGGTCAGTAATGTACCAGACCGCCATCTACCGCATACTGGCTGCCGGTAACATAGGATGCGTCATCGGACAGGAGAAATAGTGCAACTGCCGCGGCCTCTTCCGCTGTTCCTGCGCGACCCAAAGGAACCTGGCTTACCACAAAATCTTCAAACTGCTGACGCGACTCCTCTGGCATAAAGTGCCTGAAGTTGGTTTCAATCGGACCTGGCACCAAAGTGTTGGCGCGGATACCGCGTTCAGCCAGCGCTGATGCCCAGCTTTTGACCATAGCGATAACCGCGCCTTTCGTTGCTGCATAAAGGCTTGTCATCGCCGCACCTTCATATACAGATGAAGATGAAGTAACCAGAACGGATGCGCCTGAATTAAGTGATTTGGAGAGGGCTGCCAGCTGTAGCATCGGGCCGCGCACATTAGCATTCATCATTCGATTAAAAGAATCTGCCGTTACAGATTCGGGAGAGCTTACCTCTGCGAAGCCAGCATTAAGCCATAATCCATCAAGGGTACCCCAGCCACTAATCGCTTCCTGCAGCGCATTTATGTCAGTTTCGCCTGCAGCATCGCTTTTCATAACAAGCGATGTCGCAGGAAGCATGCTGCGTGCACGTTCCAGCCTTTCTTCATTTAGCCCCGTAATAGCTACATGACCACCTTCCGTGACAATACGCTGAGCGCCTGCCAGCCCCATTCCACTCGTACCACCAGTGATCAATATACGTTTACCCTGAAACCTGCCCATGCTTACTCCCTTTATTTGGCTTTGGAATCAGCATTTACCTTACGTAAAAAAAACACTATTCGTCATCTGTTTCATTACGCAACGATGGCATTGCTTCTTGAATGTCCGCTTCTGGCACAAAGCGGACGTTGAAATTAACCCCAATCAGCCTGTTGTAACTAATCCCAACAGACTGTCTGTCTGAACAAAGCGTCTATTCAGTTGCAGGCATCAATCACTCCAGTTGCATCATCCCTTTATGACCACTAACCACTCACATTTCTACCAGTGAACCCCTCACCCCACCCTTCCCATCCTCACCATTGCCCGATACCAGGCACCGCGCTGAATCGACCACCTTAATCCCACCGCAATCGCATTAATCTTCCTGTCAATGATCGCCTGCTGAAAGCGGCCGATCTCAGTACCGGACATTGCCTGCGCCCAGGCTGGCATCAGCCCGAACCCTGACTTCAGCATGATTTTCATCACCGGTTTTGCCTGCCAGCTGGGTGCGGGAGCATTCATCAGCAATCGCGTCACTTCGGCAGTGCGATGATCAAAGCGCAGCTCTGAACGCATCTGTTGCAGATAATCCGCAACATCAACAACGCTTTTCGGTACCTGCTCCGCCCCCAGCGCTTCGGCAATCTGCGCCGCTTCCTGATAGTACTGATCCTGCCCGGCGCGGCTGAGGTTTGGATTTTTGTAGCGCAGATGGGCGGCCAGAAAACGGCTGGTCTCCGCCACATGCACCCAGGTCAGCAGATGCGGATCGCTGGCGGCATAGGGTTTGCCTTCGCTGTCAACGCCGCTGACTTTCAGGTGAATGCGTTTCACCCGGTCAATCAGCGTCTGTGCATCCTGCGAATTACCGTAGGTGGTCACCGCGATAAACTGACTGGTGCGCCGCAGGCGGCCCATCATATCTTCGCGGAAATTGGAGTGATCCCAGACGCCCGCCAGCGCCGCCGGATGCAGCATCTGCAACAGCAGCGCGCTGATCCCACCGCACATCATGGAGGTGAAGTCACCGTGGACGCGCCAGATCACGCTGTCCGGGCCAAACAGGCCGGGATCGCCAGGCGGTTGAGAGAGGTCAAATTCATTCATCGACAGGCCGTTAAGGCGAAATACCTGCTGCTGAATGCGGTCACGCAGATTAATCATGATGGCTCTGATAGTGGATATGACGCGGCGCGCCGTAGCAGGACGCTAACGACGCGCCGCGTCACCTTCCCCTGACGTCAGGGGAAAGGCTGACGGTTATAAATAGTTGAACTGCCCATCCTCGGTACGAACGGAATCGAGTCCAATCATGACGTTGAATTTGCCGGGCTCTGCAACATGCTGCATCTGCTGGTTCCAGAACTTCAGCGCATCCACGTCGATTTTAAAGGTCACGGTTTGCGACTCGCCCGCTTTTAGCATGATGCGCTTAAAGCCACGCAGCTCCTGCACCGGACGGCTGATGGAAGCGACCGGATCGTTGAGGTACATCTGCACCACCGTCGCGCCATCGCGTTTACCGCTGTTGGTCACGGTCACGCTGGCTTCAATGCTGCCGTTACGCGGCATGGTCGGTGAGGACATTTTTACCGGCGACACGGTGAAAGTGGTATAGCTCAGGCCGTAACCAAACGGATAGAGCGGACCGTTAGCCGCGTCGTAATAGTGCGACGTGTACTTGTTCGGCTTAGCAAAGTTGTAAGGACGACCGGTTGGCAGATGGTTGTAATAGATCGGAATCTGACCCACTGAACGCGGGAAGGAAACCGGCAGTTTGCCCGACGGGTTGTAGTCGCCGAACAGCACATCGGCGATGGCGTTGCCGCCTTCGGTGCCGCTGAACCAGGTTTCCAGCATCGCATCGGCCATCCGATCTTCATTCACCACTGACAGCGGGCGTCCGTTCATCAGCACAATCACCAGCGGCTTACCGGTGGCTTTCAGTGCTGCTAACAGCTTCTGCTGGCTCGGCGGGATCACCAGGTCGCTGCGGCTGGAGGCTTCGTGCGCCATACCCTGCGCTTCGCCCACGGCAGCAACCACCACATCGGCCTGCTTCGCTTTGGCGACCGCGTCATCAATCAACTGCTGCGGTGAACGCGTATCCACGGAAACCGCCTGCTCATAGAGGTTCAGGAAGTCCTGAATCCCTTTGTTGTCGGTGACGTTAGCGCCCTTCTCATAGAGCAGCGTAGCCTTGCCTTCGGTGGCATTGCGCATGCCCTGCAGCAGCGAAACGGATTGTTTCGCCACGCCAGCGGCAGACCAGCTGCCCATAATGTCACGCTGACTGTCTGCCAGCGGACCAATCAGGGCAATGGCGCCCGATTTTTTCAGCGGCAGCGTTTCCAGGCGGTTTTTAAGCAACACGATGCTTTTACGCGCGACGTCGCGCGCTTCAGCCCGGTGCAGACGGCTTTCCGCATTGGTGTCCTGCGGATCGCTCTCATTCGGACCTAAATGGCTGTAGGGATCGTTAAACAGGCCCATGTCATATTTGACGTTGAGCACATGGCGCGCCGCATCATCAATCTCCGCCATGGTGACGTCGCCGCTCTTCACCAGAGCGGGCAGATACTTGCTGTAATATTCGTCGCTCATGCTCATATCGACGCCCGACTTCAGGGCGATGCGTACCGCTTCCTGCGGATCGCTGGCAACGCCATGTTTGATCAGCTCTTTGATTGCGCCGTGGTCGCTGATGGTGATGCCTTTGAACTTCCACTTATCGCGCAGCAGATCTTTCAGCAACCAGCTGTCCGCCGTGGCGGGCACGCCATTGATCGAGTTCAGCGCCACCATCACGCCGCCGCTACCCGCATCCAGTGAAGCTTTGTATGGCGGCAGATAGTCCTGAAACATGCGCTGCGGGCTCATGTCCACGGTGTTGTAATCGCGTCCGCCTTCCACTGCGCCATAGAGCGCGAAGTGCTTCACGCTGGTCATCACGCTGTAGCGATCGGCAGCACTTTTGCCCTGCATCGACTGCACCATGCTGCGACCCATTTCGCTGGTGAGATACGTATCCTCACCGAAACCTTCGGAGCCACGGCCCCAGCGCGGTTCACGGCTGACATCCACCATCGGCGCCCAGGTCATGTTCAGACCATCGTCGGCCGCTTCATAGGCAGAGACGCGCCCCACCTCTTTCACCGCATCCAGATCCCAGCTCGACGCCAGGGCCAAAGGAATCGGGAAAATGGTGCGCTGACCATGAATAACGTCGTAGGCAAAAAACAGCGGGATCTTCAGGCGGCTGAGCTGCATCGCCTGATCCTGCATCGCGCGGATATCCTGACGGGTTACGGTATTAAAAATCGCGCCAACCTGACTCTTCTGAATCATGTCGCGAATCACTTCTTTCGGATTATCAGGTCCGACGCTGATTAAACGCAGCTGGCCGATCTTCTCGTCCAGCGTCATTTTTTTAAGCAGTTGGTTGACGAAGGCATCCCGCGCCTGTTCGGTCATCGGGTGGTTACCTGGCACTGTCTCAGCCAATGCCGGTTGCATCGCGAGGGAGACAGCGAGACTAACAGAGTAAATCCATTTCATCAGGTTGGGTTCTCTTAAGTAACTGCGCAATATCGAATTAACAGGCGGCAGTGTGCCACAAGATGAGAATAGCAGGTAGCTGCCGCTGTCACACTGCGTTGAGGTGAGTTGACGTGCTACAGTTAGGACGCACTGATAAGACAAGGGAATTGCTCATGATACAAACCTCTGCCCTGCTTTCTGACCTGCGCCGCCTGGTCGGCCCTACCCATCTGCTGACTGAACCTGAACAGACCGCGCGCTATCGCAAAGGCTTTCGCTCCGGCGAAGGCGAGGCGCTGGCGGTGGCGTTTCCTGGTACGCTGCTGGAGCTCTGGCGGGTACTGCAAACGCTGGTGAATGCCGATGTCATTATCCTGATGCAGGCGGCGAATACCGGCCTGACCGAAGGCTCGACGCCGCATGGCGACGATTACGATCGTCCGCTGGTGATTGTCAGCACCCTGCGGCTGGACAAGCTTCAGCTGATCGACGAAGGCCAGCAGGTGCTGGCGTTCCCCGGCAGCACACTCTATCAGCTGGAAAAAGCGCTGAAGCCGCTGGGGCGTGAACCCCACTCGGTTATTGGCTCCTCCTGTATTGGTGCCTCGGTGCTGGGCGGTATCTGTAATAACTCCGGCGGATCGCTGATCAAACGCGGACCGGCCTACAGTGAAATGGCGCTGTTTGCTCAGATTGATGCGCAGGGAAAACTGAAGCTGGTGAACCATCTCGGTATCGATCTTGGGACGTCACCGGAGGAGATTCTGGGGCGGCTGGATGATGACCGCTGGCAGCCCAAAGATGTGCAGCACGATGGACGTCACGCCTCCGATCATGAATATGCCGACCGGGTTCGTGAAGTCGATGCGGATACGCCCGCCCGCTATAACGCGGATGCGCGTCGCCTGTTTGAAGCATCCGGTTGTGCCGGAAAACTGGCGGTCTTCGCGGTGCGACTCGATACCTTCGCCAGCGAACCGCAGCAGCAGGTGTTTTACATCGGCACCAACGAGCCCGGCGTTCTCAGCGATATCCGCCGTCACATGCTGGCGCATTTCACCCATCTGCCGGTGGCGGGCGAATATATGCACCGCGACATCTATGACATTGCGGAAGTCTACGGCAAAGATACCTTCCTGATGATCGACAAGCTGGGCACCGACAAGATGCCGCTGTTTTTCACGCTGAAGGGGCGGGTTGATGCCTGGCTGAGCAAACTCTCCTTCGTTAAACCGCACTTCAGCGATCGCCTGTTGCAGCGCCTGAGTAAACTGTTTCCGGCGCATCTGCCTAAACGCATGAAGCAGTATCGCGACAAATATGAACACCATCTGATGCTGAAGATGTCTGGCGACGGCGTGGCGGAAGCGCGTAACTATCTGCGCGACTACTTCCGTGAAGGCGGTGGCGAATTCTTCGAGTGTGAAGGCAAAGAAGGTGCGCACGCCTTTCTGCATCGCTTCGCAGCGGCGGGTGCGGCAGTGCGCTACCACGCGGTGCATTCTGATGAGGTCGAGGACATTCTGGCGCTGGATATCGCCCTGCGTCGTAACGATGCGGACTGGTTCGAAACCCTGCCCGATGAGATCCGCGCCTCGCTGAGCCATCGTCTCTACTATGGCCACTTCTTCTGTCATGTGTTTCATCAGGATTACATCGTCAGAAAAGGGGTCGATGTGCATGCGCTCAAAGCGCAGATGCTGGAGATTCTTCAGGCGCGGGGTGCTGAATATCCCGCTGAACATAATGTCGGACATCTCTATCAGGCCAAACCGCAGCTGGCGGCGTTCTATCGCCAGCTCGATCCCACCAACAGCTTCAATCCTGGGATTGGCAAAACCAGCAAGCAAAAAGGATGGGCGGTGAAGCAGGTTTAATCGCCTTATCGGTCAGCCTGCTTATCTGAGCAGGCTGATTGTCATACAACCGGGAAGCCCGTTCGCACCGCCAGCCTCCCGTTGCAGCAGCCCTGCCAATAGCTAACATCTTCATCAAAATATTAATCTCCCCTCCCATATTACACCTGCTTTATTTTATCTCATCGGGTTCTGCGCAATAGTTCACAAAACACCCTGCCATCAATTGATATTTCGCGTCGCGAAAAATAGATTGTCGCCATAAAAAATTCATAGCAAGCATCTTAATTGCATTCAGGGAAGAATGGTCATGCGGAAAATTAATTACGCGTTAACGTTAATTGAAATAGCCACCGTGTTAATAGCGTCAACAGCAATAAGTTCATCACCGGCTTACGCCAGCGGATTTATTGAGGACTCATCGCTGAAAGGCAATGTTTTCTACTGGCAGCGTCAGCGAGATCGCAGAGACACCGATCCCACCAGTGAATATCAGGGGCAGTATCGGGCTAATTTACATCATGCCTCACTCAACAGTAATCTCGACTATCAGTCAGGCTATGCCGGGGAGTGGATTGGTCTGGACCTCGCCATTTTCGGTGCTGCTGAGCTTTCCAACAGCGGCCCCGCCGCACCCAATGAAATTGGCTTCAGTAAGGCACGTACTCGCTGGGATGAAAAGTGGAATGGCGACAGCGGCGGTGCTTCTGTTTATAAAGCCGCACTGAAATTAAAATATAACGATTACTGGTTGCGTGCCGGTTATATTCAGCCAACCGGCCAGACAATCATTGCGCCACACTGGAGTTTCTTACCCGGAACCTATCGCGGCGTCGAAGTCGGTGCGCTGTATGATTTCCAGCAGGCCGGTGCATTATCACTCTCCTGGATGTGGAGCGACAAATATAAAGCGCCCTGGTATCGTGATTTATATAATTTTCGCCAGTCTGATGGCAAAACATCTGTCAGCTACCTGCATTCGTTCGGCATGAAATATGACTTCAAAAATAACCTGGTGCTTGAGGGTGCATTTGGCCAGGCGGCGGATTATATGGATCAATATTTTGCCAAAGCCTCGTGGTCAGCCACGCCTGGCGGCAATGCACTCTACACCAGCTATCAGTTTTACGGCGCACACGACAAAGTAGCGGGTGGTGCCGCTAATCCGCGTGATGTCTATGACGGCCTGGCCTGGTTACAGGCGATCACGGTCGGCTATACCGTCGGCCCGGTTGATCTGCGACTCGAAGGCAGCTGGGTCAAAGCAGAGGGGAATCAGGGCTTCTTCCTGCAGCGCATGACGCCAGGCTACGCCAGTTCCAATGGACGACTGGATATCTGGTGGGATGCCCGTTCCGACTGGAACGCCAATGGCGAAAAAGCGATCTTTGCCGGGGCGATGCTCGACTTAACGCCGTGGCAACTGGCGGGATGGAAAGTGGGCGCATCGTACGTCTGGGGCTGGGATGCCAGACCCGCCACGCTGCTCACCGTTGACCAGAGCCAGCGGCTGAAAGAGTCCGCCTGGAACCTTGATCTGATCTATCAAATCCAGCAGGGCCGCGCCAAAGATACCCTGTTTAAACTGCATTACACCCGCTACGACAATCACAGCAATCTGCCCAGTTACAGCGGCGGTTACGGCAACATTTTTCAGGACGAGAAGGACATCAAATTTATGGTTATCGTGCCGTTTACGCTGTTCTGACGCCCTGCAGACTCCCGGATATCTCTTCAGCAGCAAGGATGAATCAATATGTTTAAGTTAAGCCTTATCGCGCTCACTCTGCTGGGCGCTGCAGCCACAGGCCACGCCAGCTCGTCAGCGCAGCAGGTAGTGAATCAGATCAGCCAGTTTGGCGTCACTTATCAGGTGAACGATAATCAGGCCGCCCTGCATGGCACCGACTGCGCTGCGCTGGGTGCCGACTATGCCGCCTGCAATCGCGCCACCATTACCCTGACCAATAACGGCCCTGCCCTGACCGATAAACACTGGGCAATCTACATGAGCAACGTCCACCAGACGCTGCGGGTCGATAACGAACAGTTCAAAATGACCCATCTGGTCGGCGACCTGACCCGACTGGAGCCGACTGAGAGGTTCACCGGCATTGGCGCGGGCGAATCGGTGCAGATTCCGATCGTTAACGAATACTGGCAGCTGTTTGCCACGGATGTGATGCCGCGCTGGTATGTGACGTCCGGGCAGGCCACCCCCAAAATTATTGCCAGCACCGATCATGAAGATCCCAGCCAGTTTGTGTTGCCGTTGGGGGATAACTGGCGACGCAGTGCCGATGACCGGAATATCCTGATGCAACCCGCCAGCCGGTTTGATAAAAACAGCGACGTTGCCACCCTGCCCGCCTCCGCGCTGCGCGGTCAAATCACACCCACGCCGCTTGCGGTGAAACTCCGCCCGCAGGATGCCGATCTCAGCCATGGCGTCAGGCTGTCTCTGACCGGGTTGACCCGTGAAACCGGTGAGGCGGTGAAGCAGCGTCTGACCCTGCTCGGCCTGAAAGAAGCGGCTGATGGATTTGCCATCAGGACGCAGATCAAACCGGATCACTTCAGCGGCAAACAGGCTAAACCAGGCGCATACGATCTGGATATCACTCCCCGCCGCGCCATTGTGGTGGGCTACGATGCTGCCGGTGCGTTCTACGGTCTGATGTCGATTCTCTCGCTGATACCCACCGAAGGCGCGCCGCGTATTGCCACGCTGGAAGCCCATGATGCGCCACGCTTTGCCTATCGCGGCGCGTTTCTTGACGTTGCCCGTAACTTTCACAGTAAACAGGCGGTCATGCGGCTGCTTGATCAGATGGCAGCATGGAAGATGAACCGCTTCCACTTTCACCTTAGTGACGATGAGGGCTGGCGGATTGAGATTCCCGGCTTACCGGAATTGACTGACGTGGGGGCTAAACGCTGCCATGACCTGAGCGAACAGCGCTGCCTGCTGCCGCAGCTCGGTTCCGGTCCGTTCAGCGATAACAACGGCAGCGGCTATTTCAGTCGTGCCGACTACATCGAGATTGTGAAGTATGCCCAGGCCCGTCACATCCAGGTGATCCCGGAAATTGATATGCCCGCCCATGCCCGTGCCGCCGTCATCGCCATGGAAGCGCGCTATCAGCGGCTGATGAAGGAGGGACAGTCTGAACAGGCCAGTGCGTATCGCCTGATCGATCCCACCGACGACTCCAATACCACCTCGGTGCAGCTCTATGATCGCACCAGCTATCTCAATCCCTGCATTGCGGGTTCACAGCGGTTTGTCGATAAAGTGATCGGTGAAGTTCAGGCGATGCACCGGGAAGCGGGACAGCCGCTCGGCGTCTGGCATTTTGGCGGTGACGAAGCGAAGAATATCCGGCTGGGTGCTGGCTACTCGGATAAACGCGACCCTAAACCGGGCACCGGTCTGCGCGACTGGAGTAAAGAAGATCTGCCGTGGGCGAAATCGCAGGTTTGTCAGGCGCTGGTGAAGAGCGGCAAAGTGGACGATCTGGCGCACCTGCCGAGCTACTTTGCCCTGACCGTCAGTGACATCGTTAACCGACACGGTATTGGCAAAATGCAGGCCTGGCAGGATGGTTTAAAACATGCCAAAGATTCAGCATCCTTTGCCACACCGCGCGTCGCGGTCAACTTCTGGGACACCCTCTACTGGGGCGGTTTTGACACAGCCAGCGACTGGTCACAGAAAGGTTACGACGTGGTGATCTCCAGCCCCGACTATCTCTATCTGGATTTTCCGTATGAAGTTAACCCGCTGGAACGCGGCTATTACTGGGGCACGCGCTTCAACGACGAGCGGAAAATCTTTGGCTTCGCGCCGGATAACCTGCCGCAGAATGCTGAAACCTCGGTGGATCGCGATGGCAACTTTTTCAGCGCCAAATCAGAGAAGCCCTGGAGCGGTGCTTACGGCATTTCGGCCCAGCTGTGGAGCGAAACGGTGCGCACTGATGCTCAAATGGAGCACATGATCTACCCTCGCCTGTTTGCAGTAGCGGAACGAAGCTGGCACCGCGCCAGCTGGGAGCAGGATTACAAGGCGGGTCAGGAGTATGCGGGGGGCAAAACCCATCTCGTCGATCAGCAGGCACGCCTTAATGACTGGCAGCGATTTGCCAATCTGCTGGGACAGCGGGAACTGGCGAAGCTGGATAAGGCGGGCATCGATTATCGCCTGCCGGTGCCGGGAGCCAGAATCGTTGATGGCATCCTGTCGATGAATGTGGCCTTACCGGGCGTTACGCTGGAGTACAGCCTGGACAAGGGCACAAACTGGCAGCGCTACGATGCCACCAGACCACCGCAGGTCAGCGGTACGGTGGCAATTCGCTCGGTGAGCCGCGACGGGCAGCGCACCAGCCGCGTTGAATCCCTGTAGAAAGCGAAGTGTGAATGGGCTGATAAGCCAGCGTTTGAATATGAAAAAGGCCGACAGAAGTCTAATGGCAGTCAGTTAAGCGACAGGGGATAACGCAGTCTGGTGCCGGGCAGGGGCTGGCGGTCCTCGCGCCGCTGCGCGGTTCCTTCACTTCATTCGCCTGCCTGACGGACCGCCGGGGATGGCACATCCTGTGCCGCCCCGCCTTTCGCCCGCGTCCTGCGGGCTCTCCTGGCAGACTCATTCTGTTCAGCGCTGCGGATTACCTGCCCCTGCCCGGCCCCAGCCTGCTCTGAAACTTCAGTGTGTATTGTTAAAAAGGGCACGATAGTGAAGGCCTGAGCGCCGCTGCTGCTCGCTCGCCCAGAAAAAAGGCTGCCACGTTTGACCGTGGCAGCCTTTACAAATCTGATCTTAACTGATCAGCATTAGACAGAAGTCGGCCCTTTCACACCTAAACCAGCTTCTCTTCGGGTACCGGCTCCGCTCCCGCCATCTGCTGACGGCGCTCGATAATCATGGTTTGCGGTGTGGAGAGCAGAATACCCTCTTTACGCAGACGCGTCAGAATATCGAACAGCAGATCGCTCTTCGCCCCTGCGATCTGGCGCTGACCCGCCACGTTACCGGTGACGCTCAGTATAATTCCCTGCTGAGTCAGATCTTTAAACGAAACGGATGGCTCTGGCGTCTCCAGAATGCGTTCATTTTCGTTGTAGACCTCCAGCAGGATATCGCGCACTTTCGCCGGATCGATGTCGAGCGGGAACGTCAGCGTAATCGTGACCACCCCCTGCGCATTACCCATGGTGGCATTTCGCACGTTCTGCGAGATAAACTGCGAGTTCGGCACAATCACCGTGGATTTATCGCCCAGCTGGATCTCGGTAGCGCGCACGTTAATCCGGCGGATATCCCCTTCGATACCGCTGATGCTCACCAGATCGCCAACCTTCACTGGCCGCTCGGTCAACAGAATCAGCCCCGAAATAAAGTTCTTCACAATCTCCTGTAAGCCAAAACCGATACCTACCGACAAGGCACTGACGATCCAGGCCAGCTTATTCCACTGCAGGCCCATGATCGACAACGTCAGCAGGATAATCAGCACATAACCGATGTTGCTGAACAGCGTCACCAGCGACACCCGCATACCCACATCCATGGTGGTTTTCGGCAGAAAATCGGTGTCGAGCCAGCGGCGCACCGTTCGCAGTACATAGATGCCGACGATCAGGCAGATAATCGCATTCACCATGTGCGCCGGGACGATATTCAGGGATTCAAGTCCTTTACCGCCCCAGAACTCAATCACTTTTTGCAGCAGTTCAATCGGCGTTGAAGAGGCAAAGGTCCCGTTGACCAGCGCCAGCGCCACAACCAGCACCAGGAAGGTTTTACCGATAGCCGTCAGCAACGTAGCCGTTTGCTGCAGATGACGCTCATTGATGTTAAGCGAACTCTGAATGCGGCGACCGGTTGCGTTACTGGTCGAGAACAGGCTCTCACAGCCATCGTTAAGCAGATGACTGAGGAAGTAGAACGAACCAAACAGCAGGCCGCACCAGATCACTTCATAACTCAGGAAGCGCGCCAGCGTGACGTAACCGATGAGCAGCGACACCAGAATGGCGATGCCGGTCAGCGTCAGGCCCATCTGGATCAGTCCGACCAGCGTAGAGCGAGCCTCTGGTGGTGTGCCCGCCTGGGTCATACGGCGACGAACCCGGTTGGTGCGCATGCTGATCGCCAGCGCGGTAGTACCAATCAGCAGTGCCGTCAGCCCGTTGGCAAAAATGGTGGTATTCAGGCTGGTGCCGACGCTGTAGTTAAACGCTTCGACCGTCTGGAAGATAAAGACCAGCACGGCGGTAATCGGTGGAAACGGTTTTAACGCCATCGCCACTTCATTGGAGATGGTCGGTAAACGCCAGCTGGGTCGACGGGTAGAGAGGAAAGCGCGTCCCAGTCCGGCAATCAGGCCACAAAAGACACTGAGCCGAACCAGTTGATCCACAAAGTCCTGAACGTTTTCAGAAACCTCATCACGGCGGGTAAAGGCCAGGGCGATAAAGTTAAAGGTGAGGACGACAGCCACCAGGGTGGTCAGGGCTATCGCTGCCGCCAGAAAACTGCGGCGCAGCTTCCCTTCCGGCAGTTTGTGAATGCTAATCCAGGCCAGAAACTCTTCGCTGTAACGACGGCCAGCCGTCATCACCAGCATCGCAGCCAGCAGCCAGAAGACACTGCCCACGCGCCAGCCTGGCTCCCATGAGAGTGCCGCGGTGTCCTGCAACTCCTGCAGGAATTCACCGATTTTTTCGCCATCCAGATCCTGACTATTGAGCAGCGGTGACCAGAAGCGCGGCCCCAGAATGGTGCCGGAGTTCAGCGCCAGCTGGCTTTTCAGCTGATCGCGGCGCAGGTTAACAATCTGCGAGGAGAGCATCAGCGCGCCATTTTTAATGCCTTCGGCCTGTTTGATCTGGTCGTCGAGTTTGCTTTTCTGACTCTCCAGCGCGTTACGCTTGCGCGTGACTTCCGACGTCTCTTTTACGCCGCTGTCGGCTTTAGGTGCCGGCCCCAGAACCTGCAACTGGGCTTCCAGTTGCTGGCGATCGGGGAGCAGCGCCTGGCCCAGCGTGTCGGCACTGCCTGAGAGCTCAAGCGCCATTTCATTCAGCTGAGTCAGCTTGTTTTCGCCAGCATCAACGGAGACCTGACTTTTGATTTTATCGAGGATCTTCTGCATTTTCGGCAGTTCAACCGCAGCATTCAGCTTCGGCGGAGCATCCTGTTCCTGAGCAGCAGTGGCCTTATCATCCGCGGCCAGCGTCAGCGCCGGGGCAAACGCCACCAGCGCCAGCATTAACAATGCAAAAAAGGATCGTAGCTTAAACATATGAGTAAGATTCCGGCAGCTTAAATCAGGCGATCGTCCCTCGCCAGTCGCGCGTAGTGTAGGGCTTTGCAAGGGATGGCAATATAGGAATAACGGGCATTTTTCGGGCTAATTCGGTGCAGACAGAAGCGTGAAAATCGCTGTACGCCTCTGCCTGCATCATCCCGGATACCCGCTCAGCCTGCAGGTAATGCCAGTGTCCGCAGCGCGCAACACCGGCTGTTTTCTACTCAACGTCGGCGCTGCTGGCCCCATTACTGGCAACCTGGCCCGACTTCTGTTTTTTATAGGCCAGTGCGGCAGCCGGCACCGGCGCCGCTTTACCGGTCTCAATCCAGCTGCGCAGACGGTTAGCGTCGGCGAAGTGGGTATATTTGCCAAAGGCATCCAGCACCACCAGCGCCACCGGACGATTATTAATCATGGTGCGCATCACCAGGCAGTGGCCCGCCTCATCGGTGTAACCGGTTTTGGTTAGCTGAATATGCCAGTCATCTTTATAGACCAGATGGTTGGTGTTGCGGAACGGCAGCGCATAGCTCGGATGGGCAAACACCGCCGTCTCCTCTTTAGTGGTGCTGAGCGCACCAAGCAGCGGATATTCCCGCGTCGCTTTGAGTAGTTTAACCAGATCCTGCGCGCTGGAGACGTTTTGCGTCGACAGGCCGGTTGGCTCCACGTAGCGGGTCTGTTTCATGCCCAGTGACCGCGCTTTCGCGTTCATCGCCCGGATAAAGGCGTTATAGCCGCCCGGATAAGCATGAGCCAGGCTGGCGGCGGCGCGGTTTTCTGAGGACATCAGCGCCAGCAGCAGCATATTCCGGCGGCTGATCTGGCTGTTGAGCTTAACGCGTGAGAATACACCCCGCATTTCCGGCGTCTGGCTGACATCGACGGTTATCATCTCGTTCATCGGCAGATGCGCATCCAGCACCACCATAGCAGTCATCAGCTTGGTGATGGAGGCAATGGGCCTGACCCGATCAGGGTGGCTTGAAAACAGCACTTTATTGGTCGTGAGATCGACAATCATCGCACTGCCAGAGGCGATCTGCGGCTGAGCAATCGGCGCCAGTTGCGACAGCGACGTCGTCGCCTGCGCCGGAAGTGAAACAATCTGCCCTGAAACGAGCAGCGCCAGCGAAAGCAGGGTAGAACGAATTTTTGCAGGCATCGTAGAAAAAACCCGGTTATGAATATGTACTGTGTCAGACCGACACAGGCCGCCCGCTTCAGTGAGGTCGGAGCGCGGGCTGGCGGCGATATCATACCCGTAAGGTTAAGAAATTTCCTGGTGAGAGTGTTTCCGGGCGTAAAAAGAGAACTGCCGCCAGAGCGGCGGCAGCGGTCGGTCAGAACAGATGCGGTCCATATCCCCACAGCACCACGGTTAATGCCAGTAATACTTCAAATACCAGCACGCCGATGGCCAGCGTTGAACCGGAAAAACGCAGACTCTCTTCGCGGTCGATATTAAGAAACAGTGGAATACCGATATAGAGCAGATAGCCGGTGTAGAGCAGCGCCAGGGCGCCCGCCAGCACGCAGAGCCAGACCAGCGGATAGAGTGCCACCAGCCCGCTGAGAAACAGCGGTGTGGCCACATAGCCCGCAAACACCGTACAGCGCTGTACGCCGGGGCGCTGCGGATAATCACGTGCCATCCAGTGAATTACGCGTCCCATTACCGCGACGCCACCCAGAATAATCAGATAGAACAGAATGCCAAGCCCAATCCCGGTCAACAGGTTGAGTTGCACATATTGCCCCTCGCCCAGATTCCAGCCCAGCTGAGTTGTACCGATAAAGGCGCAGATCACCGGAATCGCCGCCATCAGCAGAACATGGTGGGTGTAATGGTGCGATACGCTCTCATTCTCTTGCTTGATATGACGCATTTCCTGATTCGGATGCGCCAGCAGACCCCAGACATGATTCATAGATTCACTCCTCTGATGCAGTGGGCCGCCCGATGATGCATCCGTCTTTGGGGGCAGCGTCCTCTCAAGTATAAACGGCAGCGAAACTTTCGTGGTGATCGGACAAAAAAACAGCATAAATAAACGGACCCATGAGGCACGGGCGGAAGCGAAGCCAAATCGCGTATAGACTGGAAGAAACAGTCACTGAACAGGGAGGGTCATTTTGCATCTGGATATCAACGCATTAATTACGCAGTACGGTTATCTGGCACTTTTTATTGGCTGTATCGCCGAGGGGGAAACATTTACGTTGCTGGGCGGCGTCGCCGCGCATGAGGGGCTGCTGCATTACGTGGGAGTGGTGCTGGCCGCAATGGGTGGCGGTATTGTCGGCGATCAACTGCTCTACTGGGTCGGTCGCCGCTGGGGCACACAGATCCTGCGCCGCTTTAAAAAGCATCAGGATAAAGTGGTCAAGGCGAACCGCCTGATTAAACGCCGTCCCAGCCTGTTTGTGATTGGCGTGCGCTTTATGTATGGCTTTCGACTGATTGGCCCAATCATCATCGGGGCCAGCCGCCTCAATCCGATGAAATTTTTTATTCTTAACGTCATCGGGGCGGTCATCTGGGCGCTGATCTTCGTCACCCTGGGCTATTTCGCGGGCGGCATCATCGCGCCGTGGCTGCATAAACTCGACCAGCATCTGAAGCATCTGCTATGGCTGGTCGGCGCAGTGGTATTCGCCTTTGCGCTGCGCTGGGTGATCCGCCGCTGGCACAACCGTCGTGCCGACCAGGAATAAATGAACCACGGATTCGCCAGCAGACGCCATCGTCTATGAGAGTGAGCTGACCGGTGGTAAGGGTCGCCGACGCTGAGCAGCGCCAGGCGACCCTGCTGGCGATTTTCCATGTCTCACCCGCCCTCACCCCTTCCCTGCCTCATTCAACCGTACGTTAACCATCTGTGCCCAAACGAAGCCGCATCAGATGGCTCAGCTATAGTTAGGATGGACACTGACAGGGAGATGAGGATGAGTAAGGTAAAACGTAAGATTGAAGACCATGGCGTGATCGGAGATTTGCGCACCTGCGCACTGGTCGCGAATGATGGCACCATTGATTATCTCTGCTGGCCGGAACTCGACAGCCCGTCGGTCTTTGCCGCCCTGCTCGACAGCGATGATGCCGGGCTTTTCTCCCTGGCCCCTGACTGGCCCAATGCGCGACGTCAGCAGCTCTACCTGCCCGATACCAACATCCTGCAGACCCGCTGGCTGGATGATGAAGGCGTGGCGGAGATCACCGACTACATGCCGATTTGTGATGACAAGGACAAGCTGCCGCGTCTGATCCGGCGGGTCAAAATGGTTCGCGGCAGCGCGACCTTTAGCCTGCGCTGTTCACCGCGTCACGACTATGCCCGGGCGCAGACCCGTGCAGAGGCGCACAACGGCTGTATCGATTTTCATGCCGAGGGCCAGCCGTCGCTGCGCCTCGCCGCCAGCGTGGCGATGACGCTGGAGGATGAGAGCGCGACCGCCCTCTTCACGTTACAACCCGGTGAACATGCGCAGTTTGAATTTGGCAGCGTGGATGATGCGCATATCGAAGCCCTGACCACCGAACATTGCTTTGAAGAGACGCTGAACTACTGGCGACGCTGGAGCGCCCACAGTAACTATCAGGGACGCTGGCGCGAAATGGTGCAGCGTTCGGCGCTGGTCCTCAAACTGCTGACCTCACATCAGCACGGCTCTATTGCGGCGGCAGCGACCTTTGGCCTGCCCGAAGAGCTGGGCGGTGAACGCAACTGGGACTATCGCGCCTCCTGGATCCGTGACGCCTCGTTCAGCATGTATGCCCTGATGCGGCTGGGCTATATCGATGAAGCCAAACACTTTACCCACTGGGTTGGTCGCTGCGTTGAAAACAGCCATCACGATGAGATGCGCCTGCAGGTCATGTACCGGCTGGACAGCGGCACCGAACTGCACGAGATGGAGCTGCTGAATCTCTCCGGCTATGCCGACTCCCGTCCGGTGCGCATCGGCAATGACGCCTGGCAGCAGACCCAGCTCGACATCTATGGCGAGCTGATGGATGCGGTCTATCTGGCCAATAAATATGGTGAGGCGATCTCCCAGCGCGGCTGGGAACATGTTGTCAAAATGATCGACTGGCTGTGTGAGAACTGGGATCAGCCCGATGCCGGTATCTGGGAGATGCGCGGTGAACCGGAACATTTCCTGCACTCGCGTCTGATGTGCTGGGTGGCGATGGATCGCGCGCTGCGTCTGGGCATGAAGCGATCGCTGCCAATGCCTTATGAACGCTGGGATCGGGCGCGCCGGGAGATCCGCGAAGATATCTGGGCTAACTTCTGGAACAGTGAGAAGGGTCACTTCTCTTCGACCCGTCATGGCGAATATCTCGACGCCTCAATGCTGCTGATGCCGCTGGTGCGTTTTGTGGGAGCCACCGACCCGGACTGGATTGCCACGCTGGATGCGATCAAAACCAATCTGGTCAGCGACGGTATGGTGCGCCGTTACAATACGCATGAGACGCCCGCCGATGGCCTGAAAGGTTCAGAAGGGTCGTTCGGAGCCTGCTCCTTCTGGTATGTCGAGTGTCTGGCGCGCGCGGGCCGGATTCAGGAAGCGCATTTTGAATTTGAAAAGTTGCTGAGCTACGCCAATCCACTGGGCCTCTACGCGGAGGAGTTTGACAGCCACGGCCATGCGCTGGGCAACACGCCGCAGGCGCTGACCCATCTGGCGTTAATCAGTGCCGCCTTTTTCCTGAACCGCAAACTCAGCGGCGAACAAACTCAGTGGCAACCTTAGTCAGGGATAACCCCGGAAAGCCCCATTTTTAGCGCCCTGCTTTACGGAAATGCGCTAACATCCGCGGTGAATTTACGTAAAGTATTGCAGGCAGGTTAAAATCCCGATTCACAACGTCAGATTAATGAACATATAATGCGCAGCAGGTCACATTGGCCAGCATGAATTCGACACACTGAACAGCCTGAAATATGGCGATAAAGAATTGTAAAATATGAAAATCATTCGCGCTTTCGCTTCAATCGCACTGGCTCTGGCGGCCTTCAGCCAGTCAGCCTTTGCTGTGGTTTACCCGTTACCGCCGGCCAATAGCCGTCTGATCGGCGAAAATATCGAAATTACTGTCCCTGAAGACAGCAAACTGCCGCTGGAAGCTTTTGCGGCACAGTACCAGATGGGCCTCAGCAATATGCTGGAAGCCAATCCGGGCGTTGACGTTTATCTGCCTAAAGCTGGCAGCAAAATGATCATCCCACAGCAGCTGATCCTGCCGGACGCACCGCGTGAAGGCATTGTGATTAACAGCGCGGAGATGCGTCTTTACTACTATCCGAAAGGCAGCAAAACCGTGGTGGTGTTGCCTATTGGTATCGGTGAACTGGGTAAAGATACCCCGATTAACTGGACCACAGCGGTAGAACGTAAAAAAGATGGCCCGACCTGGACGCCAACCAAAGGCATGCATGCGGATTACGCGGCGCGCGGTGAAACCCTGCCAGCGGTCTTCCCGCCAGGCCCGGATAACCCGATGGGCCTGTATGCGCTCTATATCGGTCGTCTCTATGCGATTCACGGTACCAACGCCAACTTCGGTATCGGCCTGCGCGTGAGCCATGGTTGTGTGCGTCTGCGCGCTGACGATATCAAATGGCTGTATCAGAACGTGCCGGTCGGTACGCGCGTACAGTTCGTTGATCAGCCGGTAAAAGCGACCGTGGAGCCAGACGGTTCACGGTATGTAGAAGTGCATAACCCGCTGTCGACCACCGAAGAGCAGTTCAACTCGCGTGAGCTGGTGCCGATTACGCTGAATCAGGCGGTGAGCAAAGTTCTGGTTGATGCCAGCGTCAATCAGGATCAGGTTAATGGCGCGATTCAGGGCCGTACCGGTATGCCAGTAAAAGTGAACGGCGTGGAGAACAACATCCAGACTGCGCCAGTTCCGATGCCGGAAAACCCGCAGGCTGTGCCACAGGAAGAGCCAATGACGCCAGTCACCTCTCAGGGTGCAAACAGTGATGCCGCGCAGCCACAGCAGCCGGCCACTGAGCCAGCCGCACCGGCCGCTCCGGTAACACCAGCAGCACCTGCAGCCGCGGCCAATACCAGCTCGTAATTGCCGCCCTGCTTGCAGAAGCCAGCGCCTGTCGCTGGCTTTTTTATTGCCTGCGTTTCCGCGTTTTTCCCCGCACTCCGCTCAGAATGCCCCGTCCGACGATCATTAATCTGTCATATAAAGCGCGTATCACACTGCGTTGACCCGGTGCAAATCAGCATCCGGCATCAGCCACCAGAGGTACACCATGAGCGAAAACAGTCTCTCCTCCTCATCAGCCCGAGGTCGCCCCGATTTCAACGGCAAAAATAGCCGTTTCAGTAAACCGCTGTTCTTTATTCTGCTGGTTGCCGGACTGGCGTTCGCTGGCCTCAATCTGGTCAGCGATGTTGAAGAGACCAATATGCTGGTCACCAGCTATCTGCCGTTCTTTCTGCTGGGGCTGGCACTGCTGATTGCGCTCGGCTTTGAGTTCGTGAATGGCTTTCACGATACCGCCAATGCCGTAGCGACCGTGATCTACACCCATTCGCTGACGCCCGGCGTCGCGGTGGTCTGGTCCGGTTTCTGTAACTTTCTGGGTGTGCTGCTCTCCAGCGGCGTGGTGGCGTTTGGCATTATCTCACTGCTGCCGGTGGAGTTGATCCTGCAGGCCAGCAGCGGCAGCGGGTTTGCCATGGTCTATGCGCTGCTCTTGTCAGCGATTATCTGGAACCTGGGCACCTGGTATTTAGGGCTGCCGTCGTCGTCGTCCCATACGCTGATCGGCTCGATCATCGGCGTCGGCGTTGCCAATGCGATGCTGCACGGACGCAGCGGTCTGAGCGGAGTTGACTGGGATCAGGCCTTGAAGGTCGGCTATGCACTGCTGCTGTCACCGGTGGTCGGCTTTGTCTGCGCCGGGCTGCTGCTGTGGGTGATGAAACTGTTTATCCGCAATCGCCAGCTTTATCAGGCGCCGGAAAGCAATCAGCCGCCACCGGTCTGGATCCGCGGCCTGCTGATCCTGACCTGTACCGGCGTGTCGTTTGCGCACGGCTCCAACGATGGTCAGAAAGGAATGGGGCTGATTATGCTGATCCTGGTGGGCACCATGCCGATCGCCTACGCCCTGAACCGATCGCTGCCACCCGATCAGATCCCGCGCGTCGCGGCGCTGAACGAAGTGACCGCCCATCAGCTGCTGCAACTGCAACCCGCCTCAGCCAATCCTCCACCGGCCCGTGAGGTACTGACCGGCTTTGTTGGCAGCAACAGCATGAATCCCGACGTGCTGCCCGCGCTGGCGATGACGCTGCGCGAAGTCGGCGATGAGATTCGTCGTTACGGTTCAATGGAAAACATTCCAGCTCAGGCGGTGACCAATACCCGCAACCAGATGTATCTGGCGTCAGAATCGATCAAGCATCTGCAGAGCGCCGAGGTCAGACTGCCGCAGGAGACGGAACGCAATCTCAAGGCAGTGAAAACGGAACTCGACAGCGCCACCCGCTTTATTCCGATGTGGGTGAAAGTGGTGGTGGCGATTGCGCTGGGACTGGGCACCATGGTCGGCTGGCGCCGGATTGTAGTCACAGTGGGAGAACGGATCGGTAAAACCCATCTGAGCTATGCCCAGGGCGCCAGCGCCGAACTGGTGGCGATGATGACCATCGGCGCGGCAGACGGTTTCGGTTTACCGGTTTCTACCACCCACGTGCTCTCATCCGGCGTGGCGGGCACCATGGCGGCGAACCGTTCCGGCTTGCAGCTCTCAACGCTGCGTAACCTGGCCGTCGCCTGGATTTTAACGCTGCCGGTATCTATTCTGCTCTCTGCCCTGCTCTACTGGGCGTTCAGCCATTTTTAACGGTCTGCGGCTTATCGTCATTCAGGCGATAAGCCGCTGCTGCCAGTAAAGCCGCAGGGTAATCAGCAGCGCCCCCAGCACCATCAACGCCGCCGCCAGATAGACTGACTGCATCCCCCAGTGTCCGATAAGCAATCCCGCCACCGGGCCGGTTAAACCCAGGCCCAGATCGAGAAAAGCGGAATAGGTGCCCAGCGCAGAGCCCTGATCCTGGCGCTCAACCCGTTTAACCGCCTCAACGCCCAGCGCCGGAAAGACCAGCGAAAATCCGCTGCCGGTGAGGAATGCGCCCGCCCCTACCAGCCAGGCGCTGTCCGCCTGCCAGATAATCAGCAGTCCCAGGCACTCCAGCAGGAATGAGAAGAGCGACACGCGCAGCCCGCCGAAACGGGTAATAAAGCGACCAAACCCCAGACGCACCAGCACAAACCCCAGGCTGAACAGCGTCAGCGCATAGGCCGCGCCCTGCCAGTCACGGCTGGCAAAATAGAGGGTGATAAAGGTGGCGATAACGCCAAAACCGATAGTGCCGAAGCCCAGCGCCAGGCCATAAAGCCAGACGCGGGAGAAGACGCGGTGAAACGGAATGCGCTCGCCCACACTGACCGTCACCGCCGGTTTGCGGCTGGCCATCAGATAGCCCGCCACGCCCATCAGCGCAATCAGCCCGGCAAATCCACTCATACCAAATTCACTGTTCAGCAGCACGCCCAGCGGTGCACCGACGGCCATTGCCAGATAGGTCGCAACACCGTTCCAGGAGATCACGCGCGCGGTCTGCATTGGCCCGACGATGTTCATGCCCCACAGGGTTGAGCCGGTGCTGCTGAAGCTTTCACCCACGCCGAGAAACAACCGCCCGATGGCCAGCAGCGCCAGACTCAGCCATGGCCAGCCGCTCAGCAGTGCGGCCACGATAGTCAGCACCCCGCTCATGCCGCAGCAGAGCAGTCCCAGCATCACCACCCGCTTTGGTCCAAGGCGATCGGCCAGACGGCCCGACTGCGGACGGCTGAGCAGCGTCGCAAAATATTGAATGCTGATAATCAGTCCGGCGATAAAGGAGCTGAAGCCAAGATGATTTTTGACGAAGCCTGGCAGCACGGCCAGCGGCAGTCCGACAGAGAGATAGCAGAAGAAAGTGAAGATAATAACAGAGAGGATTCGTTTGTTGAGCTGGCTGTTGCTCAACACAGCGGAGTCAGACATAGCAGGCAAGGGGTCCAGGAAATTTTTCCCACTATACCGTCAGGCCGCTAAGGGGTCGCCTGATTTTTTATCACAAACCATGAACATGTGCGTGACGATCAATCGCCTGTGCAATGTCGCCCGACGATTTTAACGCACGGATTTCGCTGAATAAGCCATCGGCTTCGCCATAGGCTTTGCGCAGATAACCGAGCCACTGTTTGATACGCGCCACGTGATAGAGGCCGGTATCACCCTGCTTTTCCAGCCGGCTGTATTTCTGTAATAACCGCACCACATCAGGCCAGGCCATCGGCGGCTCGTTATATTTCACTACCCGGCTCAGGTTGGGGATGTTCAGTGCGCCACGGCCAATCATCACCGCATCGCAGCCGGTTACCGCCATACAGTGTTGCGCGCTTTGCCAGTCCCATATTTCGCCATTGGCAATCACCGGAATGCGCAGCCGCTGACGAATGTCGCCAATCGCCTGCCAGTTGATCGCCTCTGCGCGATAGCCCTCTTCTTTAGTCCGCCCATGCACCACCAGCTCGCTGGCACCGGCCTGTTGCACCGCATCGGCAATCTCCAGACTGCGGGCGCTGGAGTCCCAGCCGAGCCGCACTTTCACCGTTACCGGCAAATCTGCAGGCACCGCTTCACGCATCGCTTTCGCGCCGCGATAGATCAGATCGGGATCTTTAAGAAGAGTTGCGCCGCCTCCGCTGCCGTTGACCAGTTTAGAAGGACAACCACAGTTGAGATCCACACCCCATGAGCCCAGTTCCACCGCACGTGCGGCGTTTTCGGCTAACCATTCGGGATGCTGCCCCAGCAGCTGCATACGCACCCGCGTGCCGGAAGGCGTGCGGCTGGCGTTATGCAGTTCGGGGCAGAGACGGTAGAAAGATTTTACCGGCAGCAGTTGATCGACCACGCGCAAAAACTCAGTGATGCAGAGATCGTAGTCGTTCACTTCCGATAACAGCTGGCGCACCAGTGAATCCAGCACGCCCTCCATCGGTGCCAGTAAAACCCTCATACTCAGACGTTTCCGGTACGCTTCGCTGCTGCCGGACGACGCGGACGGGCTGCGGGCCTATCGCCCTGAGGAGCGGCCTGGCTCTGACGACGCGCCTGAGGACGCTTTTCGCCGGATGAAGATGAGCGCGATGCGCCTGCACCCTGTCCGCCCTGGCTGCGACCACGGCCGCCGCCGCCGCCACCTGCACCGCCGCGAGACTGCTGCTGACGACCGTTGATGATCGGCTCCGCTTTGATGCTCGGATCGGGTTCATAACCTTCAACGGCCAGACGCGGGATTTCACGCTTCAGCAGACGTTCGATATCACGCAGCAGTTTATGCTCATCGACGCAGACCAGTGACAGTGCGACACCGGTCGCCGCCGCACGGCCGGTACGGCCAATACGGTGAACGTAATCTTCGGCGACGTTAGGCAGCTCATAGTTCACGACGTGTGGCAGCTCTTCGATATCCAGGCCACGGGCCGCGATATCGGTGGCAACCAGGACGCGAATTCCGCCTGACTTAAAGTCGGCCAGCGCGCGGGTACGTGCACCCTGGCTCTTGTTGCCGTGGATCGCGGCAGCGGAGATACCATCTTTACCCAGCTGCTCGGCAAGGTGGTTCGCGCCGTGTTTGGTACGGGTAAAGACCAGCACCTGCTGCCAGTTGCCTTCGCCAATCAGCTGAGACAACAATTCACGCTTACGCTTCTTATCAACGAAAGCCACCTGCTGCGCGACCTGCTCGGAGGCGGTGTTGCGGCGAGCCACTTCAATCATTTCCGGGTTGGTCAGCAGTTTCTCAGCCAGGCCTTTGATCTCATCAGAGAAGGTGGCAGAGAACAGCAGGTTCTGACGTTTGGCCGGCAGACGTGCCAGTACGCGACGGATGTCGTGGATAAAGCCCATATCCAGCATACGGTCCGCTTCATCCAGCACCAGAATTTCGACCTGTGACAGGTCAACCGCATTCTGTTGTGCCAGATCCAGCAGGCGTCCAGGCGTTGCCACCAGGATATCGACGCCGCCACGCAGTTTGACCATCTGTGGATTGATGCTGACGCCACCAAACACCACCATGGAACGCAGCGAGAGATATTTGCTGTAGTCGCTGACGTTTTCGCCAACCTGCGCCGCGAGTTCACGGGTTGGGGTCAGGATCAGGGCGCGCACCGGGCGACGACCGCGGATGGGCGTGGCAGTGGCAGAGAGTTTTTGTAACATCGGTAAGGTAAAGCCGGCTGTTTTGCCGGTGCCGGTCTGGGCGCTCGCCAGCAGATCGCGGCCTGCCAGCACAACAGGAATCGCCTGGCGCTGGATAGGTGTGGGTTCGCTGTAGCCTTGTTCGGCGACCGCGCGCAAAATATCGGCACTCAGGCCGAGAGAGTCAAAAGACATTAAGTGATTTACTCCGGTCCGCTCTGACCGTGATTCACGGTGTAGTTTTCAGAGGGATAGTGACGCCAGCCAGGGCTGACGCGTGAAAAGGGCGCAAACTACGATGCGTAAGCGGGCGAGTGTAACAGCTTTAAGAGAAGTGTGCGAGATAGCTCACATTTCCTGACACAACTTAACCGCCTGAAAACAGGAAGGCCACCTTCCGGTGGCCTTCAACTTAACTACGTTTGTTTTCGATTCGTCGCGGTGGCTCTTTCGCCAGCAGCGAGACCAGCGCCGGACCCAGCAACATCACTACGCCGAGACACGCCAGCAGCAGGTTGTTGTGGTAAATCCGCGACACCAGGAACAGTGTCATCATGGCGGCGCCAAAGTAGTAAGTGGTGGTCGCTTCTTCAAGATAATCGCCGAGAGTACGTAAACGGGCAATGCGCTGTGTCACCAGCATGGCAACAAAAACCAGTGCGTACATCGCCACCAGCGTACTGCAGACATCAACCAGCGCTTTGTGCTTCCAGCCCCAGATCAGTGCAGCGATCACCAGCAGATGCATAGCAATATGCAACAACGTTTGACCCGTGATAATTTGAATACGATTAGACCATTTCATTCAGTTCTCCTGGCAGACCCAACAGGTCGCCCAAGTGCTACCGGCACAAGCCGGAAACGATTTCCTCAATGTAAAACAATTTTCGGATAACGCCCTAATTTTCGCCCTCTTTCACCACCCATTTGTGACAAAGACTACACTTTGATTCTATTGATGATGAAAAGGAGTGCGTCGCGAGTATGCCACAAAACAAGCAAGGATTTTCAATAAAAGTCCTGACGATCAATACACATAAGGGTTTCGCCCCTTTCAATCGCCGCTTCATCCTGCCCGAATTACGCGACGCCGTTCGCGCAACGGAGGCGGATGTGGTCTTTCTGCAGGAGGTGATGGGCACGCATGCCATCCACTCCATTAACCATGAGGAGTGGCCCGACTCTCCTCATTATGAGTTTCTGGCCGACACCATATGGAACGATTTCGCCTATGGGCGTAATGCGGTCTATCCGGAGGGGCATCACGGCAATGCGGTGCTGTCTCGCTTCCCGATCGCCGACTATGAGAACCGGGATATCTCGGTGGCGGGCAGTGAAAACCGCGGTATGCTGCACTGCCAGATCGCCCTGCCCGAGCCGCACGGCACGCTGCATGTCATCTGCGTTCATCTGGGTCTGAAAGTGGCCCATCGTCACGCGCAGATGAAGAAAATATGTGAAATGGTTAACTCACTGCCGCCCGACGCGCCGGTGGTGGTGGCGGGCGATTTCAACGACTGGCAGCGACGCGCTAACTCCATTCTGAAACATGGCGCAGGCCTGAAAGAGGTATTCAGCATGAAAACCGGACGCCCGGCGCGCACCTTCCCGGCGCGCTTCCCGATCCTGCGGCTTGACCGCATCTATGTCCGCAACGCCACCGTCAGTCATCCGTGGGCGCTGCCGCGCAAGCCCTGGTCCCATCTTTCCGACCATGCGCCGCTGGCGGTGGAGATTCACCTATGAATTTTAGCTGGCAGGAAGGCAACCGGCTGCTGTTGCTGGAAAATGGCGAAGCGTTTTTCCCGCGGGTCTTTGGCGCGATCCAGCGGGCGGAACGTACGGTATTAATCGAAACCTTTATTCTGTTTGAGGATGACGTGGGCAACGCCCTGCACCGCGAACTGCTGGCGGCAGCCCAGCGCGGCGTGCGGGTCGAAGTGATGGTCGATGGTTATGGCTCTGCCGAACTCTCCGACAAATTTGTTAACAGCCTGACCAGCGCTGGCGTGCGTTTCATCTATTACGATCCGCGTCCGCTGGTGATGGGGATGCGCACCAACGTTTTCCGCCGCCTGCACCGCAAAACCGTGGTGGTGGATGACGTGGTAGCCTTTGTCGGCGGCATTAACTTCTCGGCCGAGCACAACACCGATTATGGCCCGGAAGCGAAACAGGATTATGCGGTGCAGGTCAAAGGCCCGGTGGTGGGCGACATCGCCCGCTATCTGCAACAGGCGATTGGCAGCGAACAGAATACCCGCCGCTGGTGGGGATCGCGCTCTCATCGTCCGGCGGTCAACGCCACGCCCGGCGATGCTCAGGTGCTCTATGTTTATCGCGATAACGACGAGCATCGTGACGACATCGAAGTCCACTACCTGGAGATGCTGCGTGAGGCGAAGCGGGATGTGATTATCGCCAATGCCTACTTCTTCCCGGGTTACCGGCTGCTGCGTGAGATGCGCAACGCCGCGCAGCGTGGCGTCCGGGTGCGACTGATTGTGCAGGGCGAACCGGATATGCCGATTGTGAAAGTGGGCGCGGAGCTGCTCTACAACTATCTGGTCGATGGCGGCGTCGAAGTCTACGAATATATCCGTCGCCCGCTGCACGGCAAGATCGCGGTAAAAGACGACTACTGGGCCACCGTCGGCTCCAGCAATCTCGATCCGCTCAGCCTGTCACTTAACCTTGAAGCCAATCTGATCATCCACGACAGGCCGTTTAACCAGACGCTGCGCGATAACCTGGAAGCGCTGCTGGCCAACGATTGCCAGCGCGTGCAGGAAGATCGCTTACCGCCGCGCAACTGGTGGCAACTGAGTAAAAGCGTGGTGGTATTCCACTTCCTGCGCCATTTCCCGGCCATCGCTGGCTGGCTGCCGGCGCATACGCCGCTGCTGGCCCAGGTGGGTGAGCCGGTACAGCCTGAAATGGAGACGCAGGATCGCGTTGAAACTGATAACCCGGGAGCAAAATCCTGATGGCAAAAAAACATCCACGCTGGCAACTGGCGAAAAAAATCCTCACCGTGCTCTTTTTCATCGCGGTGGTGGTTCTGCTGGTGGTCTATGCCCGCAAAGTGAACTGGGAAGATGTTTATGACGTCATCGTTAACTACAACCGCTTTGTGGTACTGACCGCCGCCGGACTGGTGGTGCTGAGTTACCTGGTGTATGGCTGCTATGACCTGATTGGACGCGCCTACTGCGGCCATAAGCTGGCGAAGCGGCAGGTGATGCTGGTGTCGTTTATCTGTTACGCCTTCAACCTGACGCTGAGCACCTGGGTGGGTGGCGTCGCGATGCGCTACCGGCTCTATTCACGGTTAGGGCTGGATAGCGGCACCATCACCCGCATCTTCTCTCTGAGCATCGCCACTAACTGGCTGGGCTATATCCTGCTGGCGGGCGTGGTATTCAGTGCGGGCATGGTGTCGATTCCCAGCGGCTGGTTTATTGGTGAAACCACCCTGCGGCTGATTGGTGGCGCTCTGCTGGTGCTGGTGGCGGCCTACCTCTGGGCCTGTGCCTTCTCAAAGCAGCGTCGCTGGACGGTAAAAGGCCAGACGCTGCAGCTGCCCTCGCTGCGCATGGCGCTGCTGCAGTTTGCGGTTTCCTGTGCCAACTGGATGGTGATGGGGGCGATTATCTGGCTGCTGCTGGGACGAGACGTCGGTTATCCGATGGTGCTGGGCGTGCTGCTGATCAGCAGTATTGCCGGGGTAATCATTCATATTCCGGCGGGCATTGGCGTACTGGAAGCGGTCTTCCTGGCGTTACTCAGCGGTCAGCACGCCTCGCATGGCACTATCATTGCGGCGCTGCTGGCTTATCGCGTGCTCTACTTTATCCTGCCGCTGCTGTTAGCGCTGGTGCTCTATCTGGGGCTGGAGAGTCGGGCGAAGCATCTGCGTCAGAAGAACGAGCAGAAGTTGCAGAAGTCGTAATAAAAAAGGGGAGGCGCAGACAGTGCGCCTCCCCCGCTACTCCCTCAGGCTTAACGGCGGTTGCCGAAAATCCGCAGCAGCATCAGGAACAGGTTGATAAAGTCGAGATACAGCGTCAGTGCGCCCATAATCGAGTAGCGACGCAGGTTTTCCGTATCGCGGGCATCGATCTGCTCACCGATATTTTTCAGCTTCTGCGTGTCATAGGCCGTTAACCCCACAAATACCACCACCCCGATGTAGGTAATCGCCCACATCAGCGCCGGGCTTTTCAGCCAGAAGTTCACCAGCGACGCCAGCACGATGCCAATCAGCGCCATAAACAGCAGGCTGCCAAAACGGCTGAGATCGCGTTTGGTGGTATAGCCGTAGAAGCTCATCGCGCCAAACATCCCCGCCGTGATAAAGAAGGTGCTGGCGATCGAAGAGTTGGTGTAAACCAGGAAGATACTCGCCATGGTCAGGCCGGTCAGCGCCGAATAGAGCATAAACAGCCCGGTTGCCACGGCCCCGCTCAGGCGATGCACCATGCCTGACAGGAAGAAGACCAGCCCCAGCTGCACGATAATCAGTCCGAAGAAGGTGATGCGGTTAGCAAACACCAGCTCCATGATCGCTGGCGTGCGCGCAGCGTACCAGGAGACAAACGCCGTCAGTAACAGACCGCAGGTCATCCAGCCATAAACCTGCGCCATATAAGCTTGTAAACCGCGAGATGCGGATTGAACGATGGAATCATTTCGTGGATATCGGTCCATGATGCACCTCTTGTTAAACGGATTAGGACCGGCCCCACACAGGGAACCGGATGAATAACCTGGTCTGGCAGGCATACGTTGTTTCTGTTTCAGCACCTGTGGCCAGCGACAGCGCGACACAACCGCCACGGGCCCATACGGCCTTATGAGGATGCGCACAGTTCAGGGCCAGAATAACAATAAAAGTCGCCCGGAACTGGCTCTAAGTGTGGCACAGCTCAGCTCAACTGCGCCACAACATGCCGCTTAACGTCGCGACAGGCACTGCTGATAACGGCTGTCGACACGCTGCGCAAACCACGCCGTGGTGAGATTACGGGTAATTTTCGGGCTTTCCAGCTTGATGCCCGGCAGCATTTCACGCGGTAATTTTCGACCCGCCATTTTATCCGCCAGGGTAAAGACCTGTTTCCAGAGTTCGCTGTCGCTGAACGACGCTTTCTCTCCTTTCTCCAGATCGCGGCGAATGTCGCTGTTGCTCATATCGATCTGCTTCGACAGCGTGCGCACCGCCAGTTCGGTGCCGCCCGCCGCATCCGATCCATAAAGAATCAGATCGCCATCCAGCGCCAGTTTCATGCCGGTGGCGCGCGACACCGCCGCCTGGAAGGCCGCATTGCGGCTGGCATACCAGCCCGCATTGTAGTCGGCAAAGCGGTAGAGCGGCTGGCTATAGTCAGCCGGATAGCCGAGCAGGTGCATCGTCCCGAAGTAGATCCCGCCGTGGCGGGTAAAGACTTCACGCCGGATAGTGCCATCGATCGGCCACGGGTAGCCTTTGGCATGCGCTTCGGCAAACGCAATGCTGACCTGCATCGGCCCGCCGGTGTGGATCGGGTTGAGATTGCCGAACAGCGTCTGGCCCATCGGCACCATATCGATCAGGTCATCGAAAATAGCGCTCAGCTCTTTCTCACTGCGCACTTTGTCCAGCCGGGCGGCGTAGCTTTCACCGGTGGGCGATTTGATCTGCAGCGCGGTACGCACCAGGAATGCCGGCACGTGCACCTGCGCCGCACGGCGGTTGATCTCGCCCCAGGCGATTTTTGGCAGACCCGGCACGGCGGCCTCGGCGCTGAAGTTGCTCTCCTGATCCGCCACGGCGATCACCGCGCAGAGGTTGCTGGCGCTGGGATCGATCTGCTGAGTGCGGAAGGTAGTGTAGATATCGTCGCTCCACGCCGCTTTATTGCTGACGTGCGACGGCAGCAGCCGCTGGATCTGCGCTTTGACATCTTCAGGCTGCCGCACCGGCGCCTCAGGGGTTTTCTTGCTGCTACAACCTGCCAGCACCAGGGCGGCGACCAGTGTCAGACGTTGCAGAATCGGGGTGGATGACATGCCTGTCCTCAGAATGAACCAAAGCTCTACTCTACCATTGCCAGAGTTTCACAGGCAGGCGAGAACTGAACTAAGGTTATCTTTTTTACCGTTAAAGGAACTTACGATGTTTAAACTCTGGCCTGTTGCGGCGTTCAGCCTGTTATTAACCGGCTGCGGCGCCAATAATACGCCTGCCCAGGTAAAATCTCCGGGTGCCCCCACCTCCTCCTCGCTTAAGGTGCTGGAGACCGGCGCCAGCGTGATGCAGTCACGTCCGCCCATCGACGCCATCAACACCTATCTCGACGGATTCCATTTTTACAACGGCGATAAGAACGGTCAGATGGAGGCGCACCACTATGTCACCGTACTGAACGACGATGTGATGCAGGCGGTGATTTACGACGGCAACACGCGCGATGCACGGCTGATGGGCGTGGAGTACATTATCAGCGAACGACTGTTTAACACCCTGCCGCCCGAAGAGAAGAAGCTCTGGCACAGCCATCAGTATGAGGTGAAATCGGGCACGCTGATTGCGCCAGGCTTACCGGAAGCCGCCGACCACGCCCTGATGAAGCGCATTGTGAACACCTACGGGAAAACCTGGCACACCTGGCACACCGATCGCGACAAAACGCTGCCGATCGGCATTCCGGCGCTGATGATGGGCTTTACGGAGGATGGTCAGATGGACTCGCGACTGCTGGCGGACCGCGATCGTCGTTTTGACGTCGACAGCAAAAAAATCCGCGCCCAGCGTGCGGATATTGTGGCGCATCCTGCCGCGGCAGGTGCCAATGCCTGGCAACAGGGCCAGGTCATTCAGCTGAAGCGCACCGCCGGCGGCGGCGAACACAGCCACGGTCAGACCGGTTTTGGTCCGGCTGAGCAGCTAAAGCAGCCTTAATCCCGCCCTAAGCGTCGTGATGTCCGGGGATGCGGGCAGCGGCGTGTCTGCGGTTAACGGCTCAGCGGGCGCAGACACTTCTGCCCGCTAAGCCGTTAATGCAGCTTAGTCCCAGCGCTGAGCCGCCTGATGGTCGCTGTCGCGGGCATCCACCCAGCGATCGCCCTGCTCTGTCGCTTCGCGCTTCCAGAACGGCGCGCGGGTTTTCAGGTAATCCATGATGAACTCTGCAGCGGAAAAGGCGCTGCCACGATGGGCACTGGTCACGCCCACCAGCACGATTTCATCGCCGGGAAACAGTTCGCCCACGCGATGGATCACCGTGACGCGCTGCAGCGGCCAGCGTTCGCGCGCCGCATCAACAATCTCCTGTAGCGCTTTTTCGGTCATGCCGGGATAGTGCTCCAGCGTCAGTGCCGCGACGTCGTTGCCCAGATTGTGGTTACGGACTTTGCCGGTAAAGGTCACTACCGCACCATCTTCATCACAGGCCGCCAGCCAGCGATACGCTTCCGCCATATCAAAGGGCGCGGGACCGACGCGAATCTGCGTTTCCATCTTAGCCTCCGGTCACGGGCGGGAAAAAGGCCACTTCATCACCGGCGTGCAGCGGATGACTCATCGGCACCAGCGTCTGATTCACCGCCGCCAGCAGCTTGCCCGACTCGAGCGCCAGCGCCCAGCGGTCATCGCGATCTGCCAGCGCACTGCGCAGCGCGGCCACATCCGGATAATCAGCACCGACCTCAAGCGATGAGGTGCCGGTCAGCTCACGGACCTGGGCGAAAAACAGCACCTTAATCATGCGCGACCGCCTGGAAATCGCCGCTTTTGCCACCGCTCTTGCTGATTAACCGCAGCTGATCGATGACGATATCTTTCTGCACCGCTTTGCACATGTCGTAGATGGTGAGCGCGGCAACCGATGCGGCCGTCAGCGCTTCCATCTCCACGCCGGTTTTGCCGGTCAGGCGACAGAGCGTGGTGATGCGGACCCGGTTATGGTCCGGTTCCGCCTCCAGGTTCACTTCCACTTTACTCAGCATCAGCGGATGACAGAGCGGAATCAGTTCCCAGGTGCGTTTCGCCGCCTGAATGCCGGCGATGCGCGCGGTGGCAAAGACATCCCCTTTGTGGTGGCTGCCTTCGATAATCATCTGCAGCGTTTCCGGCTGCATCAGCACCAGCACTTCTGCCCGCGCTTCGCGCACGGTTTCCGCCTTGGCGGAGACATCCACCATGTGCGCTTCGCCCGCGGCGTTAATGTGTGTGAGTTGAGACATACTTACCGTTTCTTGAGATGTGAGACAAAATTACAGGGCGCGGTTCGCGCATCAAGCTGGTCAGCGATAATGCGTTCCCAGGCGGTGCGGCAGGCGCTGGTGGAACCCGGCACGGCCAGGATCAGCGTCTGATTAGCCAGACCCGCAATCGCGCGCGACTGCAATGTCGAACCGCCAATCTCTTCATAGGAGATCATCCGGAACAGTTCGCCAAATCCACTAATCTCGCGGTCGAACAGCGGCAGCAGCGCTTCCGGCGTGCTGTTTTTCAGGTTAAAGCCGGTTCCGCCATTAATAATCACGACCTGAACATCTTCACTGGCGATCCAGCGCGACACGGTGGCGCGAATACGATAGAGATTATCCGGCACGATAGCGTGATCGACCACGTCATGCCCCGCTTCGGCTGCGGCTTCGCGCAGATAGTCGCCGGAGGTATCGTCACTGGCATCGCGACGATCTGACACTGTCATCACCGCAATCTGCACTGCCTGAAATTCGCTGGCTGGTTTACCCATACTGCCTCCTGAAATTAGCCGCCAATGTAAGAGAGATTCTGTGTGATGCCGGTGTTGCCCTGATGCAGAAAGTGCGTCTGCTTTTTCTGCCCCAGGCTGCTGGCAATGCGCGCCTGCAGTTCGGCCTGCTGGTCGTCTGACGCCAGCAGATCGCGCAGCGGCACACCGCCGTCGCCAAACAGGCAAAGGTGCAGATTACCGTGCGCCGAAACGCGCAGACGGTTGCAGCTGGCACAGAAATCTTTGGCGTAGGGCATGATCAGACCAATCTCGCCGACATAATCGGGATGGTAAAAGACCTGCGCCGGGCCGTCGCTGCGTCCGCTCTCCCGACGCTGCCAGCCCTGGGCGATCAGCTGATCGCGGATGACCATGCCGGAAACATGCTGATCGCGGAACAGCGTGCCGCCGTCGCCGGTCTCCATCAGCTCGATAAAGCGCAGCTGAATCGGACGGGTACGGATCCAGTCGAGGAACGTGGCCAGATTACGGCTGTTGAGATCGCGCATCAGCACGCTGTTGACTTTGACCTGGCGAAAACCGGCGTCGAGGGCAGCATCAATACCGCTCATGACCTGATGGAATTTATCCTGGCCGGTAATGGCGTGAAACTGACGGGCATCCAGGCTGTCGACGCTGACGTTGAGTGCGGTTAACCCCGCGTCACGCCACTGTTTCACGTCACGCGCCAGCCGGTAGCCATTGGTGGTTACCGCGATCTGGCGAATGGAGGCGTTTTCGCGCACCGCCGCAATGATGTCGGTGAAATCACGGCGCAGCGACGGCTCACCGCCGGTCAGCCGCACTTTTTCCGTTCCGGCAGCGGCAAAGGCCCGCGTGACGCGGCGGATTTCATCCAGCGAGAGAAAGCTTTTGTTACGAATTCCCTGCGGTTTGTAGCCGTCAGGAAGACAGTAGGTACAGCGGAAATTACAGACATCCGTGACCGACAGGCGCAGGTAATAGAACTTACGCGCGTATGCATCAGTAAATTGTGACACCAGAACACCTTTCCAGATTGGGAGATGCAGTCATTTCTTCCTGCACCCTGGCAGCTCGATGGCTACGGCCTGAACCCCCTATCCGCAGACGTAGGCATTCAGGCTTGAGTGTACGCTGACCCGTTGATCAGCGCGGTAAGCATGATGGTAGCGTGATTTTCGTCACTCTTCCATTTGCTGTTTTCGCTATATATTCTTATACATATCGAATTTTCACCGCATTTTCGCGACAGGATACGTTAAAATGCGATCCAGATTTTGACGTAAGTCATCCGCGCGGGCTTAGCGATTAGAGCCACGCCACGCGAACGGATATTAAGGAGAAGTATGAATCGCACACTGGCCGATCTTGATCGCGTTGTGGCACTGGGAGGCGGACACGGTTTAGGCCGCGTCATGTCTGCCCTTTCCCCGCTGGGCTCGCGTCTCACCGGCATCGTCACCACCACCGACAACGGCGGATCAACCGGCCGTATTCGTCGCTCAGAAGGTGGTATCGCCTGGGGCGATATGCGTAACTGCCTTAACCAGCTGATTGCAGAACCCAGCGTCGCTTCGGCGATGTTTGAGTACCGTTTTGCCGGTAATGGCGAACTGGCCGGACACAACCTGGGTAATCTGATGCTGCGGGCGCTGGATCATCTCAGCGTTCGTCCGCTGGAAGCGATCAACATCATCCGTAACCTGCTGAAGGTCGACGCCTTTTTAATCCCGATGTCGGAGCAGCCGGTGGATCTGGTGGCGATGGATGTTGAAGGCAACATGGTTTATGGCGAAACCGCAATTGACGAGATGAAGCAGCCGCCGCAGGAGCTGATGCTGCATCCCAACGTCCAGCCAACGCGGGAAGCGCTGCAGGCGGTTGGTGAAGCGGATCTGATCCTGATTGGACCCGGCAGCTTTTACACCAGCCTGATGCCGATTCTGCTGATGGAAGAGATGGCGCAGGCCTTGCGTCGCACGCCTGCCACTATGGTGTTTATCGGCAATCTGGGCCGCGAGCTGAGTCCTGCCGCCGCCAGTCTCTCAGTGGCTGACAAGCTGCAGATGATGGAGCGTTATATCGGCAAGCGGGTGATTGATGCGCTGGTCGTCAGCCCGGCAGTGGACACCCGTGGCATTGAAAACCGGCTGATTGTCCGTGAACCGCTGGAGGCCGCCGATATCCAATATCGTCACGACCGCCAGCTGTTACGGGTGGCGCTGGAACACGCCATTCAGGGCTTTAACGGCGCTACGAGGCCGCAATAAACAGCGTTCGCAGCTCATGCAGCTGATCGCGCACGTTGGCCGCCTGTTCGAACTCCAGGTTCTGCGCATGCTGCTGCATCTGCCCTTCCAGCTCGTGGATCTTCTTCTGCAGAGCCTGCGGCGTTAACAGCTGGAAATCGGCCAGCGCCTGGGCTTCGCCAGGACGGGCGGGTTTCGCTTTGCCGCGGGTTTTCACCACGTTTTTGCCCAGTTCCAGAATATCGGTGATCTTCTTATTCAGGCCCTGCGGCACGATGCCATTCTCTTCGTTGTGCAACTGCTGTTTCTCACGGCGGCGCTCGGTCTCTTCAATGGCGCGCGCCATCGACGGCGTGATTTTATCCCCGTAGAGAATCGCCTTACCGTTGATGTTACGCGCCGCACGGCCAATGGTCTGAATCAGCGAGCGTTCGGAGCGCAGGAAGCCCTCTTTATCCGCATCGAGAATCGCCACCAGCGACACTTCCGGCATATCCAGCCCCTCACGCAGTAAGTTAATGCCCACCAGCACATCAAACTCGCCCAGACGTAAGTCGCGGATAATCTCCATACGCTCTACCGTGTCGATATCGGAGTGCAGATAACGCACCTTCTCACCATGCTCAGACAAATATTCGGTGAGGTCTTCCGCCATGCGTTTGGTCAGCACCGTCACCAGTACACGTTCGTTGATCGCCACGCGCTGACGGATTTCTGACAGCAGATCGTCGACCTGGGTACCGACCGGACGCACTTCGATGATCGGATCCAGCAGACCGGTAGGACGCACCACCTGATCGATCACTTCGTCGCCCGACTTTTCCAGCTCATATTTGCCCGGCGTCGCCGAAACATAGATGGTCTGCGGGGCCAGCGCCTCAAACTCTTCAAACTTCATCGGACGGTTATCCAGCGCCGACGGCAGGCGGAAGCCATACTCCACCAGCGTCTCTTTACGCGCCCGGTCGCCTTTGTACATGCCGCCAATCTGCGGAATGGTCACGTGCGACTCATCCACCACCAGCAGGCCGTCGGCGGGCAGATAGTCAAACAGCGTCGGCGGCGCTTCGCCCGGTCCGCGTGCGGAGAGGTAGCGTGAGTAGTTCTCAATGCCGGAGCAGTAGCCCAGCTCGCTCATCATCTCCAGGTCAAACTGGGTACGCTGAGTAATGCGCTGCTCTTCCAGCAGCTTATTGTTCTCCAGCAGCACCCGGCGGCGGTCCGCCAGCTCGACTTTGATATCTTCCATCGCCTGCAGAATACGCTCACGCGGCGTGACGTAGTGCGTCTTGGGGTAGATGGTAAAGCGCGGCACGACCGAATCGATCTGGCCGGTCAGCGGGTCAAACAGCGACAGACGCTCAACCTCTTCGTCAAACAGCTCGACGCGCAGCGCAATATCGTCCGACTCCGCCGGGAAGATATCGATCACTTCGCCGCGCACCCGGAAGGTGCCGCGCTGGAACGCCTGGTCGTTGCGGGTGTACTGCAGCTCTGACAGACGGCGCAGAATACTGCGCTGATCGATAATCATGCCGCGGGTCAGGTGCAGCATCATTTTCAGATAGAGATCGGGATCGCCCAGACCGTAGATAGCCGAAACCGATGCCACCACAATGACATCGCGCCGTTCCAGCAGCGCCTTGGTGGCCGACAGACGCATCTGTTCGATATGTTCGTTCACCGACGCATCCTTTTCGATAAAGGTGTCGGAGCTCGGCACATAGGCTTCAGGCTGGTAGTAGTCGTAGTAAGAGACGAAAAACTCGACGGCGTTATCCGGGAAAAACTCTTTCATCTCGCCATAGAGCTGGGCGGCCAGCGTCTTGTTGGGTGCCAGCACCATGGTCGGACGGTTGAGGTCGGCAATCACGTTGGCGACGGTAAACGTTTTACCGGAGCCGGTTACGCCTAATAAGGTCTGATGGGCCAGTCCATCCTCCAGCCCCTCTTCCAGGCGACGTATCGCCTCAGGCTGGTCGCCCGAAGGTTTAAAGGCGGAGTTCAATTTAAAGGCTTTGCTCATGAATGCAGTTCCTGCTGGAGAAGTCGGCGGGCAGGCACTTATTTTACTCTGCTATGGTGATTTTGCCAGAAAATAATACTGGATATAAAAACAGTATTGGTGCAATGTTAACGCCAGCAGGATGGCACCTGATGTCCCTGCAGGCTGGCAGCGTTATCGCTCAGCATGTTGCGCAATGTTATCCCCAGGCAGGGATCTGATTTAACATTTGTCAATAGAGTGTCACAAAATTACAGTACGGTTACCTGACAGATAATTCTCAGGCTTGTTTTTTGATAAACAACTGATTTTACTGACATAAGGCTATGAGGCCAGATTCTCGTCATTATGTTACCAGGCCGCGTATTTCCTCGCTTCCAACTGGTTTTCATTACCTAATGCACAAGGTTATCCACAGGAATGGTGGATAAGTGATGGCAGCCCCGACGCCATCTGCTGTGTATAATTTTTCCCTGCCTTCTCACTACCGTGAAAATAATTTTTTTTGCGTTAAATTTCGCGTCGCCTGGTGACGGATTATTCTGCAATTTTAATCTGTCACCGGGTGTCGTACGCAAATTTGCACGCCTCATACTAAGATTCTTAATCGGACTTCCTGCCACGTTACAGTACGTCTGCACCAGAAACAGCGCTCCAGGGCACTGCAAAAGTGCAGATGCGTGGTCACCGTGGGGAATTGATAAGTTTTTCTCACCTTTCATCCCTGATACGTGGCGCTGCAGCAGGAAACAGGGCCGTTTTTAGATCTGGCCTGGGAATTGCAGGAGTCAGTAGCGTCACCGCGCGGAACGCGCACTGTGCTGCAATGGCGAGGCTGCCGTTGCTGATGACTTGTTTGCCAGACGACAGAGCGCGGAAGCAATCAGGCTAACGATCGGGAAGGAGAGTGTCAGATGCTGAGTTTACGTTCGGTAAATCAATTTTACGGTCAAAACCATATTCTGTGGGATGTGGACCTGGATCTGTCGCCTGGCACCTGCACCGGCATTCTGGGCCGACCTGGCATGGGTAAAACCACGCTGGTGAACTGCATCATGGGCAGATTGCCGATTAACAGCGGCTCTATCTCCTGGAAAGAGGATGGCTCGCCGCCGGAAGATCTGCTGCTGCAACCGGCTGAACAGCGGGCGCAGATGGGGATTGGCTATGTGCCGCAGGGCCGCCATATTTTTACCCAGATGAGCGTGGAAGATAATCTGCTGATTGCCCTGCTGGCGGGTGCCAGCCAGCGCGACCGCCATCGCGCCATTCCCGAAATGGTGTTCGACCTCTTCCCGGCGCTCTACTCTCTGCGCCAGCAGCGCAGCGGCGATCTGCCGATCGATCAGCAGCAACAGCTGGCCCTGGCGCGCGCGCTGGTGCTGCAGCCCAAACTGCTGATTCTGGATGAGCCGACCGACGGGATGTCGCCGTGGCTGGAAGAGGAGATGGGCAATCTGATTCGTCGGCTTAACCTCGACTACGGGCTGACCATCCTGCTGCTGGAGCAGCGCCTGTCGCTGATCCGTCGCGTGGCGGACTATTTCCTGCTGCTGCACCGCGGCCGCAATGTGGCGCAGGGCAGCATGGAACAGCTTGATGACCACACCGTCGATAAATGGCTGACGGTGGCCTGACATTCAGCGCCTGCCCCACCGGGCGTAAGTGTTGCAGGCAGGCTGAAGACGGAGCGCGCGGAACCACCGGAGCGTGTACACAGCACGCAAGGATGGAGAGCACTGCCCGGATTCAGCACAACAAATAAAATAGCCAGGCCACGCGGTTACTCCGGCAGCGTCAGGTATTGACCACAGGACGCCTGCTGCGCCGCATCGGTGAGAAACGGGATGGTGCCCAGACAGGGCGCAGGTAACCTGTTTTTCAGGCTGGTGAGATACTCCTGATAGCGTTTACCCGGAGGTTCGACGGTGTTGGCGATCCAGCCCACCAGCGGCAGGCCGCTTGCCCGCACTGCGTCAGCGGTGAGCATGGCGTGATTGATGCAGCCGAGCTTAATCCCCACCACCAGAATCACGGGCAGCTTTTCGCTGACCACCCAGTCCGCATAAGTGTGCGTCTCCGACAATGGGGTGTACCAGCCGCCCGCGCCCTCTACCAGAATCCAGTCAGCCAGCGGTTGCAGCGCCGCCAGACCCGCCGACAGCGCCAGATGGGTAATCGGCCTGCCCTCTTCGGCGCTGACGATGTGCGGCGATGTCGGCTCAAGAAACGCCAGTGGATTGACCTGCTGATAGGTTAACGGCACGCTGCTGTAGCGCTGCAGCGCCAGCGCATCGCTGTTACGGATGCCCTCTGGCGTCATCTCACAGCCTGAGGCAACCGGCTTATAGCCCGCACAGCGATAGCCCGCTGCGGCTGCCGCCTGTAGCAGCCCGCCGCTGGCCACGGTTTTACCGACCTCGGTGTCGGTGCCAGTGATAAACAGGCGTTTCATGATGCACTTACTCCATAGATTAAATGGTAACTCAGGCGATAGCCGTGCCGATCGCGCGGCCAGTGCGCCTCTAACTGGTTGAGCCGTTGTCGGGTTAATACCTGCCCGTCACGCCCCTGATGCAGATGGGTCGCGCCAACCCCCTTCAGGGAGCGCATGGCGCTGAGCGCATCGGGGAAATGCAGGGTCACCACCTCTGAGGTACAGCGCAGGTGCTCTGCGTGGCAGGCCGCCGCAATCTGTGGCTCGCTGAGAAAGCGGTTGGCGTGAGGCAGCGCATCCAGATGGGACCAGGCTTCATGAACCTCCTGCAGAGACCCGTCGCCCAGAGTGGAAAATAGCAGCGTGCCATCGGGCCTCAGCACCCGCCGGAACTGGCTCAGCGCGCCGGGCAGATCCTCGCTCCACTGCACCGCCAGGTTGCTCCACACCAGATCAATCGTGTTATCCGCCAGCGGCAGCGCGTCGATATCACCGGCCAGATAGTGCTGCGCCGCGTCATTGTCCCGCGCCTGTTGCAGCATCTGTGGAGAGAGATCCAGAGCCGTTACCTGTTTGCCACGTTCGCGCCACAGCCTGCTGTACCAGCCGGTGCCACAACCGGCATCCAGCAGCTGCAGACCGCTCTGTGCGGGCGCCTGTGCCAGCAGTGCATCGCCGCTGAGGCGTTGCAGCGCCGCATGGGCATCGTAATGGCTGGCCGCCCGGCCAAAGGCGCGTGCCACCGCCTGCTTGTTAACCCGCAGCGTCATGCAGCGCCTCCAGTAACCGGTCAATATCCTCAGGATGATGAGCCGCGGTCAGGGTGATGCGCAGCCGGGCCGTCCCCGGCGGCACGGTCGGTGGCCGGATTGCGCTGACCCAGCAGCCCGCCTCAGCCAGCCGCTGGGAGAGCGCCATCGCATCACCATTTTCGCCCACCAGCAGCGGCTGAATCGCGCTGCCGGAGTCCATCAGTTGCCACGGCAGCGAGACCGCACCGCGACGGAAATGCCCGATGTTCTGTTGCAGTTGCTGGCGCAGGGCATCGCCCTGCTGAACTTCACGCAGCGACGCCTGCAGCGCGCTCGCCTGCGCCGCGGGCATCGCGGTGGAGTAGATCAGATGTCGGCTGAACTGCAGGAAATAGTCGGCGGTGGCTGCGTCGCACAGCAGCGCGGCACCGCTGACGCCAAAGGCTTTGCCAAAGGTGACCACCAGCAGTTCCGGTTTAACGCCCTGCTGCCAGCAGCTGCCGCGCCCCTGCTCACCCACCACGCCAATGCCGTGTGCATCATCCACCAGCAGCCAGCCCTCTGCCTGTCGCGTCTGTTGCGCCAGGGCGGCCAGCGGCGCACTGTCGCCATCCATGCTGAAAATACCTTCCGTCACCACCAGCGTTTCGCCCTCGCAGGGAGAGGCGAGCCGGGCTGCCAGGCTCTCCGGCGCGTTGTGATGGAAACGTCGCAGCTGTGCCGGACTATGGCTGGCGGCGTCGAGCAGCGAGGCGTGGCTGAGTTTATCGGCCAGGATGCGATCGTTTTTCTCGCCCAGCAGATGAATGACCGCCTGATTGGCCGCAAAGCCAGAGATAAACAGCAGCGCACGGTCGTAGCCGAGCCAGTCGGCCAGCTGCGCCTCAAGATCGGCGTGCTGACGGTGATAACCCGTGACATGCCCTGAGGCACCCGCACCTGCACCCGCCCGCGCAGCGCCCTGTTGCCAGCCCGCAATCACCGCCGGATGCTGGGTTAAGCCGAGATAATCATTGCTGGAGAAGTGGAGATAGCTGCGGCCGCCGCTGCGCAGCGTGCGGGTCGATTGCTGATCGATCACCCGTCGCTGCCGCCAGCCATCGGCCGCCCGGCGCTGCGTCAGCGCCTGACGGATACGTTGCTGCCAGCCCATTACAGCGCCGCGTTGTAGAACTGTTCAGTGTCGGCATGGAATAGCTGCTCGCTGAGTTGCTGCTCCTGCTGCTGATCGCCGTGCTGCGTGTGAGTATGCTCCGGGTTAAGACCCAGCTTGCGGAACAGCACGCGGTCTTTATCCTCTTCCGGATTCGGCGTGGTCAGCAGTTTGCAACCGTAGAAAATCGAGTTCGCCCCGGCCATAAAGCACATCGCCTGGGTCTGCTCACTCATCTGCTCACGGCCCGCAGAGAGGCGCACATGCGAGGTCGGCATCATGATGCGCGCCACCGCGATGGTGCGGATAAAATCGAACGGTTCCACGTCATCGTTATCTGCCAGCGGCGTGCCTTTTACCTTCACCAGCATATTGATCGGTACACTCTCCGGCGGCGTTGGCAGGTTGGCTAACTGCACCAGCAGACCGGCGCGGTCGTTAACGGTTTCGCCCAGGCCGACAATGCCACCCGAACAGACTTTGATGCCGGCGTCGCGCACTTTGCCCAGCGTATCCAGACGTTCCTGATAGCTGCGGGTGGTGATGATGGAGCCGTAGAATTCCGGTGAGGTGTCGAGGTTATGGTTGTAGAAATCGAGACCCGCGCCCGCCAGTCGCTGCGCCTGGTGGTCGCTGAGCGTGCCCAGCGTCATGCAGGTTTCCATTCCCATCGCCTTCACGCCTTCAACCATCTTCTCCAGATAGGGCATATCGCGCTCGTGCGGGTTTTTCCACGCGGCACCCATGCAGAAACGGGTTGAACCGGCGGCTTTGGCCTGACGCGCTGAGGTCAGTACCTCTTCCACTTCCATCAGACGCTCCGACTCCAGGCCGGTCTTGTAGCGCGCGCTCTGCGGGCAGTATTTACAATCTTCCGGACAGGCACCGGTTTTAATCGACAGCAGGGTACTGACCTGCACCTGGCGCGGATCGAAGTGCTGCCGATGCACCTGCTGCGCTTTAAACATCAGTTCAAGAAAGGGTTGATCAAACAGCGCTTGCGCCTGTGCAATTGTCCAGCGTTGAGCCATTACTTACTCCAAAAAGGGTGTCATCCCGACGAAAAGCAGGGTTATACTTGTAAACTATATTTTTTTATTTTGGTTTACAACTCCGATGACTATCCCCGTTTTCTCCTCAGACGATGCCCGCTTTGACCGCCAGCATATCTGGCATCCCTACACCTCGATGCAGGATCCGCTGCCCTGCTACCCGGTGGTCGCCGCACAGGGTTTTCAGCTGCAACTGGCCGATGGCCGTGAGCTGGTGGATGGGATGTCCTCGTGGTGGGCGGCGATCCACGGTTACAACCATCCGCGCCTGAACCGGGCACTCACAGAGCAGGTCACCCAGATGTCGCACGTGATGTTTGGCGGCATTACCCATCCGGCGGCGGTGGCGCTCTGCCGTCAGCTGGTGGCGATGACGCCTGAGGCGCTGGAGTGCGTCTTCCTGGCCGATTCAGGCTCGGTGGCGGTGGAAGTGTCGATGAAGATGGCGCTGCAGTACTGGCTGGGGCGTGGCGAGACGCGTCAGCAGTTCCTGACGCTGAAACGCGGCTATCACGGCGATACCTTTGCAGCGATGTCGGTGTGCGACCCCGAGAACTCGATGCACAGCCTGTGGCGCGGCTATCTGCCCGAGCATCACTTTGCGGCGGCCCCGGCCTGCGGCTTTGATGATAAATGGCACAAGCCTGATTTCGATGATTTCGCCAGGCTGATAGAACAGCATCACCGGCAACTGGCAGCCGTCATTCTGGAGCCGATTGTGCAGGGTGCGGGCGGCATGCGTTTCTACCATCCGCGCTATCTGCAGCAGGTACGGGAAGCCTGTGATCGCTATGGCGTGCTGTTGATTGCGGATGAGATCGCCACCGGCTTTGGCCGTACCGGCAAACTTTTTGCCTGCGAGCATGCGGGCATTACCCCGGATATTCTCTGCGTCGGCAAAGCGCTGACCGGTGGCATGATGACGCTGGCGGCGACCCTGACTACCCGCGAGGTCGCGGACACCATCAGTCGCAGCGCGGCGGGCTGCTTTATGCATGGCCCGACCTTTATGGGCAATCCGCTGGCCTGTGCGGTCGCGGCGGAGAGCCTGACCATGCTGGCGGAAGGTCACTGGCAGCGCCAGGTAGCGGCGATCGAACAGCAGTTACGGGCTGAGCTGCTGCCGCTGCGCAGTTCACCGCAGGTGGCCGATGTGCGCGTGCTGGGCGCGATTGGCGTAGTGGAAACCCATCAGGCGGTTAATATGGCGGCGCTGCAGCAGTTCTTTGTTGAACAGGGCGTCTGGATCCGGCCTTTTGGCCGGCTGATCTACCTGATGCCACCCTACATCATCACGCCGCAGGCGCTGAGCAGGCTGGTGCAGGCGATTGGCGGCGCGCTGGAGCATTCTCAACATTTTGCCGCCTGAAGCGGGCTGACCGCTGGCACTGGCGACACTTTTAGTTATGATGACAGGCTATTCATCGACAATTAAGGAGATGTGATGCGCGTTTTTAGTCAGGATTTTAATGACGGCGAGAAGATGCCTGAAAAGCATGTTTTCAACGGCATGGGTTATCAGGGCGAGAACATCTCTCCCCATCTTGCCTGGGAAGCGGCACCAGAGGGTACCAAAAGTTTTGTGGTGACCTGCTACGATCCTGATGCCCCGACCGGTTCCGGCTGGTGGCACTGGGTGGTGGCGAATATTCCGGCCAGCACGACGTCACTGCCGCAGGGTGCCGGTTCCGGCAAAGCATCACTGCCAGCAGGCGCAATCCAGACCCGTACCGATTTCGGTCAGGCGGGCTACGGTGGCGCGGCGCCGCCACAGGGCGAAACCCATCGCTACATTTTCACCGTGCATGCGCTGGATGTGGAGACGATTGAAGTAGATGAAGGCGCCAGTGGCGCAATGGTCGGCTTTAATGTGCATTTCCACGCACTGGCGAGCGCCTCGCTGACCGTGAATTATCAGTAATTCATCACGCCTCTCCTGAGCAGGAGAGGCGTTTTTCGTAGCGGGTTACGCCTGTAACTGATGAATCACAACCCACATCGGGCCCTGCCCCACCGCATAACGTCCCAGCGGCTTTAACAGCCCTTTCGGTTCGGTAATCGCATAAACTTCGATGTGATGAGATTTCTGTCCCGCCGCCACCAGATAGCGTCCGCTGTGATCGATATTAAATCCGCGCGGCTGCGTTTCCGTCGGCTGGAACCCTTCCAGGGTCAGCTCATCGCCCAGGTCGCTGACGCTGAAGACTGCCAGCGTGCTGCTGGTGCGATCGCAGGCATAGAGGAAACGGCCATCCGGCGTCAGATGAATATCGGCAGCCCAGCGCGTACCGCTGAAGTCAGGCGGCATCATATCCAGCGTCTGCACGCTTTCTGCTTCGCCTTCGCCCGTATTTAATGCCCACACCTCAACCGTGCTGTCGAGCTCGTTCACGCAGTAAGCGTACTGACCGCCCGGATGGAACTGCATATGACGCGGGCCAGCGCCTTCTACCGTCGTGACCTGCGTCTGTTTACGCGGCGTCAGCTGACCATCTTCGCCCAGCTTAAACAGACAGATACGGTCCTGCTTCAGAGCCGGCACGTAGAGCGTCTTGTTGTCATTATCGATGTTGGCCGAGTGACAACCATCCAGACCGCTGATCACCTGCAGCGGGGCCTGCGGAATGCCGTCATCGCCAATCGGGCTGACGCTGACGCAGGCATCATTGTAGGAGCCGCAGAACAGGAACCTGCCCTGGCGATCGGTGGAAATGTGAGTCGGGCTGCCGGGCAACGGCGCCTGACCCGCTTCGGTCAGCGTGCCATCGGCGGCAATGCGAAACGCCAGCACGCGGAAATTGGGACGCACACCGACATAGAGAAAATCGCGGTTCGGACTCACCACCATCGGCTGAACCTGGCCGGCGACATCGGTCACCTGAAGCAACGTCAGCCCGCCCTCATCATTCATCTGCCAGACGTGGATCTGCTGGCTCTCGGGACTGGCGGTGTAGACAACTTGTTTCATGCATTCTCCTTTTTTGCTGCCTGATCATGATCTGTGAATCACTGTAGCCTGTTTTATTGCCCTACGCTGGGATCATTTGTGCCCTGTTTTTTGTCTCCGGGCCGTGGTGAGGTGTAGACTTCAGCCCCTGCAAACCAGGAAAAACGAGAGGATTAATGAGCTACCGTGTAATTGCCCTCGACCTCGACGGCACGCTGCTGACCCCAGCCAAAACGATTCTGCCGCAGTCAATCGAAGCGCTAAATCAGGCACGCCAGGCGGGCGTTCATGTCGCTATCGTGACCGGACGCCATCACTGCGCTATCCACCCTTTTTATCAGGCGTTACAGCTGGATACACCCGCAATCTGCTGTAATGGCACCTATTTGTATGATTACCAGGCGAAAAAGGTGCTGGCGTCCGATCCCCTCGACCCGCAGCTGGCGTTGCAGGTGATTGAGATGCTGAATCAGCAACAGATTCACGGGTTGCTCTACGTGGATGATGCGATGCTCTATCAGACCCCGACCGGCCACGTGATGCGCACCCTGAAGTGGGCTGAATCGCTGCCCGCCCACCAGCGTCCACTGTTCCGCCAGGTGCCCGACTTAGCCCAGGCGGCACGCGACGCCGGTTCGATCTGGAAGTTTGCCCTGTCGCACAACAACATCCCGGAACTGCAGCAGTTCGCCACCAGGGTGGAAGCGGAACTGGGACTGGCCTGCGAATGGTCGTGGCACGATCAGGTGGATATCGCCAAAGGCGGCAACAGCAAAGGCAAACGACTGGCGCAGTGGGTTGAATCACTGGGGCTGAGTATGTCCGATGTGATCGCGTTCGGTGATAACTATAACGATCTCAGCATGCTGGAAACGGCCGGACTGGGCGTGGCGATGGGTAATGCCGATGAGGCGATCAAAGCGCGGGCGAAAATGGTGATCGGCACCAACCTTGAAACCGGTATTGCCGATACCCTCTATCAGTACGTGTTGTAATCAGGGCGTCACCGAGACGCTTTTGATCTGGGCATAAAGCCACTGATCCGGCCGGATGCCCAGCTCATCCCGCGCCCACGGCGTGATGCGCGCCCAGAGTTCGCTGATGCCGATGCGCAGTTTCACCTCAACCTGGTCCCCGACCTCCAGCAATTCCACCACCTGAGCCGGCAGGATATTGCGGATGGAAGTATTGTGCGGCGGCTGCAGCGCCAGCGAGACATCGGCCGAGGCAATGCGAATACGCAGCGGGGTTTTAACCGGCTGATTCACCCGGCTGACCCAGATGTGCTGATCGCCCAGCGACAGCGCGGTCATCGGATAGTCGGGATGCTGTTCCAGCACCTGCACCCGCAGCACGCTGGTCAGTTCACTCACCGGCAGCCAGGGCCGCATCGCGCTGCTGCTCCAGACCCGCTCCAGCGGACCAAAAGCTTTGACCTTGCCCGCATCCAGCACCAGCACGTTATCAGCCAGCTGCAGGATCTCCTCCAGACTGTGCGAAACGTAGAGCATCGGAATATCAACCTGCTTCGCCAGCTTTTGCAGATAGGGCATCAGTTCACGTTTACGTGGCAGATCCAGTGACGCCAGCGGCTCATCCAGCAGCAGCATATCCGGTGCGGTCAGCAGCGCACGGCCAATCGCGACCCGCTGCTTTTCCCCGCCCGACAGCGACAGCGGAAAGCGCGGCAGCAGCGCCTCCAGACCCAGCAGAGAGACCAGACTGTCGAACTGCGCTTTCATCTTAGGTGCCATACCATATTGCAGGTTGCCTCGGACCCGATAGTGCGGGAACAGCCGCGCATCCTGGAACACATAACCGATACGCCGTTTTTCCGGCGGCAGCGCAATCTTCTGCTCCGCATCAAACAGCAGACGATTGTGCAGCTGGATCTGTCCTCTCTGCGGCTGGGTCAGCCCGCTGATCGCGTTGATCAGGGAGGTTTTTCCGGCGCCTGACACGCCGAAAATAGCGGTGATCCCTTTGGCCGGGATCTGCAGGTCGACCTCCAGCACGTGATCGCCCTGCTGCTGCATAATGTTGAGTGATAGCATCAGTTTCCCATCCGCTTACGGCCTGCACGTGCCAGCCATTCCGACGCCAGCAGTGACGCCAGCGCCAGCACGATCGCGATGACGCAGAGCCGTGCCGCCGCCCCTTCCGCACCGGGCGTCTCTATCAGGGTAAACATCGCCAGCGGCAGCGTGCGCGTCTCGCCGGGAATATTGGAAACAAAGGTGATGGTGGCGCCGAACTCGCCCAGCGATCGGGCAAACGCCAGCACCGTGCCAACGATGACGCCTGGCAAGGTCAGCGGGAGCGTAATGGTGAAAAAGACCCGCCAGCGTCCGGCGCCCAGCGTGCGCGCCGCCTGCTCCAGCCGGCAATCCACCGCCTCCAGCGCCAGCCGGATGGCGCGCACCATCAACGGAAAGGCGATCACGGCAGAGGCCAGTGCGGCACCGCGCCAGCTGAAAGCAAAGCTGAAGCCAAACCAGTCATAAAGCTTTTCGCCTATGATGCCGCGCCGCCCAAGGCTAATCAGCAGCAGATAACCCACCACCACCGGCGGCAGCACCAGCGGCAGGTGGATCAGGCTGTCGAGCAGCGCTTTACCAGGAAAACGGCAGCGCACCAGAATCCAGGCCATCAGGATGCCAAACGGCAGACTGCCAATCACGGCTATGCCAGAGACTTTAAGGCTAAGCAGTACCGCCTGCCATTCGGGATCGCTGAGTATCATTTCGTCGGTGTGAATCCGTAATGTTTAAAGATAGCCGCGGCCTGAGGCCCTTTCAGATAATCATAAAACGCTTTAACGGCAGCGTTGTCGTGATCGTTCACGATCGCCATCGGATATTCTACGGGTTTATGGCTGGTTGCCGGAAAATGCCCGACGACCTGCACTTTGTCGCTGGCGACCGCGTCGGACCCGTAGACAATGCCATAGGGCGTTTCATTACGCTCGACCAGCGCCAGTGCTGCCCGCACATTATTGGCTGGCGCTAACGAAGGCGCAACGCCTTCCCAGGCACCCAGCTTTTGCAGCGCCTCTTTGGCGTAGATGCCCGCAGGAACGTGGTCCGGATCGCCGACTGCCAGACGCTCACCGTGCAGCAAGGTTTTCCAGTCAGTCTGCGGGTCCAGCGTCACCGCTTTCGCGGCGGCACTGCGTGGCGCAATCAATACCAGATCGTTGCCCAGCAGGGTATAGCGGCTGCTGGTAATCACACTTTTTTTCGCCACCGCATCATCCATCCACTGCTGATCGGCAGAGATAAAGAGATCGGCAGGAGCACCCTGTTCAATCTGGCGCGCCAGCGTTGAAGAGGAGGCAAATGAAGAGACCACCGTCACCCCCTTTTCCTGCTTGTAACGGCTGGCAATATCCTGCATCGCGTTGGTCAGAGAAGCCGCGGCAAACACAGTGATGTTGTCGGCGGCCACAGCCTGCCCGGCCAGCGAAACGGTGATCAGGGCCGCGACGCCCCAGCGATAGTGTTTAAATGACATGATTTTCTCCGGCTATTCGTTGTGTAGCGGATAATATAGCGCAATGTCAGTGAGGTTCAGTAAATTATCGGCAGGGGGAACAAAAGGTTAAATCAGGAGAGATAAAAACGACCACGCCCGCGCAGATGGCGGGCGTGGCAGCAATTAATTGTGCGAACGGGCTGAGGATTTTTCGCGATGACCAATTTTAGAGATGACGTTAAACACTTCACCCAGGCCATAAATCATGCCCAGCATCAGCGCCATCACGACAGGCACCATCAGTATGGCAACGGCGAGGCTTTTAAGTAATTCCAGCATGGAGAGTCTCACTCTGCTAACAAAAAAGAGATTGTAACGGGTCAGCAAAATTTTGCGCAGCCCTTTTCGTGCTTTTACTTTGGTCACAAAACGCCGCTATCATCGGCCTTCGCCTTAACCCTTTGCCGGAGCTGTCATGGAAGCCGAACTGTCCCTTCATATCCGTTTACAACAGAAACTGTTTGCCGATCCGCGACGTATTGAGCTGCTGAAACGCGTACAGCAGACCGGGTCGATCAGTCAGGGGGCGAAGCTGGCCGGTATCAGCTACAAAAGTGCCTGGGATGCGATTAATGAGATGAACCAGATGGCGGATGAAACGCTGGTGGAGCGGGCCACCGGTGGCAAAGGCGGCGGCGGTGCAACGCTGACCCGCTACGGTGAACGCCTGATTCAGCTGTTCCAGCTGATGGAGCAGATCCAGCAGAAAGCCTTTGATGCGCTGCAGCAGGATACGTTACCGCTCGACAGTCTGCTGGCGGCCATCGCCCGTTTCTCTCTGCAGACCAGCGCCCGTAACCAGCTGTTTGGCACTGTCGTCAGTAACGATGCGCAGCAGGTGGTCCAGCATCTGCTGATTCAACTGGCCGATGGCGTCACGCAGCTTAATGTGGCGCTGACCCAGCGCAGCGCCGATCGCCTGCAACTGGCCGCCGGTAAAGAGGTGCTGGTGCTGATCAAGGCGCCGTGGATCCGCATCAGTCGTGACGCCGCACAGGATGACAATCAGCTGGCAGCGACGGTCAGTGCCATCGAACCCGGCGAGCAGATGAGTGAAGTGCTGATGAAGCTCTCCAGCGGCGAAACCCTGTGCGCGACCCTGAGCAACGATCAGCTGCAGCAACTGACGCTGCAGCCCGGCGACGCAGTGATCGCCAGTTTCAATGCCGAACACGCCATCGTCGCCACCCTGCTCTAGCGGTTGATTTGACTTCATTAAGGGCAATGGTTACAACTCAGTGACACGATGCAAAAAATGGAACAGATCATGGCTTCATTGCACATTTCGCAAGGCACGTTTCGTCTTAGCGATACCCGGATACTGAGTCTGAATCAGGTGGAACTGCAGCGCGGCGAAAGCTGGGCGTTTGTCGGAGCCAACGGCAGCGGCAAATCATCACTGGCGCGCGCACTCTCTGGTGAACTTCCGCCGCTGGCCGGTTCAGTCAGCAGCGATTTCAGACGGCCGGTCCGGCTGTCGCTGGAGCAGCTACAAACCCTGGTGGCGCAGGAGTGGCAGCGCAACAACACCGATATGCTCAGCGAAGGTGAAGAGGATACCGGGCTGACCGTGGCAGAGGTGATTCAGGCGGAGGTGCAGCAGCCCGAGCGCTGCGAGCAGCTGGCACAGCAGTTCGGCATCGAAGCGCTGCTTTCACGCCGCTTCAAATATCTCTCTACCGGCGAAACCCGCAAAACCCTGCTCTGTCAGGCATTGATGAACCAGCCAGATTTGCTGATTCTGGATGAGCCGTTTGACGGGCTGGATGTGGCGTCGCGCGCCAGCCTGACCGACACGCTGCGCGGCCTGCAGCAATCGACATTTACCCTGGTGCTGGTGCTCAATCGCTTTGACGATATTCCCGACTTCATTCAGCAGGTTGGCGTGCTGGCGGAGTGCACACTCACCCACAGCGGGCCACGCCAGGCCATTTTAACGGAAGCGCTGGTGGCGCAGCTGGCACACAGTGAACAGCTGATGGGAATGGCGTTACCTGAGGCGGATGCGCCGGATCAGCTGCCATCGCTGGCGGATGATGCGCCGCGCGTTATCCTGCGCAACGGCACCGTCTCGTATAACGATAAGCCAGTAATTCAGGGGCTGAACTGGCAGGTCAACGCCGGCGAGCACTGGCAGATTACCGGCCCGAACGGCGCCGGAAAATCGACCCTGCTCAGCCTGGTGACCGGCGATCATCCTCAGGGCTACAGCAATGATTTAACCCTGTTTGGCCGCCGTCGCGGCAGTGGTGAAACCATCTGGGATATCAAGCAGCATATTGGCTATGTCAGCAGCAGCCTGCATCTCGATTACCGCGTCAGCACCAATGTGCGCACGGTGATCCTGTCGGGCTTCTTCGACTCTATTGGTCTCTATCAGGCGGCTTCTGACCGGCAAAAAGCGCTGGCGCAGCAGTGGCTGGCACTGCTGGGGATGGATAACGGACAGGCCGATGCGCCGTTCCACTCGCTCTCATGGGGACAGCAGCGGCTGGTGCTGATTGCCCGCGCGCTGGTTAAGCATCCGACGCTGCTGATTCTGGATGAGCCACTACAGGGGCTCGACCCGATTAACCGCCAGCTGGTGCGGCGCTTTGTCGATGTGCTGATTGGCGAGGGACGGACTCAGCTGCTGTTTGTTTCGCATCACGCGGAAGATGCGCCCGCCTGCATCACACATCGCCTGAGCTTTATCGCCCATGACGGCGGCTATCACTATCAGCAGGAAACCCTGCACTAAGGCTCTTGTAACGCGTCACCCCACGCCGCTGCTGCGGCGTTTTAAAGCACCCTTGTGTAAGCGCTACCATTCCACATCACCTTTCACGCCATATATCCGCACACAATGCCACGAAATAAGAATATTCAGCTTGTGTAAACGATACCATTTATCCAGACTTGATCACGCTTTCGGGCGCGCTGATGTGCTACTTTTTACCGATGCCTCTTTGGCTTTTGACGCTTACCAGGATCTAACATGGAAAAATTCAACCCGGTCGATCACCCGCATCGCCGTTACAATCCACTGATTGATCAATGGATTTTAGTTTCACCTCATCGGGCCAAACGTCCGTGGCAAGGCGCGCAGGAAACCCCGGCGGTCAATACGTTACCGGCGCACGATCCGGACTGCTTCCTGTGTGCCGGAAACACCCGCATCACCGGCGACAAAAACCCGGACTATGCGGGCACCTACGTCTTTACCAATGACTTTGCTGCGCTGATGACCGACACGCCAGACGCGCCTGAGAGCGACGATATCCTGATGCGTTGTGAAAGCGCTCGCGGCACCAGTCGGGTCATCTGCTTCTCGCCCGATCACAGCAAAACCCTGCCGGAGATGTCGCTGAACGCGCTGGAAGAGGTGGTGCGTACCTGGCAGGCAGAGACCGCCGATCTGGGTCAGCACTATCCGTGGGTGCAGGTGTTTGAGAACAAAGGCGCGGCGATGGGCTGCTCCAACCCGCATCCGCATGGTCAGATCTGGGCCAACAGCTTCCTGCCGAATGAAGCGCAGCGTGAAGATGATCATCAGCGCGACTATTTCGCTAAACATGGCTCGCCGATGCTGGTCGATTATCTGGCTCGCGAACAGCAGGATGGCAGCCGCACCGTGGTGGAAACCGATCACTGGCTGGCGGTGGTGCCGTGGTGGGCCGCCTGGCCGTTTGAAACCCTGCTGCTGCCGAAAGCGCACGTCAAACGAATTACCGACCTCAATGAGGCGCAGCGTACCGACCTGGCGCTGGCGCTTAAGCTGCTGACCAGCCGCTACGACAACCTGTTCCAGTGCTCATTCCCCTACTCCATGGGCTGGCACGGCGCGCCGTTTAACGGCGAAGCCAACGATCACTGGCAGTTGCATGCTCACTTCTATCCGCCGCTGCTGCGCTCAGCAACGGTGCGTAAATTTATGGTTGGCTATGAGATGCTGGCCGAAACCCAACGCGATTTAACGGCGGAACAGGCGGCGGAACGTCTGCGTTCTGTCAGCGACGTTCACTTCCGTGAGGCACAACAATGAGCTTAAAAACCATCACGCAGCAGCTTTTCTCTGACACCTTCGGTTACGCCGCTACGCATACCATTCAGGCACCGGGCCGCGTTAACCTGATTGGCGAGCACACTGACTATAACGACGGCTTCGTGCTGCCGTGCGCCATCGATTACCAGACGGTGATTGCCTGTGCCCGCCGTGACGATCGCCAGATTCGGGTGGTCGCGGCGGATTATGAGAATGCGCAGGACACATTCTCGCTGGATGAAGAGATCGTCAGCCTGCAGGAACCGATGTGGGCCAACTATGTGCGCGGCGTGGTGAAACATCTGCAGCAGCGTCATGCCGATTTCGGCGGCATCGATATGGTGATCAGCGGCAACGTGCCTCAGGGCGCGGGCCTCAGCTCCTCTGCCTCGCTGGAAGTGGCGGTCGGCACCGTGGTGCAACAGCTCTATAATCTGCCGCTGGATGGCGCCGCCATTGCCGTGAATGGTCAGGAAGCGGAAAACCAGTTCGTCGGCTGTAACTGCGGCATCATGGACCAGCTGATCTCCGCGCTGGGCCGGAAAGATCACGCCATGCTGCTCGACTGCCGCACGCTGGGCACGCGTCCGGTGTCGATGCCGGAAGATATCGCGGTGGTGATCATCAACTCCAACTTCCGTCGTACCCTGGTTGGCAGCGAATACAACACGCGTCGTGAGCAGTGTGAAGCGGGCGCGCGTTTCTTCAATAAGAAGGCGCTGCGTGACGTTGAACTGGCCGAGTTTGAAGCGGCACAGGCGCAGCTCGACCCGCAGGTGGCAAAACGCGTGCGTCACGTTCTGACCGAGAACGCCCGCACCCTGGAAGCAGCCGATGCGCTGACGCAGGGCGACCTGACCCGTATGGGCCAGCTGATGGCCGAATCTCACGCCTCGATGCGTGACGACTTCGAGATCACCGTGCCACCGATCGATACCCTGGTAGAGATCGTGAAAGCGCAGATCGGTGAGCGCGGCGGCGTACGTATGACCGGCGGCGGCTTTGGTGGCTGTATCGTCGCGCTGATGCCACTGGATCTGGTCGATCAGGTTAAAGCCGCCGTAGCGGAGCAGTATGAAGCAGCGACCGGCATCAAAGAGACCTTCTACGTCTGCAAAGCCTCTGAAGGAGCCGGCCAATGCTGAACGACGTCAACTCCCATGCGCCCGACGGTCAGCCGTGGCGCATAACGGTGCTGCGCAATGCCAACGGCATGCTGGCAACCTTTATGGACTGGGGCGCAACCTGGCTCTCCGCCCGCGTGCCGATGCAGGATGGCACGGTGCGTGAAGCGCTACTCGGCTGCGCCACGCCCTCTGACTATCTCCATCAGGATGCCTATCTGGGCGCGACGGTCGGCCGCTACGCTAACCGCATCGCCGGGGCAAAACTGAATAAACTGAACCGCCAGCTGGTGCCGAACCAGGGCGCACATCAGCTGCATGGCGGACCGGAAGGCTTTGATAAGCGCCGCTGGCAGATTGTCAGCCAGTCTGACAGCGAGGTGCACTACCGCATTGATTCGCCTGATGGCGATCAGGGCTATCCCGGCAATCTGATTGCCGATCTGCGCTATCAGCTGGATGACCAGAACTGCCTGAGCATTAGCTATGAAGCGCGCTGCGATCAGCCCTGCCCGGTCAATCTGACTAACCACGCCTACTTTAACCTTGATGCGCATCATGGCGACGCCCGCCAGCATCGCTTACAACTGCACGCCGACCATTATCTGCCGGTCGACAGCGAAGGCATCCCGAATGCGCCGCTGAAAGAGGTTGTCGGAACCAGTTTTGATTTCCGCGAGGCCAAAGTCGTGGCACAGGAGTTTCTGGCAGACGACGACCAGCGAGCGGTGAAGGGCTATGACCATGCGTTTCTGCTCAACAGCGCAGGCGACGACACTCAGCCTGCGGCAGAACTCTGGTCGGAAGATGGCAGACTGCAGCTCAGCGTGACCACTTCGGCACCGGCGTTGCAGTTCTACTCCGGCAACTACCTGGCGGGCACCCGTGCCCGTGAGCAGGCGAGCTATACTGCATTTCAGGGTATTGCGCTGGAGAGCGAATTTTTACCGGATTCGCCTAATCATGATGAATGGCCTCAGCCTGATTGCTGGCTGCAGCCGGGAGATCGCTGGGAATCCGTGACGCGTTATCGCTTCACGCCACGCTGAGCCTCCGGCTGAAAAACGCGCAGTGCGTCACACACAGGCTTACGCGCTGCCCGCTTTTCCGTTATGGTATGGCGCAATCAGCTCGCGTGTCAGGCGGGCAGCAGCAGGTTTCCAATCTCACAGAAACATCACAGTATTAAGGAGTTAAGCTATGGCTGTAACTAAGCTGGTTCTGGTGCGACACGGCGAAAGCCAGTGGAACAACGAAAACCGCTTTACCGGTTGGTATGATGTTGACCTTTCTGAGAAAGGTCGTGGCGAAGCCAAATCAGCAGGTCAGCTGCTGAAAAAAGAGGGCTTTGTTTTCGATTTCGCTTACACCTCAGTACTGAAGCGTGCCATTCACACGCTGTGGAATGTGCTGGATGAGCTGGATCAGGCCTGGCTGCCGGTTGAGAAAACCTGGCGTCTGAACGAGCGTCACTACGGTGCGCTGCAGGGTCTGGATAAAGCGGAAACCGCTGCCAAATATGGTGATGAGCAGGTTAAGCAGTGGCGTCGCGGCTTTGCCGTTACTCCGCCAGAGCTGGATCGTTCAGATGAGCGCTTCCCGGGCCATGATCCGCGTTACGCGAAACTGACCCCAGAGCAGCTGCCAACCACCGAAAGCCTGGCGCTGACTATTGACCGCGTTATCCCTTACTGGAACGAAACCATTCTGCCGCGCATCAAAAGCGGTGAGAAAGTGATCATTGCCGCACACGGCAACTCACTGCGTGCGCTGGTGAAATATCTGGATAACCTGAGCGAAGATGAAATCCTCGAACTGAACATCCCTACCGGCGTACCGCTGGTTTATGAGTTCGATGAAAACTTCAAACCGCTGAAACGCTACTACCTGGGCGACCAGGACGAGATTGCCGCGAAAGCCGCAGCCGTTGCGAATCAGGGTAAAGCGAAGTAATTTCTCGCTGAAATGCAAAAAGGCCAGACGAAAGTCTGGCCTTTTTTTATTGGGCTGCGCGCACGAACGCTGCGCACTGTGTTCGTTGTCAGAATAAAGAGATCAATGAGCCAGGCAACAACTGATTGGCTCAAAGCGCAGGGAATACGGTCAGAGGCACAATCCTCAACACGAACCGGGTCAGACCTTGTCAGTTATCCCACTCAGCCGCGGCGCTGTTTAACCGCTGCCGCCAGCTGACGCAGCACCTTGTCGGTATCTTCCCAGCCGATACAGGCGTCGGTGACGCTTTTGCCATAGACCAGCGGCTCGCCGCTCTCCAGGCTCTGGTTGCCCTCCACCAGATGACTCTCAATCATCACACCGACAATTGCCTGCTCACCGTTAATCAGTTGCTGTGAGACATCGTCTGCCACGATCATCTGACGCTGGAACTGCTTGCTGCTGTTGGCGTGGCTGAAATCGATCATCACCTGCTGTGGCAGACCCGCTTTTGCCAGGCCCTCTTTGACCTCTGCAACATGCTGCGCACTGTAGTTCGGCTCTTTGCCGCCGCGCAGAATGATATGGCAGTCACCGTTGCCGCTGGTTTCCACAATGGCGGAGTGACCATACTTCGTCACAGACAGGAAACAGTGCGGCGATCCCGCCGCGTTAATGGCATCGATCGCCACCTTAATGGTGCCATCGGTGCCGTTTTTGAAGCCGACCGGACAGGAGAGACCGGACGCCAGCTCACGGTGTACCTGGGATTCCGTGGTGCGCGCGCCAATCGCGCCCCAGCTCATCAGGTCAGCCACATATTGCGGGGTAATCATATCCAGAAACTCGCCCGCCGCCGGTAAGCCGCTGTCGTTAATATCCAGCAGCAGTTTACGCGCCAGACGCAGACCGTCATTGAGCTGGTAGCTGTTGTCCATGTAGGGATCGTTGATCAGCCCTTTCCAGCCCACCGTGGTGCGCGGCTTTTCAAAATAGACCCGCATCACCACTTCCAGCTCGCCTTTCAGCTCATCACGCAGCGCCAGCAGGCGGTCGGCATACTCTTTTGCCGCTTCAGTGTCATGAATCGAGCAGGGGCCGATCACCACCAGCAGGCGATCGTCCTTGCCCTGCAGGATCTGATGAATCGCCTGACGGGCCTGTGAAACGGTCTGTGCAGCACGATCGGTCGCCGGGAATTTTTCGAGCAGCGCAACCGGAGGTAACAGCTCTTTAATCTCTTTGATGCGTAAGTCATCGTTCTGGTAATTCATACTGATTCCATATTATTTCTGGCCCGGCGCCCGCCGGACACAACCTGCCCAATGTAGCCCGAAGCGCCTGGGGTGTAAATTCCCGCTGCGGGTTAAATGTGCGGGTGATATTTGCATTAATCAGGTTAGCGACTAGACTTTTTAATGGTAAGCACTGAGGAACGTCCCGCTTACCAAATTAAATCACCCTGTTTAAGCCAACCGGCGAATTATATTTCGTCAGGGATTTTATTACCCGAAATTGCACCTCTGGGCTTAAAGCACCTTCATTTATTAACGGGAGCATAATGATGAAAAAGTTTGCCTTACTCTTTTTGACAGCAGCAATGACACTGAGCAGCGGTGCGGTACTGGCTGCAGACAGCAGCAGCAATAACGGTACATCGAATCAGGCAGCCAGTGCAGGTGCAGCAGCGGGCGGAGCGAAAGAGAATCTGCCGCCAAATAATGTCGATAACAGCAAAATTAATAACACTGGCAACGATACCAATCCTGCAACGTCCGGCAGCACCACCAGCCATGGTAATATGTCTGCTAACGAAATGGACCAGAACGCCCAGTGTAAAGATGGTAAATGTCCGAACATCAATAAAAAAGTTCAGACTAAAGTGGGCGGCGGTGACGTAGATACCAAAACCGACGGCACCACCCAGTAATTCTGTTTAGCCAGGAGAGCTGACGCTCTCCTGGTTTTTCTCCCCTCTGTCCCACTCTTCCGCTATGCTAATCCTGTGAATTTTACAGGAAATCCTTCATGGCCGTTTTGCTTCTGATTGACGATCATCCGCTGGTTGAAGTGGCACTTGAAGCCGCTCTGAGCCAGTCACCCATTCCGGTTCAGCTCCTCTCTGCCAGCAGTGAAAAAGCCGCCCGTCCCCTGCTTCAGCAGCCACTGGACATCATCGTGCTGGATATTGGCCTGCCGGACAGCGATGGGCTGGAGTTCCTGCGTCGCCTGAAGATCCATCGGCCCGACTGTCCGGTATTGATCTACTCTGCTCAGCAGACCCGCCACTATGTGCGTCGCGCCCAGGCGCTGGGTGCCGCCGGTTATGTGGTGAAGAGCCAGCGCATGGCGCAGCTGCTTAGCGCTATCCTGGCGGTGCTGGGCGGTCAGACGGCGTTTCCGGTGATGGATGATGAGCCGGAACTCCCGCTGACCCAGAAAGAGCGTCAGATTCTGGCGCTGCTGGCCAGCGGCCTGTCCAATCTGCAAATCGCCGCCCAGTTGCACATCAGTAACAAAACGGTCAGCACCCATAAAAAGAACATTCTGGAAAAAACCGGCGCTCGTTCGGTGGTGGAACTGGCTGACCTGTGGAAGGCGCAGCAGTGAGAACTCTCCTGCTGATGCTGCTGTTGCTGTGCGGCTCCGTTGTGGCTGAGGTGCGTCCGGTGAGCAGCATCAATCTGCCGATGATGCTGCCGGTGACACACGCGGAAACCATGCAGGGCAAAATCCTGCGAGTTGGCCTGCTGGAAGAGAACTACGCCCCCTGGGCGATGCGCATCGGCAACGACCTGTATGGCATCAATGCTGACTATCTTTCCGCACTGCGCCAGCTGACTGGCGCGCAGTTCAGCCTCAACCTCTACAGCGATCAGCCGCATCTGATGCAGGCGCTGAACAGCGGCCAGATCGATTTTGCGCTTGGCATGTGGATTTCTCCCCTGCCAGCCGGCGCGCTGAGCAGCGATAACTGGTACAGCAGCCCGCTTCGGGTCTACCGCAATCAGCAAAACCAGCGTGCCGTGATGTTTAACAGCCAGAATGCCCAACTGGCGATCAGCGAAAGCACGCTGGCACAACTGCCGCCTGCGCTGGCGGCCCGCCACAGCTGGCGACGCTACAGCAGTGATCTGCAGGCGCTCTATACCCTGCTGAATCAGCAGAATGATTATGTGGTGGCGGATGAGACCAGCGCCGGATTTCTGCTGAGCCAGCTGCAACAGGGCCAGATTTATCAGATCGCCTCACACATCGAGGCCGGACAGCTCAACCTGCGCGCGGTCTCCCGCGATCCAGAGCTTATCAGCTGGATTAATCAGAGCCTGCGTCAGTTGCCAGCAGAACTGATGAACACGCTGCAGGCGCGCTGGAGCAGTACCCTGCCGCGCTACCAGGATACGCAGACCCTGATGCTCAGCCCCACTGAACGCGCCTGGATTGCCGATCATCCGCGTATTACTTACACCGCCGAACCGGACAACTATCCCTGGAGTTATCGCGATGCCAGCGGGACCGCCAGAGGCTATGGCGTGGATTTGCTGAAAGCGATAGCTCAGAGCACCGGCCTGCAGTTTGAACCGGTGTGGGTCAGCAATCCGCGTCAGGCGAACACGCTGATCGGTCAGCAGCAGGCGATGCTGCAGCTGATGCAGCCGCTGAACGGCGATGCGATGCAGAGCACCTCGCTGCCGGTGTGGCGCGCGCTGTGGGGCATCTACACCCTCCAGCCCGATACGCTGGCGCACTGGCGCGACCTGCGCGGCAAGCGGGTCGGCGTGTTACAGGATGACCTGGCGCTGCGTCTGCTGCCTGCGGATCTGCAGCCGCTGCAGTTTGCCGATCGTAATAGCCTCTATGACGCGCTGGCAAAAGGGCAGATCGATGCGCTGGTCGATAACGTGCTCTCCGCCCGCTGGCGTATCGCCAGCCGCGATGATGCGCGCATCCACCTCGCCTTTGCCGCCAGCGACATCGCCTGGCCGATCGCGCTGGGCGTGACGGCTGACCAGCCGGTGCTGCGCACCCTGCTGGATCGCGCGCTGCAGCAGATCCCGGCTGACACACAGAGTCAGATGCGCGACAGCTGGTCAACCCCGCCACAGCCCGGCAGCGTGATGGTGATGCGTTCGCTGCCGATGATGGTGCTGGCGGTGGCAGGTGCGGCCATTGCGCTACTGCTGCTGCTGCTGGCGCGCCGCTACTGGCAACAGCGCCGGGAGCGTCAGCAGCGTGAACAGGCTGAGCACGCCAATGCGATGAAGAGCCAGTTCCTGGCGACCGTCAGCCATGAGCTGCGCACGCCGATGCAGGCGATCCTCGGACTGCTGGAGCTGGAGAAGCAGCAGCACAGCAGCCAGAACCTGACGCTGCTGCACAGCAGTGCGCAATCGCTGCTGACGTTGCTGAATGATCTGCAGGATCATGCGCGCATCGAGAGCAACAGTTTTACCCTGGCGCCCCGTCCGCTGGCGCTGGCGCAGTGGCTCAATCAGCAGCAGCACTTTTATCATCCGTTAATGCGCGAAGACGGCCCGCATCTGATCGTCGAGGCGCTGACGCCGCTGCCTGATGCCGTGATGATCGATGCCGATCGCCTGCAGCAGGTGGTCAACAACCTGATGACCAATGCGCTGAAATTTACCCGCCACGGCGCGATTCGCCTGACGCTGGCCGCACAGCAACAACAGCTGATTCTGACGGTGAGCGACAGCGGCAGCGGCATTCCGCCAGAGGAGCAGCAGAAGCTGTTCGATCCCTGGTATCAGGCGCCGTCCGGTAAATCGGTTTCGGTGCAGGGCAGCGGCCTGGGGCTGTTTATCTGCCGGGAAATGGTGCAGCGGATGGGCGGCGTCATCCGGCTTGCCTCTGAACCCGGTCACGGCACCCAGGTCACCGTGACGCTGCCACTGGCGGTCTGCGCACCAGCAAACCACGTGGATGAAACCGCCCTGCCCGACCTTCCACAACTGCGGGTGGCGATTGTCGATGACCATCCGACCAATCTGCTGGTGATGCAGCAGCAGCTGTCGCGTTTTGCGATTCAGGCTGACATCTTTGAGCAGGGACGCGCGCTGCTGCAGGCCGATGCGCAGCAGCCTTATGACCTGCTGTTTATCGACCAGATGATGCCGCGGCCTGACGGCACGCTGCTTTTGCGGATACTGCGGCGGCGTGACCGTCAGCGGAAGCGTCAGGCGATGCGGGTGCTCTGCTCCGCGGATGCCCAGCTGCTGTCACGACCGCTGGAGGCGCGGGAGCGGGTAATGATAAAACCGGTGCAGTTAGCCGATCTCAGCGCGCTGCTGGCAGAGTGGCAGGAAGATCCGCTGGCGGCGCTGGATGATAATCTGTGGCAACTGGCGCAGCAGAATGAGAAATTCCTCCGCCGTCTGAGCCAGACGCTGCACAACACGGTGACGCAGGATCTGGCCGTGATGCGCGAAGCACGCGAGCGCGAGGAGTGGATGCCGTTCGCCGAAGCGGCGCACCGGATGAAAGGAAGCTGGTTACTGGTGGGACTGGAGCAGGGCGCACAGCTCAGCCAGCAACTGGCGGAGCAGGCAAAACAGCATCAGGACACGTCTGAGACGTGGCAATTACTGATATTATTAGCAAACAGGTTACTGAAAAAACTGGAATCTTATGGCACATACCCACACTCATAGCGGGCAGGATAGTAATCGCACGCGTCTGGCGGCCGCCTTCGGGGTGACCGTTGTCTTTATGGTGGCTGAAGTGATTGGCGGCTGGCTCTCGGGTTCACTGGCGTTGCTGGCCGACGCCGGGCATATGCTGACCGATGCCGCCGCGCTGATGATGGCGCTGCTGGCGGTGCAGTTCTCGCGCCGTAAACCCAATGCACGCCACACCTTTGGCCTGCTGCGTCTGACCACGCTGGCCGCATTTATTAACGCCATTGCGCTGCTGGGCATTACCGCACTGATCGTCTGGGAGGCGGTGCGCCGCTTTGCCGACCCGCAACCGGTGACCGGCGGCCTGATGCTGGGGATTGCTATTGGCGGCCTGCTGGCCAATATTCTGTCGTTCTGGCTGCTGCATCACGGCAGCGAAGAGAAGAATCTCAACGTGCGGGCCGCGGCGCTGCATGTGATGGGCGACCTGCTTGGCTCGGTGGGTGCGATTGTCGCGGCGGTGATTATTATGCTGACCGGCTGGACCCCAATCGATCCGATTCTGTCGTTGCTGGTGTCACTGCTGGTGCTGCGCAGCGCCTGGGCGCTGCTGCGTGAGAGTCTGCAGGAGTTACTGGAAGGGGCGCCGCGTTCGCTGGATGTGAACCGGCTGATACGTGATCTCACCCTGAACATCGCAGAGGTGCGCAATGTTCACCATGTGCATCTGTGGCAGGTGGGCGAAAAGCCGATGCTGACGCTGCATGCGCAGGTGATCCCGCCTTACGATCACGATGCGCTGCTGCATCGTATCCACGACTATCTGCGCCAGCACTATCAGATTGCGCATGCGACCGTGCAGATGGAGTATCAGCCCTGTGCCGGTGCCGAGTGTGAACTCGGCTTAAGCGGCGCTGCCGCCACCGGCCATGATCACAGCCATTCACACGACCATGAGCATGCTCACGCTAAAGGCGAAGCGCACACTCACTGAGCCGACAGCGCGCGGGAACCCTGTTGCCGCGCGCTGCGGATCCACATGCGCGAGCCGTTCAGCGCAATCAGCGTCAGAATCACATACTCCAGCGACATCGCATAGACGCCCTGACGGGCAAAAATCATCACGCTAATCACGTTGATGATGACCCACAGCAGCCAGTTCTCAACATATTTGCGCGTCATCAGCACCATCGCCGCAATCGACAACACCATCATGCAGGAGTCCCAGAACGGGAACGCATCCGGCTGCAGCGCGGGCATCGCCACCGACAGGCCAACGCCGTTCATCAGCGTGACGGCCGCACGGGTTAACAGCGCAAACACCGGATCGATATAGAGGGTCATCAGCGCAATCGCAATCACACAGCCCGCCGTCCAGGCCAGCGCCTTAGGCAGCGGCAGCCAGCGGATTTTCAGCGCCGCCTGATGATCGGAGGTTTGCCGACTCCAGGCGTACCAGCCGTAGATATTGGCGGCAAAAAAGAAGAGCTGCAGCAGCAGGCTGGCGTAGAGCTGGATCTGAAAGAAAATCACCGCAAACAGCGTGACGTTAATCAGGCCAAAGGGATAGTTGATGATTTTTTCCAGGCTGGCAAACCAGATGCAGAGTAAGCCCGCCAGCGTGCCGATAGCCTCAATCCATGAGAGATCGTAGCCTCCGGCACCCAGAGGAATGTGAACCAGAATATTGTGTGTGCTGAAGAAGTCCATGCTGAGCACCTGTCCGGAAAACGCTTACGCGTTTCCCTTCACGTTGAGTTTAAGTTCCGCTGCAAAGGATAGCATGCGATTAAGCGGCAGTAACGCCGCCTCACGCAGCGTCTCATCCACCTGAATCTCATGTTCCACCCCACCCGACTCCAGCGCCTCTGCGATGGCTTTAAGGCCGTTCATCGCCATCCAGGGACAGTGAGCACAGCTGCGGCAGGTGGCACCTTCACCGGCGGTCGGCGCTTCAAGCAGCTCTTTATCCGGCACCGCCTGCTGCATTTTGTAGAAGATGCCGCGATCGGTCGCCACAATCATCTGCGGATGTGGCAGGGATTTGGCGGCCTGAATCAGCTGGCTGGTCGAGCCGACCGCATCGGCCAGATCGACAATCGCCTGCGGTGACTCAGGATGCACCAGCACTGCCGCGTCGGGATAGAGCGCTTTCATACGCTGCAGCGCCTGGGTTTTGAACTCGTCGTGCACAATGCACGCGCCCTGCCAGCAGAGCACGTCCGCGCCCGATTTTTGGGTAACGTAGCGGCCAAGATGGCGATCCGGCGCCCAGATAATTTTTTCGCCCAGACTGTCGAGGTGCTCAATCAACTCGACCGCAATGCTTGAGGTCACCACCCAGTCGGCCCGCGCTTTTACCGCCGCCGAGGTATTGGCGTAGACCACCACAGTGCGATCGGGATGGGCGTCGCAAAAGGCATTAAACTCTTCAATCGGGCAGCCGAGATCCAGTGAGCACTCCGCCTGCAGCGTCGGCATCAGTACGGTTTTCTCCGGGCTGAGGATTTTGGCGGTTTCCCCCATAAAGCGCACGCCCGCCACCAGCAGTGTCGTCGCCGAATGGTTGCTGCCAAAGCGTGCCATCTCCAGCGAGTCGGAAACGCAGCCGCCCGTCTCTTCTGCCAGCGCCTGAATTTCCGGATCGGTGTAGTAGTGCGCCACCATCACTGCGTTTCGCGCCTTCAGCAGCGCTTTAATTTTCTCACGGTAGAACGCCTTCTCGTCGTCACTCAGACGGGCGGGTTTGGGCGGAAAGGGGTAAACGGCGCTTTCTGGATCGAACATCACACTCATGACACAGCTCTCGTTTTGTCTAATTAACGAAAATCGCCTGTTTCGGCGACTTATGGCGTCTAATCCGCCATCGTGTTTTATATGCTAAACACGATAGCGGAAAAGCCTGGCTGTGTCGTGCGATATTTATTCTGTCTGCATCACAGCGCCGACCCTGCCGGGCTGCGTTTCATCTGCCAGTACCAGCGGTTTTTGCGGCGCTTCCAGTGCCAGCAGAAAGGCTTTGATATCCAGTCCGCCCGCAAAGCCGGTCAGCTTGCCGTTGGCTCCAATCACGCGGTGGCACGGTGCGACAATCGAGAGCGGATTACGCCCATTGGCCGCCCCGACGGCACGCACCGCCAGCGGATGGCCGATCTCCCGCGCAATCTGGCTGTAGCTGCGCGTCTCACCAAACGGGATCGCCACCAGCGCCTGCCAGACTTTTTTCTGAAACTCAGTGCCGACAAAATCGAGCGGCAGCTCAAAGCAGCGACGAGCACCGGTGAAGTATTCGCTGAGCTGACGCTCAGTTTCGATCAGAATGGGATGATCGTCATCGCGCGTTTGCGGCAAAAACCGGGTGCGTTTTGGATCGTCGTTTTCCCACAAAATACCCGCCAGGCCGCTATCGCTTGCGACCAGTTTCAGTTCACCCACCGGGGTGACTATCGGTTTGAAGTAGTACATGGTGATTCTCCCGTCACGGTTCTGTCGCCTATTATCGCACTTTTCATCAGCCTGACTGGCTGTTTTCGGTCATGGCGATAAACTGTTGTGCTGTCCGAAAACAGCCAGTCTGCCGGGATTCACCGGTGTAGGCTGCGCTTATTTACCGGAGAACTGCCATGCTCGATCCCGACATTGCCTATCAGGCGCTGACCTCTCGTGATACCCGCTTTGACGGCGTTTTCTTTGTTGGCGTGACCTCAACCGGTATCTATTGTCGTCCGGTCTGCCCGGTCAAAGCGCCGATGCAGAAGAACTGCCTTTTCTTCAGCAGCGCCGAAGCGGCGGAGAAAGCCCGCTTTCGCCCCTGCCTGCGCTGTCGGCCCGAACTGGCACCCGGTAATGCGCCGGTTGATCAGCCGCACCGTGTGGCAGAGCGGCTGGTTCAGCGTATCGAGGAAGGCATGCTGGAGGAACGTGAAGGACTGGAGGCAATTGCCGCTGAATTCGGTATCAGCCTGCGTCAGCTGCGCCGTATCGTGCAGCAGGAGCTGGGTGTCTCGCCGCTGGAACTGAAGCAGACGCGGCGCATGCTGCTGGCTAAACAGCTGCTGACCGAAACCCGGCTGCCGATTATTGACGTTGCCTATGCCAGCGGCTTTGGCAGCCTGCGGCGCTTTAATGATGTCTTCCAGGCGCGTTACCGCATGACGCCAGGCGCGCTGCGCAGGGACGATACGGGCTCTCAGTGTGCGCAGCCCGGCGACCGTGTGACGCTGCGGCTGGCCTATCGCCCTCCCTACGACTGGGCGGCGATGCTCTGGTTCTTGCAGACGCATCTGATGAAAGAGGTCGAGGCGGTGGAAGATGGCTGCTGGCGACGCACCGTGGTGCTCGGCCGCTGCCGGGGCTGGGTCTCTGTTTCGCATCTGCCGCAAAAGAATGCGCTGCAGGTGACGCTCTCAACCTCGCTGACGCCGGTTCTGCCTCTGCTGCTGCGCCGTCTGCGTGATCTGTTCGATCTCGACGCACAGCCGCAGCGTATCGCCGCCTGTCTGGCGCAGGACCCACTGCTGGCACCCAGCCTGATCTCGCATCCGGGTCTGCGTGTGCCTGGCGCATTCGACGCCTTTGAGCTGGGCGTGCGCGCCATTATCGGCCAGCAGGTGACGGTCAAAGCGGCCACCACGGTCAGCAGCCGTTTTGCCGCCGCCTTTGGCGAACCCTGTGAGACGCCGTTCGCCGATCTGACCCGCTACACCGCCCATCCTGAACGCATCGCCGGACTGACGGTAGACGATGTCGCGCCGATGGGGATTGTCAGTGCCGCCCGCTCCCGCGCCATCATCGCCTTTGCAAATGCCTGCGCCAGCGGAGATCTTCGTCTCAGTGCCGCTCAGGCGCCAGACGAGGTCATCAAAAAACTGATCAGCCTGCCGGGTATTGGTCCCTGGACCGCGCACTATATCGCGATGCGCGCTTTGCGCTGGCCGGATGCCTTTCCCAAAGAGGATATTGCCATCCGGAATAACCTGGGCGGCATGTCATCGAAAGAAGCGGAGGCGCGATCGCAGTCGTGGCGTCCCTGGCGCAGCTATGCAGTGATGCATATCTGGGAGAGCCTGGCAGTAGCAAAGGCAAAGAAAAAGCCGTGACGGTTGATGTAAGGATGCAGATAGTCTGCCCTGATCTGCATAGTCGGTATCGCAGAAACTAAAAATGCAGAGCCTCTTCCAGACTGCTTACAAACTCGCACCCGACTGAATCTGACCGCAACGAAAAAGCTCAACGCGCAGGGAACAGGGTCAGAAGAGAATGGCGCGGGCCGACAGCCATCGCCAGAGGCTTTTCCAGACTGCTTACAAACTCGCACCCGACTGGATTTGGCCGCAACGAAAAAGCTCAACGCGCAGGGAACAGGGTCAGAAGAGGAAAGCGTCCCGCGCCTGGGACAAAAACGCCGGGAGCGTTTTTGAACAACGCAACGCGTTGGCCCGGCTACGGGCGCACCTCAGGGATGAGGTGCGTAATCGCGCGGGTCGAGCAGGTCATGGATTGGCTTTAGCGTCTTTCCGATCTGACCCTGTTCTCTGCGCAGGCTCAATCTCAAAGCGGCTTGCGGCAAACTTCATCGACAACTTTAAAAACCAATCACGTTTTGCTTTGAAAAAGTAATCAGATACCGCAGAAACAAAAAAAGCGCCCTGAGGGCGCTTTTTTCTTAATTGGTGGGTCGTGCAGGATTGCCTCGGCCCATCCGGGGCCTCGCCCTTCGGGTGATGCTGTCGCATCAGCCTGAATCGCCCGGCGATTCAGTCGAACCTGCTGCAGGTTCTCACCCTGCACGGGGAACGCCGTGCCGCAGAAACAAAAAAAGCGCCCTGAGGGCGCTTTTTTCTTAATTGGTGGGTCGTGCAGGATTCGAACCTGCGACCAATTGATTAAAAGTCAACTG